>CAZKRK010000108.1:0-19790 GCA_964555035.1 uncultured Victivallales bacterium | reverse complement strand
ACCGATAACCGATCACCGATAACCGATCACCGGTAACTGCCGTTTCCAGGGCCATAGTTGCCGCTCACCCCGCCGCCACCCTTCTGGGCGGACGCGGCGCCGCATGGCCCAGCTCGGCGATAAAGCTGGCCCCCGCGGGCAGCATCTCCACCGGTGCGCCGGACTTGATCAGGCGTTCGGTCTCCATGACGTCCAGCACAGCCGCCAGGATCTCGGGATCGTCACTGGCAATGGCATTCAGCGCCTCCCCGACCACGCGCGGGCGCGCCGTGCTTGCTTCGGCCATCTTCTGCGACACCTTGTTGGCGGTCTCGCTCTTGATGAGACCGACACGGTTCTCGCCGTCCTGCTTCATGGCGCTCGTTACCTGGATCAAGCGTTTTACGACCTTGTCGGTGATGTTATCCACCATCTGCCGGTCCGTGAACTCGACCTTGCGGATGTAGACGGAACCCAGCCGGTAGCCCCACTTCTCGGAAAGCGGCGAAACGCTGCTGCGTACCGTGCGACTCAGGCTGTGGCGGTCCTCGAGCATCTTCTCCATTTCGAGGTTGCTCAACACGGAGATGGCTGAGCTGGCCACATTCGCTTGCAGCGAACCCTCCGGGTTGCTGTTCACGAAGAGGTAATCCACCGGGTTGATAACCTGCATCTCGTACCAGATACCAACGCCCATGGGCGTGCCTTCCTCGGAGTTGACCATCTGGGAACGCAGGTAGTGCTGGCGCAGGGCCGTGCTGACCTTGTAGCGCTTGCCGAAGAACGGCACCAGAATGGCCTTGGGACCGAACGTCGCCAGAGGAAACTGCAGGCCCGGCTGATCCAGCGTGCCCAGGACTCTCCCGAACAGAGTGTACACGTGGGCTTCGCACTCGTGAACTACGCCATAGAGCCCCAAGCCTTTTGTGATACCCAGCACGATCGGAATCAAGAACAGCCCGCAGAAGAAGGTAAGAACGGTGCCTATGATTCTAGGATCCATGGCTCACCCCCTTTCCCGCATCACCCTCGTCGCAAGTCTGGACAATTCGCACCGTTCGTTCGAGCAGAGGCAGCCGCATGTTGCGCAGGTAGGTACTCAATGCCGCCGAACTCCCACGACCCTTGATCTGCTTGAGTGTCCCGGCGAGCTCGCGCAACGGGGCAACTTCAGCCTGGGCGTTGTTGGTGGCAATATCGACGGCACGCTTGCTCATCGTGATCTGCTGTTCAGCGTCCGCCCGCGCCGTGCTGATGTCCGCCGCAACCTGGTTGCGCGTGCTGTTGATGGCGGAGAGCGCGCGGTCGACCTCCTGGGGAGGATCGATTTCGGTGATCAGGGCCGCGTCCAGTTCGATACCGTAGCGGCCTACTGTGCTGCGGCACTGTTGCTCCATGTAGTCGTTGAGCAACGGGAGGTTTTTGCGCAGGTCGTTGATGGATACGCCCTCCGAGAGCTCCACGGAGGCCCCCTCTTCACCGGACCCGGCCAGCTCGTCCTCCCCCAGCAGCGCACTGCCCTTGGGGTCGACGAAGTTCGCAATGCGCTCGCGCAACACGGAAACGAAGAAGCCCATCACGTGCTCGAGCGGACTCTGAACCCCGAACAGGTATGCATAGAGGTTGCTCTCGCTGATGCGATAGCGAATCTGCCCGTTGACACCGGTAGTCAGGTTGTCCTTCGTGACGGCTTCGATGGTGTTCTGGGCCTTGGTCGGGTCCCAGGTCACATCGGTGGCTACCGTGGCCACGCTGACCTTGTGGACTTTCTGCCAGGGCCACTTGAAGTAGGGACCACCCGGACCGATGACTCGCAAGGCCGGGTAGTGGTAGCGTTCCCTCTCTTCTTCGGAGAGATCTTCCTCCGAGGCTACAGCCTCGTTGCCGCCGGCTCCCAGGCGGACAGCGCAACCGAAACTGGTCAGCGCCGCTCGCTCATCCGGGCGGACCGTGTAGAATCCACTCAGGAGGACGCGTACGACCGCGTACAGCAAAACGCCCCCCAGTAAACCGGCAAATACCATTGCGAACCTCCCCTGTCTCTGTGTTGTATGGTTGCACGCCCCTATCTTCGCGCTTGCTCAAGGTAACAGACGCACATCCTCGAACGAGACCGTAGGAAAACGAACCACGACGGTCAAGGATCTTGGGAAGAGGAAATGGGGGCACTGAGCCCCGGAGGGGCGGCATAGTAGAGCCTGGGGTGAAGCGTAGCGGAACCCCAGGACTCCTGCGCCCCCTTGCGTCAGCCCCGGAGGGGCAGCATAGGCCCGAGTCGCCGGAGGGCAATCGCGGGGGGGGGGCAGACCTCGAACAAACCGGCGTAACATCCAAACTCACGATCGTGCGTTTGGACGTTACGCCAGGGTCAAGGTTTCGTCCCGTCGGTCCCGATTCCCGTCCCGGGAAAAAAGGAAATGGGCACTGAGCCCCGGAGGGGCGCCATAATAGAGCCTGGGGTGAAGCGCAGCGGAACCCCAGGACTCCTGCGCCCCCCTCTTTGCATGAGCCCCGTAGGGGCGGCATAGGCCAACCTACGCGACCGTGAAGTCACATCCGCGGGACGGGGACAGACCTTGAACGGGTGGGCGTTCGGGGACGAGACGGGGACAGGGCGAGACGGGGGCGAGACGGGGACAGACCTTGAACGAACGGGAGTAACATCCAGACTCACGATCGTGCGTTTGGATGTTACGCTTGGGTCAAGGTCTGTCCCCGCCCCGTTTCCCGCCCCGTTTACGCTCGATTTTGCCCCAATCCGCTCAGGTGCCAGCCAATCTGACACCTTGTTCAGGCTGCCGCACACGAAAACCTCGAAAAGCGACAGACTTCTTCCTTGCCCTCCCCTCCCCGCATCCGCCATCATTTGTGTTGAAGTTGGCCGAGATCGGCATAATGAGAATTGCTGGATTTCCTTGCCCGTCAACTGCTACTTCGTTAGTCCTGAAACAAGCTAGAGGTAGACCTGTTCGATATGAAACACGTCTTGACTACGGACGGTGCACTGGTTCGGCCACAGTCCTACCGGACCAAACAGGAGGGGAGGGAATGAGAAAGACGACCCTGATCATCGGGTTAGCCTTTGCTCTGGCGGGCCATGCGACAGCGACAGACGTCGAGACGCTCAGAGCCACCTACGATAAGGAGCTAGAGACTATCACTCGTACTCATGGGGAACGAGTGAATGTGTTGTTCCAGCAATACACAAACGCGCTTGCCGCGTTGTTGGCTGACGTCAAGACGGCCGGCGATCTGGGAAAGACCTTGGCAGTTAAGAACGAGGTTGAACGCTTTCGGGTAGTCCGGCAAGTGCCAGACGAGTTCGCAGAACTGGCAGAGATCAGGAAGATCCAGATGTCGTTTGCTGCCAAGGCAAGGGAGTTGGTGGCAGACAAGGCCAGGAAAGTCGTGGACCTTAGTCAACATTACTCTTCTGCGTTGCTGCGACTTCAGCGATCATTGGTGTCATCGGACAAGCTGGATAAGGCAACTGCTGTTGAGGCGGAACGGATCCGAGTGGCGTCAAGTAAGTTGCTTGCTTCAGCCAAACTGACCGTAGCGGCTGAAGCGAAACGCTCTGGTAGCCACCCAGCAGACAGGCACGGCCAGAAGAAGACCCCACCCAAGTGGCGCGACCTGAAGAAGATCCAGCCCAAGTCAGCCACAGGGGGCAGATGGTTCAAAGATAACTTCTTGAGCAACAAACCGCGATCGATCGCGGGAAGGAAATGCGAAGCGTCTGAGTTTATTATGGCACACGCGCGGGCACGTATTGAATACGAGTTCCTGACGCCGATTCGTGAGTTCCGCGCAACGATTGTCGTGGACACTCACGACGCTAGAGGCAACGTGATCTTCAAGGTCGAAACGAATGAGGGCATCGTCTACAATAGCAATCCAGTTACGAAGGAGAAACTCCAAGACGTGGAACTCAGCTTCAAGCCAACAAGGAAACTCGTCCTGGTAACGGACCAAAACGGTTCGGATAGGCACGATCACTCTCTATGGCTCCATCCGAAGATACGCTAGCTCTCAGCTTGAAGAATCACTTGTACTGCTTGTACAGGCTCTTGACCTCCAACGACGACAGCGCCCGGTCGTAAATCGCCAGCTCATCCGTGGCGCCGACAAGATGGGTATCGCCCCAGCTGAACCGGCAGCCGCACTTCCCCAACACCAGCGCGGAATCCGGTTCCTCCTCCCGGAGCCGCTTGTTCCGTGTCTTTGATGAGGCCTTTTCGGACGCGGCCATCTCGCCGTCTACGTAGTATGTCACCGACTTGCCGTCAAAGACGCCGCAAAGGTGATACCACTCGTCGCGGGTACGCAGCTTCGGGATCGTCACTCCGAGACGGTCACCACCCTCCAGGCCAACTCCAAACCCGCCCTTGGCGGCTTTCCCTCCGACGGTCATTCCAAAAACGCCGTTGGGCATGCCGATCTTTGTGCGACTCATCATCCTGCCATACGTCGAATAGCCCCTCATCTGCACCCATATCGACACCGTCAGCTCACGCCAGCCGCCCATCTTGAAACGAGAGGACTCGCAGAGCAGATACGTGCTGCTGCTCGAGAAGCGAATCCCCTTGCCTTCGACGCCGTCCACGTACGAAACGTTGTGCAGCTTCGCATCGTGACCGTTTCCGCTCATGTCCTTGACCTTATTCCCGCCGTCGTTGAAAGAGTAGCGCAGGACCGGTCCCGTGAGCTTGCTCAACATCGGCGGTGGTTTGGGCGCTATCGGGCGGCGGACAACGGGCCGTTTCTCAGGCTGTGCGGGTTCGAGCTGCTTCAAAGCGGCCGACGCCACGGCCTGGTTGAATTCGGCACTCTCGATTTCCTTCTTCACCGCAAGAGCTTCGTCGATCCTGTTGGAGCGCACGAGTTCCTTCGACATCTTGTCGAGCATGGCAATGTACTTGTCCGCCAGGGAGACGGTGGCCTTGTGCTTGGCGATCCCCGCTTTCTGCTTGTGCTCTTCGTAGGCGACCGCCATCCGGCGGAGTGCGGCCATGTCTCCCACCGAGGACGACCCCGGGGGCGCCTTTTCCCGTTCAAAACGGGCCTTCTCTTCCCGCAACCTTATCAGTTCATCCAGATTGCCCTCACGCTGCACGTCCTGTATCGTACGATCGAGCAATACGCCGTATGTTTTGAGCGCTTTGGCCAAGGCCGACTCGTGCTCCTGCTCGATCTTCGAGGCTTCTCTTTCATAGATGGCCCTGACGTCGGCCAAGGTCCTGGCGAACGCGGTACCCGCCACTGGCATGCAAAGCACTCCCGCCAGCGCCAAGCACAAGAGAGACCTTACTCTGGTCATTCCCGATCTCCTTTTCATCTTCCCCACAAAGCGAAATCCAATCTATGCCGTTTCCCTGCTCACTTCAACGCAAACCTCCGGCGAGTCTACGAAGGTGGCGCCGAGTCGATCTGAGCGGACAAACCGTGTCGAGACCGGAGGGGATGTTCGCAAAGACATCGACCTTCAACGTGCGCCTTGAATGGACGGATGTGACATCCAGGCTCACGATCGTGAGTTTGGATGTCACATCCGCTCTCTCTGAACTCCTCGTCAACCGCGGGGTTGGCCGGGCCTTCTCACTCTCCGTCTTGAGTCGGAGGCCATATTGGTGCTATACGAAAGTTCACTAATCCACAGGAGACTCACATGAACGGATCCCTGAAACTCGCCCTCGTCCTGTCGTGCGCCGCAATTATGGGCGCCAAGTTCACGCCGCCTGCCGTCGCGGAAGACACGGCGCAGATCATGAAGGCCGCCGAGAACATCGGCGGAGGACTGGCCGTCCACGCGGGGTGCGGCGACGGCAAGATAGCTGCCACCCTCGGCGAAGCCGGGGGATTCCTTGTGCAGGGACTCGCGCGCTCGGAAGGGAAGGCAGCCCAGGCACGCAAACTCGTCAAGAGCCGGGGGTTGTACGGCAGGGTTTCCGTCGACCTCTGGGAGGGTGAGCGCCTGCCCTACATCGATAACCTTGTCAACCTGCTGCTGGTCGAGGAGAACAGCGGTCTCCCGAGAGCGGAAATCATGCGTGTGCTCGTGCCGCAAGGGGTCGCCTACATCGGGGAAGGTGGCCGGTGGGAGAGAGTCGTCAAGCCTCGTCCCGACGAGATGGACGAGTGGACGCACTACATGTATGACTCTACCGGGAACGCTGTCAGCCGCGACAAGTTGATCGCGCCGCCGGCCCACCTCCAATGGGTTGCCGGCCCGCGCTGGGGACGGCACCACGACCACATGGCCAGCACCAGCGCCATGGTTTCCTCCGGCAACCGCGTGTTCTACATCTTCGACGAAGGCTCGACCGCCTCGATCATCCTGCCCTCCCGCTGGCAACTGATTGCGAGAGACGCGTTTAACGGCGTAGTCCTGTGGAAACGGCCGATCGCGCGCTGGTGGACCCGCTTCACGCCCCTGAAGAGCGGTCCCGCACAACTGCCGCGTCTGCTGGTCGCCACACCGGAACACGTGTACGTGACCCTGGGCCTGCGCGAACCGGTGTCGAAACTGAGCGCCGCGACAGGCAAGACGCTTGCGACATACCCGGAGACGGCAAACGCCTGGGAGCTCGCCCTGAATGACGGCCTGCTCTATGCCGTAACGGGTTCCCCTCGCGCGGAGGAGGAGAAGGAATCGAGAGATCTTTATGCGGCCAATGCGCGTGCGCCGGGCAACCCGATCAACAAACTCTGGAAAGGTTGGGATCGCAAGCTGGTCGCGATCGATACCGGAAGCGGCAAAGCCTGCTGGCAGCTCGCGTCGAAGATCCTGCCCGGCACGCTTGCGGTCGACGACACAACCCTCTACTTCCACAACGGCGAGAGCATCGTTGCTGCCGACAAGACAACCGGCAAAGAGTCTTGGACTTCGAAGCCGGTCGAGGCGATCGACATCAAGCTTGGCATTCCGACGGGGTATATGCCGACCCTCGTCGTCAACAACGGGGTCGTCCTGTTCGCCGGCGGCCGCGGCTACGGCCAGCACATGAAGGGCAAGACCCTCAAGATGGTCGCGCTCAGCGCCAAGGATGGCAGGTTCCTCTGGGAGGCGCCCCACTACACTTCGGGCTACCAGTCGCCGGAGGACCTGTTGGTCATAGACAAGAAGGTGCTCTCCCCATTCACCACCTGGCTGAAACCCCAAGACCCGAAGGACAACGTCGTGGAAGCGACCGACCTCATGACAGGCAAGCATGTCTGCGACTACGTCGAGGACGTAGAGGACCCCGTCTGGTTCATACACCACCGCTGCCATCGCTCCAAGGCGACCGAGGATTTTCTCCTCATGTCCAAGGAAGGCATCGAGTTCGTCGACATGAAGACCAAGCACTGGACGATCAACCACTGGGTCCGCGGCGAGTGCCTCTACGGAATCATGCCCGCCAACGGCCTGGTCTACGCCCCGATGCACGACTGCGCCTGCTCCGCCGACATGAAACTGAACGGGTTGAATGCTCTCGCCGCTCCCAGGCTGAGAGTCCCGTCGGGAATTGACGTGAAGAAGAGCCGCCTGACCAAGGGCTCCGCCTTCGGGAAAGTTGCGGGTGCGGCCAAGGCCAAGCCCGGCGATTGGCCGACTTACCGCAACAATGCGGCCCGCAGCGGAGTCGCCGCATGCGCCTCCCCCGCCGCCCTGGCAGCGGGTTGGAGGACCGAGCTGTCGGGGAAACTGACCGCACCGGTCGTGGCCGCCGGCCGGCTCTACACGGCTTCCGTTCACGACCACACCCTCTACGCGCTGGACGAAGAGACCGGCAAGGTCGCCTGGACATTCACTACCGGGGGGCGGGTCGACTCGCCGCCTACCATCCACGAGGGAATGGTCCTTTTCGGGAGCCGAGACGGCTGCGTGTACTGCCTGCGGGCCACCGACGGCGCCCTCGTCTGGCGTTTCCGGGCCGTGTCGCAAGACCGCCGCCTGATGGCGTGGGACCAGGTGGAATCCGTCTGGCCGATTCACGGCAGCATCCTCATCCGCAAGGGCGAAGCCTGGTTCGTGGCCGGCCGTTCCTCATTCCTTGACGGCGGGCTGCAGATGTTCCGCCTGAACCCTGCGACGGGCGCAGTGCTTTCGCACGCTACGTTCGACGGCAAAGGTCCCGGCGGCCGCGTCCTGACCGGCTCCGAGGAGAAGCGCCTGGTCGGATGCCCGGACGTTCTCTCCGCGTCCGACGACTGTATCTTCATGCGGGCGGGCGTCTTCAGGCTCGAGGGTGACCGCATCACGCGGCGACTGTTGCCGCCGAACAAGGTGATCCGTTACCCCGGCAACAAGGCCAAGCAAAGTGACATGCCGACAGAGGCCAAGGTGCACCTCTTCTCGTCCTACGGCTTTCTGGACGACTCCTGGTTCCATCGTTCCTACTGGGTATACGGCGAACTGTGCAGTCACCGTCACGGCTACTCGAACACCGGCAGGCGCAAACCGGCCGGACGCATCCTCGTCTACGACGACAAGAACGTCTACGGATTCGGCCGCTTGAAGAAGTACTTCAGCTGGACCACACCGCTCGAATACCGCCTGTTCGCGGAACCCAGGAAACCCATGCCGCCCCCTCCTCCGAAGAAGGGGCAGAAGAGGAGACGCGCTCCTGCCGCTCGTCTCATTTGGGAGGCAAACGTGCCCATCCTGGCGCGCGGGCTGGTGCTGGCCGGCGATACGCTCATTGCCGCCGGGCCGCCGGATGTGCTGGACGAAACCAAACCCAACATTCGGGCCGAGGCACCCGAAGTTCGCAAGGCTATGGAAGAACAGGAGGCGTCACTTGCCGGAAAGAGAGGCGGCGTCCTGGTGGCAGTCTCCAAGACGGACGGCGAAGTAAAACAGCGCGTCGAGATCGATGCCCCGCCCGTCTTCGACGGCCTGATCGCCGCCAACGGTCGGCTCTACATGACGCTGGAGAACGGTACGGTGCAGTGCTGGAAAGGGGAGAATGATTGATGATTGGCGATTGGGGATTTGTGAGTTGAGAACTTCACGGACCTGGATTCGTCAATCGACAACCGTCAATCAGCCTGCTCCAGCGCCGGCACGACCCCGTCGCCGGTCTTCTCGCCCTGGAGCACCCAGCTCAGATTGAAGCGCGCCATCTTGGCGCCGCCACTCTCAAAGAGCAGGTAGACCCATCCGGCGCTCTGCGTCCCGGGACGACCCGCGTCAAGCGAGGAATAGGCGAAACCGCCCTCATGGACCAGCCGCTTCAGAGGCCAGGTCTTTCCGCCGTCGAAACTCGCCCACACCGTGCCGCGCTTGCGCCCGCCCGGGCTGTCGCAGTTGCTGTAGAGCAGGATGTCTCTGCCCTTGACCGGGAGACGCACCAGCCCGCCCATGCAGCCGTAGCTCCTGTCCTGCGGTCCGTCGGGGAGCGCCTCGCAGATTGAGAGGTCCTTCCAGCTCGCGCCGCCATCGTCGCTCCACGCGGTCCAGCGTCGCAGCGGATTCTCTCCCTCCGGCGCCCAGTGCCGGCGTGAGTTGTAGTAGATGCGTCCGTCAGACAGCTCAGCCACCGTGGCCTCCCCCGTGCCGAACGCCGGGAAGGGTTCGCTGGTGCGCCACGTCTTGCCGTCGTCGTCGCTGTAGATCGCGGTCGTGTAGTGGGTGGGCCATTCCGCGCGGCTGTTCTTCTTGCCGTAGTAGCGGGCCGGCCGCAGCAGGCGTCCCCTGTGCTTGCCGTGGCGCAGCGTGATCCCGTGCTCGTTCATGTGCATTTCCGGCTTGTGGCCCTTGCTGTCGGGTTTGATCTCGACCTCGGCCGCGGACCAGCTCTTGCCGTGGTCCGCGCTGCGGTAGACCGTCTCCGCGGTCGGGGGATGTCGGACACCCACAAAAGCGAAGATGTCACCGGTTCGCTCATTCACGGTGACACCCCCGCCCATGTGACCCTTTCCGACCGGAATCTCCTCGCCCCAGGTCTGTCCCCCGTCTTCGCTGCGCCGGACCTTCACCCCGTTCCATAACGCCAGAACCGAACCGTCCATCGCGACGACAACATTGGGGAAACGGCCGCCCTTGAAGACCTGTTGAATGTCCAGCTTCGGCTCGCCCAGAAACGGCGCAAGTTTGCCCTCCTCTGCCATCGCCAATGCCTGCGCACCCAGAAAAACCAATGTTGCCAATGTGATGAGATCCAGTTTCACGACTTCCTCCTTACAAGCGGATGTGCTTTCCAATTCTCGCCTTGACCTGTTCCCAGCCCTGACCGCGCAAGTCGCGAGGATCCGGTTCGGACTCGGCGTCGTCGAAGTAGCAGAGCGACTTCTCAATGTTCCAGAGACTGTCGCCCTCGTACTTGCGTGCGCAGAGGTCGAGCAGGTCCGCCAGGGCAAACAGCCGAAGCAATTCCGCACAGTCCCAGAAGTCCTTCTTGCTCCCGCGGTTCGCGATTGCATTGAGTTTCATGGCCGCCACGTCCTCTACCGACGCCAGGCGTACACCATCGATTTGCTCGACCGGTTTCAGCAGCGGGTACCGATGCGCGATCAGGTCGATCTTGACTGCGCCAACTACCCCGCGAACGGTGTTTGCCGCCGTCTCGGCTTCGAGCATGCCATGCTCTTCCTTGAGCCGCGCAGCCAGTTTCGGAGCGTCAAAGGGTTCATGCGCAAAGAGGTCGATGTCCATCGATTCGCGATGGCCGAAGCGAAGTGCGAGTGACGTGCCGCCAACCAGATAGAAGTCGCCCAGGGCTTCGTCCTGCATCAGCTCGCGAATGAGCGCGAGTAGACAGGGAGATACGGCTTCGGTGTGCAGGGTCATTGCGTCCATGTCTCCGTCCGGTCGCGGAAAGCTCGAAACCGCTCGCGCGGCACATTGAACTGGTTGGCGAAGAATGCTATCGTTTTCCGATTCAAGGCGGCGGCCTTCAGCAACACCTCACGCACACATTCCTCACCGTAAAACTCCCAGGCCGCTTTCACGTCTGAAAGGGTACCGCGGTCCATAACGCGGGGAATAAGAAACCGTCGGTGCGCTTCCACGTCTACTCCTGCGCGGTCCACGTCCCAGAAGAGATGGTCGGAAAGCTGTCGCGCAAATTCGGTTTTTGTCATGACGATGCCGATATTACCCGGACCGTCCCGACGTGGCAAGCAAAGCGGAACGAAGTGGTTCTCGCTCTCTTGCTCCCATATCCCCCAACGCAAGGCGAACGACCGCCCTTCGTAGAGCGTCCGTAGCGTGCGGCCGCCGGCGGCCGCACCGGAGGGCGCAGGCGGGGCACGGCCCTGCCTCTCGTTTCCGGTCAGCCAGAACGCCACGAGCCCCGGAGGGGCGGCATTCCGCGTCCACCCCCCCCCTGGGGTTCCGCTGCGCTCCACCCCAGGCTTTATCATGCCGCCCCTCCGGGGCTGTTCAGTCTCCGGTGGACGGAGAAAAGGACGCGCAGCGCTACCCAGGTCATCTATATTTCAACTCCCACGACACGTCCCCGTTGTCGGGAGTCGAGACGGTCAGGCAGGTGAGGTCGTCCGGTTGTGCGCTCAGTTCATGCGACGCGCCTTTGGCCTCGACCCCGCTGATCTTGGCTCCGTTGTTGGCTACGACGACCTTGAACGGCTCTCCGCCGATGACCCGGGCCGTGCCGTTCAACGTACGTGATTCGGCATCCCAGCGCACGTCCGCCAGATCGACCCACCCCTGGAGCAGGTGGCGACTGGTGCTGATGACCTGGGGATGAGGCCTGGCCTGGCGCAGGGAGATCATGGCGCAACAGTTCGGCTTCAGTGTCCGCTCCAGGCGCGCGGTTCCGGGGAGCCTGCCCAGGTAGGCGTCCGACCAGAAATCGTAAGCGTGGTAGTTCGCTTCGGGATCGAGCCCAATGGCGTTGTCCACACGCTCGCCACTGATCGCCGTGGACACGACGGCTTCTTTCTCTCCCGTGTTGTAGAGGGCAACCTGGTGCCACCCCGGCGCGCGCTCCAGGTCGTAGACTTGCGGGTTGGCGATGCCCGTGAATGCGTCCAGCGGCCGCGCTGAAACGGGCTCGCGGTAGTGGGGGTAGCTGCGGGACGCGATGCGTGTGATCTCAGGTGTGAAGAGCGAGAAGGAAGTGGACAGGTCCAGGCGACCGCTGGTCAGGAAGTTCATGGTGATCAGCGATTCCTGCACCTCCCGCGGGAGGTTGTGCAGCGCCTTTGTGTCTGAATAGTAGTTGAACACCGTCCGGTTCTTGTACCAGCGCAGCCCGCTCTTGGAGATCATCTCCGGGACGAACTTGTTGGAGTCGGTCCACGTGCGCTGGGTATCCACCAGGCCCGCGGTCACGTCCAGGCAGGGGCGGCCGGATTCCCCGATGTTCCGTTCGTCGATGAGCCCGTCTTCCCCCCATGCCTCGCGAAGCAGTTGAAATGCCCGCCGGTAGGCGGCATTGCAGGTGGCATAGCGGTCGTCAAAGCCTCCCTCGGGACGCCAGGCCGTGGCGGGATAGTCAACCTTGACTCCGCGAATCCCGTCCTTGCGCAGCTTGCGCCACGCCTTGAGGAAGTGTTTCGAGAACTCCCCGTCGGTGTAGTCGTAGGTTACGTAGGGCTGGTGATGCGGGTGTTTCCGGTTGCGTTTGTTGTTGTATCCGGGCGTCTTCTTGTCGACTTCGGAGGCATCGTTGAAGAGCATATACTGCGGGAACTCCCGGGCGAAGTCGTCGGAGGGCATCCCCAACTGCATGTAGATGTAGGGCACACCGTTGGCGGCCGTTAGCGCCTTGCTCCAGGAGGCAATGGACTCGTACGGCGGGACCAGGTGCTTGAAGGTGCGCATATGGGCGTCGTCCCACCAACCCTGTTCCGTATCGAAGTGGTACTTGTCAGGTTCGAGGCGCAGTGAAACCTGCGTGTATCGGGTCAGCCCACTGTTGTTCGCGTGACCGAGCTCCTCCACGAGCTTGGCCGAGTTGTTGACGTTGGGCAATTTGCTGATATGACTCACGCTCCATCCGCAGAGGACAGGGAAGTCGTAGACGTTGGGCCGTGCGTTGTTGGCGAGGCGCATGGTCCTGCCGTAGCGTTCCAGGGCCTCGAAGGGCTCGCGGGTGTGGACATCCAGGTAGAAGCTGTCGGCGGCCAGGTATGTCTGGTCCTCGTCCACCAGTCGACCGACGGGATCCTCTGCAAAGCAGCCGGGCGAACCGTTGCGCAGCGTGGAGATTGCGGCGAATTCGTTGTAGGCCAGACCGCCCCACACCACGGTGCGGCGTTCCCCCCCTATCGCGGCCGTCAGCATCAGGCTGTTTGCGGAGATACGTGACAACCCTTCCCGCACCAGCGTGGGTTCCGCTCCCGCGGCACCGTTGAGCGTCATCGGACGGCTCATCTCCCGACCGCCGAAAAGGCGCCCCCCGGCAAGCGGCTTGCTTCCCATCAGGCGCATGCTGATGTAGTTGGGTGTCTTCAGACCAAACCCGAAAACCAACGCGGGGCGGTTCTCGTACAGCGTATACGAGAACAGTCGACGGGCCGGCGTGCGCCCGCTGGACTTGAAGGAACCGTACCGGAGCAGGTTCCAGTCCGTTACCTGCAGGATCACGCGCTTACCCGTGCCGACGGCGTCCCGCACCTCTTCGGTCTCGAGTAGGGCGACCTCACCCGGCGGTTCCCCGGAAGGCAGCCCGAACCGCGCATCGGAGAGCAGTTCCTCGTCGGTCTTCGCGTCCCGGATGGAGAGGGTGCCATGGTCCAAGTCAAAAACAACCGCGATGATCCCATTCTCCAATCTACCACTGTTGTACGTCACGGGTTTCACTGTTTGGCTGGCCTCGAGTTGCACGATTACCAGAAAGAAGGCGAAGGACGAAAGCAGGCGAACGGCCGCGATTACTCTATTCACGTGATACTCCTTGTGGCGAACAACGATCGGCATGGCTGCAGATAGAGGCCGCCTCTCCTCGGCAGCCGTCACCTGTCGCGTTCCATGCCTTCGGCTTTCTGTTTGATTTGTATCTTCAGTACTTCCTCTGCATATCTTCGCCCCAGGAGTTTCATGCTCTTCGCATCGAAATGCCAGCGGTCCATGGCCTTGAGCCCTTCAGAACTGACGACGCCTGTTTCTTCTTTCGTAAATGGCGCTCGGCCAGCCATGTTCGATTGGCCGATCAGAAGGTATATGTGCAGATTCTCTTTTGGTCCGTCATATGCCACTGGTGCCTTCTCCTGAGCAGATAGGGTTGTGCCAAAGAGTAATGCGATACAGATGGAATGCCCAAGAACATGGCGCTTGGTGTTTTGCATTGCAGTCTTCCTTTGTCATTCTTTTTCCGGTTCTGTTGTTCCGAACCAAATCTCACATTCAGTATCTGGTCCGAAAGTGCTGCTCTCTCTCTTCTTCAACCGCGTCCATGAGTTGAGTGTGCCTTCAGTTGGGACGCCCTCAAGCGTAAAGATCACCCGGTCGCTGCTACGTCGGAACGTGACGTGAACGGCACCGTCGCTCTTGGTAGGCTGGAGAACGAGTTGGCCGCCCTGAATGGACGGTGTGCCCGTATCGGCCACGAAGTCCGAGTAGCGGACACCGCCGTCTTCCCGAAAGGCCTCGATCTGGCCGATAAGACGATAGCGAACGGTTGGCTCATCCGACGGAGGGGTCCGACAAGAGACGAGGCATGTGATGGCAGCTAGTAGTACGAATATCGCTTTCATATCTTCTGACACAACATCCTGTTGGCCGGCAATCCGACGGAAGGATCAACGATCAAAGCGGAAAACGCAACACCTATCCTTGGGGGCACTCTGCAAGAGCAACATCTTTCGACCCCAACCACGCTGCACGGGGCCTACGCGATGTCTTTAGGAGGACACCGAAGCCCTGCCCCTCACCCAACTCTCGGCCGGCCTGTCATACCACAACCGCAGGGGGTTCTGTTCCGCCGGAGTGACGGACACGCTTGCCGGCAAAAACGCGATGCCCAACAGAGCCCTCAAACGCATGATCTTCTTCTCACTTCTCGTTCAGAGAGACCACCGGATCCCCGGCCAGCTCGAGCGCGACAACCGAGGCAATCGGATCCGGTGCCCCGGCGGGCAGGGCAACCGCGGTGCCTTCCGCGGTCATTTCAGTTTTCGGACTGACATCGGTCCCCAACAGGCGCGCCCCGGCGACCTTGGTTTTCAGGCCGGGTAGCAGCAGCTTACCGTCCGTCGGCCAGTCGAAGACGTGCAGGTAGAGCGTGCGGCCCTTGGTAGTGCTCCTCCCCCACGGGAGACTGGGAAACAGGCTGGCGGAGGTTCCGTAGATGCTCTCGCTGTTCGTGCGCATCCAGCGGCCGATGGTTTTCATCGAGGAGACGCTCTCCGCGGGCACGCTGCCGTCGCCTTTCGGACCGATGTTCAACAGGTAATTGCCGCCCTTGGAAACGATGTCCACCAGGTTGCGGATCAACGTTTCATCCGGTTTCCAGGCTTTGTCGTGCTCGCTGAATCCCCAGGTCGTGTTCATCGTCATGCACACTTCCCAGTCGACACCCGGCACGCCGGTTGCGGGGATGTGTTGTTCCGGCGTGGTGAAGTCTCCCTGCTTTGGGTCCCAGGCCTTGAGCCGGTCAGCGTGTGAGGAATCCTTGGGGGAAGTGATGTGGTATAGCCGGTTGTTGCTGACGATGGCGGGTTGGTGTTTGCGCACCATGGCCATGAGCTCGTCCGCGCGCCAGAAGGGACCTTCGCACCCCTTTTTCGAATAGTCCCACCAGATCACGTCCACGTCACCGTAGCCCGTCATCAACTCTTCTGCCTGGCGGTGCAGGTAGTCGACGTAGATGGCGTGGTTGCGCGGTCCGTTCGGCAGCGGCTTGCTCTTCCGCGGGTGCGGCAGGGGGCCGGCGGCCACGTAGTCGTATTGCGGGTGATGCCAGTCAATCACCGAATGGTAGAAGCCCACCTTCAAGTCCTCGGCCTTGCAGGCGTGGACGATTTCCTTGCACAGGTCCCGGCCGACCAGGTCTTTGGCGTCGTACGTGGTGACGTCCGACGCGAACAGGGCGAAGCCGTCGTGGTGCTTGGAGGTGAACACCACGTAGCGGCATCCCGCCTCGCGTGCCAGTGCTGCCCACTCCTTGGCGAAGTCCTTGGTGGGATTGAAGCGGGGAACTGCTGCGTGGGCATACTCCCAGGTGTCGGCCTTGACGCGCTGCTGGATCCACTCCATGCCGCCGCGGTCGGCGACCTTCTTTCCCTGCCATGTGCCGGCCAGGCCCGAATACAGCCCCCAGTGCACGAACATGCCGAAACGCGCCTCGCGCCACCACGCCATGCGACGGTCCCGCTGCGCCGCCGTTTCGGCATGAACCGCCCCAGTCACAACAAAAATTGCCGTCAGTACGGCCACAGCCTGCCTGGTCGCTTTCGCTCGCATGTCAGATCTCCTTGATGCCTACTCGATGTCCTCGTTTCCCGGCAGCCTCACAGACAGGCAGACTAGCAGACCTCGCACCGCCTGTGCAAAGCCAACTGACCGTGACTTCCAATTCGGCGGTGTGCAATGCCCGGTGCACGTGGCGCCGGCACTGGGGCCGTATCAAGAGGTGTTGCCGGAGAGAGATCGACATTTGCAGCGCGGAAATTCGTTCCGCGCATGAGCTTGTTGCTCCGTCGATTACATGGATTCCCGCGTCGATAGGGAGAACGGCACAGCGGAAGATGAGCGTGACACCTTCGTCTGATTGATGATTAGCGATTGATGATTTGTGACTTCAGAAATCATCAATCATGAATCGCTAATCATCAATCAATGGTGTCACCGCCGTTTCCGCAACGTAAGGAGTTATGAGGCTCCGCTGCGCGAGTACGGCTTCATCAATCGTGTTGTGATGGAGCGTAGACCACGTCTATACGCCGATCGACCTTGACGTCTTCAACCACCTGCGTGTGGCCACCGGGCCAGAGGATGTCGAGCCGCACGGGGGCCGTGTGTTTGCCGAGCCCGTAATGCAGGCAGAGCTCGTTCTGGTTCCCCTGCCCCGTGCCCGCTTCAACCTGACGCGTGAGGGTCTTATCGCCCACTGTCAGCCGCACCTGCGCGCCAATAGCGGAGCGGTTCACCCGCTTGCCGTCTCCCTGCAGCCGCACCTTCAACCAGCGATTGCCGGCAGACTGGTTCTGGTACAGTCTGCCCCCCGCAATCAGATCCAGATCGCCGTCGTTGTCGTAGTCCGCCCATGCCGCCTGGTACGTCTTGGCGATTCCGGCCAGGCCTGCCGCCTGCGTTGCGTCCCTGAAAACGAAACCGCCATCGTTGCGGTACAGAACCGCGAAGTTCTTCCTGCCGAACGACGCGACGCCGTAGACTGTCGTGAAGAACAAATCAAGGTCGCCGTCGTTGTCGAAGTCCCCCGCCGCCGGACAGGCGTACGACTCCTGGTAGAACACGCCGCAGGGACCCCGATTCTCAAACGTCGCCTGACCCTCGCCGCGCAGGTTGCGCAGGAAGCGCGATTGAGGTTGATTGCCGCGGTTGTCCCGGTGAGCAAAGTTGCCCGCGAACAGGTCCACCCAGCCGTCGTCGTCGAAGTCGCCCCATGCGGCGCCGATCGAGTGACCGCCGCGGAAGCCGTCCTCTGTGGCCAAAACGTTCTGCGGCTCGGAAGCATCCCGGAACTTCCCCTTTCCGTCATTGAGCCAGAGCACGTTCGGTTGCAGGCGGTAGTTCGACACGTACACGTCGACATCGCCGTCCCGGTCAACGTCACACGCCGTGATGCCGCGGGCTCGATAGCGCTTGTCAGTCCACGCAAGCGTGAAGCGCCGGCCCCCGTCGCTGAGCAGGACCATGTCAGGATAGGTGATCCCATTGCCCCAGTGCTCGTATCCACCAACGTAGACGTCGACGAACCCATCCCCGTCGAAGTCTCCCCAGCACGCACCGCATGACGCGCTTGCAGGCAGAGCGGGCATCGTCAGCGGCTCGAACGACTTCCCCGACAGGTTGCGATAGACACGTTTCTTCGACCACGAAAACAGGTCAACGAAACCATCGTTGTCGGCATCCGCGGCGACCACGGGCCCCAGCCCGTTGGTGATCACGGAAAACGCCTCACCGCGGTTGTTGTGCCAGGCGGTGCCGCCGCAACAGAGATCAACCCATCCGTCGCCGTCCAGGTCGACCCAGCAAGCCGCGCCGCCGCCCGGCTTCAGCCCGCACTCTGCCGTGCGGTCCACGAATTGGGCCGCGTACGCCGGCCCGGACATGGTTGCGACAGCCACCCATGCCAGCACCACTACGTCGATACAGTGGCGACGGTGCGTCACGCTGTCGGGCATCTTAATCCCCCTCTACTGCATGCGTCGGGCCAGGTCCGCGAAGGACTGTTTGGCCCTCTTGACAATCGCGGTGTAGTCACCGTGCTTGACGTTGCTCAGAATCGCATCGAGCTCCTTCGCCGCCGCCTTGCCCTGCTCACCCTTTGCGGCAAGCGTTGCCCGCAGGGCGCGGACCTTTTCGTAGTCCTGGATACCTTCACGCAGACGTTCAAAACGAATCGAGCTGCGCGGGCCGGGGTAGATCAGGTAGCAGTCGCCGGTGGGCCACTTGCGGCGCGGGTAGTCGGTCGTAGCGAACGGGTCGCGCGTGTAGCTGCAAAGGGCCCAGCGCAGGACGCCGTCGTATGACTCCGCGGCCGCGCGCCAACCGAGCCACGTGCTCTCGGCCGGGGGGCTGAAGGGGAACGTGTTGGGTTTTCTCGGTGCGCAGCATACGTAATACGTGGTCTTCTTGCCCGCCGCACTCCGCCGCCTGTTCAGGTCCCGGTTGGGCTTGAACTTGATCGCGAAGCAGTAGTCGTGAATGCGGTCGATGATTGACTCCAGGTTCTTGTTGGCGGCGAGCGTAATCTTGAAGTCGGGGCTCACCTCGTCGACCAGCGCGATCATCGCCTTCATGTCGTGCAGGTGCCGCTCGTCCATGGCAATGGTGGTGATGTCAAACCAGCCCTTCTCCTTGAGATGCGCGGCAAACGCCTTGAGGAATGGAGCCCAGAACTCGCGGTATTCCTTGCTGCCGGGCGCCGCCTTGAGGTGGGTGTATTGCCCGCTCGCCTCGTCCTGGAAGTAGAACATGTTGCCCCAGGGCACCATCGAGTAGCAGTTGATCTGTGCGTCTATGCCGCAACTCAAACCGAAAGCTACGTAGCGGTCGAACAGGCTGTAGTCATACGACCAGCTGCCGTCCTTGCGGCGCGTGGGTTTGACCATCGGCCCGAAAGCGTCAAAAGTCTGTTGCCCCCATGGACGGTCGACCAGGCTTATGGTCAGGCATTTCTGGCCCGCATCGGCCGCCACCGTGAGCACTTCCCGCATCTTCTTCCAATGCGCATCGGACCATGGTTCGAGGTTGTGAATGCGTGCCACGGCCCACGGGTGTTGCCAGAGGTCGAGGTGAAAGGACCACCGGCTCGGCGGCGGCAAGGTGTGTCCGAGCACCTCGACCGACAGGTCGAAGGTGACCGGAGGCGAGCCCGTGGTCGTCGCTGTCAGCCTGCCGCGGTAGGCGCCGGTCTTAGCGTCGGCCGGCACATTGATCTGAAGCCAGACCGGGCGGCTCGTGCCCGGCGTCATGTTCACGTAGTCGGCGGGCTCCAAGATGTCTCCGAGCAACTGTCCCTCGCCCACGGTGTACCGCACGAAAAAGGTCTCAAGCGCCGAGGCGGGAATGACCGCTCCGTCGGGTCCCTGCAGCGCATCGGCGGCAAGCCGCACGTTGTCCGCGCCGCCTTTTGAGTGAAGCACAAACTGGCCGTGCACGCGTTCGCCGCGCCACGCGGTTGCCGACCACGCGCGGCCGTCCGAGGTTTCGGGGCGTCCCGTGCGCGGGTAGC
>CAZKRK010000107.1:0-19886 GCA_964555035.1 uncultured Victivallales bacterium | reverse complement strand
TCCCTCGACTCCGCTCCGCTCCGCTCGGGATGACAGGGCGGGTTTGCAGTTTCCCTACCGAATTGTCCAAGGCCCCGGCGCCCGGGGGCGGGGCTGACCAGGAACTTGGCTCGTCGCGGCGTTCCGCGGATTCCCCACGACAAGGAAATGCGTGAGGCTGAGACAGCCCTACCGTATGTGTTCCCTTGCTGCAGCCTTGAGAACAACGCCGCGCATCAGCGCGACAATTCCGTAGTAGACAACGCATGCCACCCAGCCAAACAGGACCCATGTTCCCATTTCGTCAGGAGTCAGGAAGCGGTCCTGCCCATAGGCGCCACACGCAAACACGACCAACCACAACGCCGTTGCCGCCGGAACGGCAACACCGGCACCGTGCCACAGGATCCAGACCGTCCCCAACACGAACACGCTCACGCAGACGATTTCAGCCAGCAGCATCATGACGACCTCCTTTGGTGTGAGAGTTGACTCTTCACCACCAAAGAAGAAGCCGGCCGACGCCTATTCCGGAAAAAAGCGAAAAAAAGTTGCTTAGCGTTTCACGCGCGCGTTGCCTGACCAGATGCTCCACACCTGGTCTTCGTCCGCCGGTTGGGCGTAGTCTACTTCAAGCGTCGTGACCAGGGCGCCGCTGGCCCAGCCGAACTGAATCCACTTTTCCGGCGCCCAGCCTCTCAGAATCGCATACAGGAGACCGCCCACGAAACCGTCGCCACCGCCGATACGGTCGAGAACGCCGATCTCGCGCGGCTCGACAACGTGCCAGTTGCCGTCCCCGTGCAGGATCGACCCCCACCTATGGCAATTCGCGCTGACGACCTCGCGCAAGGTGGTCGCGAACACGCTTGCGTTCGGATAGCTTTCCTTCACGCGCCCGATCATTCCCTTGAAGCTCTCGATCTTGGCAGAGAGGTCCTTACCGCCGGCTTCCGGACCCTCAATCCCCAGGCAGAGCTGAAAATCCTCCTCGTTGCCGATGAGGACGTCGGACACGCCGGCAATTTTCGTGAAGACCTCGCGCAGCTCCTGCTCCCGCCCCTTCCAGAAAGAAGCGCGGTGGTTCAGGTCGAAAGAGATTCGTGTACCGTACTTCTTGGCAGAGCTGGCGATGTTCAGGCAGAAGGTGCTGGTAGCCGGCGAGAGCGCCGCGAAAAGACCGGAAAGATGCACGATCTGGACACCTTCCTGACCGAATATGCGATCCAGGTCGAAGTCGTCCACACTGAGCGTGCGGGCAACCTCCCCGGCGCGGTCGTTGTGCACGCGCGGTCCCCTGGAACCGTAGCCGCGGTCGGCAAGGTTGAACTGGTGCCGGTACCCCCACGGGCCGCCCTGGTCGATAACCGGCCCTTCGACGTCGATATGACGCCGGGCAAGATCGTCCTTGATGAGCCGCGAAATGGGGCTGCCCTTGATGAAGGCCGTCAGGACCTTGACGGGCAGCCCGAGAAACGACGAAGTGCTGACCACGTTCGACTCCGCGCTCGTCACCTGGAGCTTGAACGTGTCGCTACAATGAAAAGGCTGCCCGTTGGGCGGTGTCAGACGAACACCCATGCTGGTTGGGACCAGAAGGGCATAGTCACAGTCAGTGCGTAGTTCGATACTCATGGTGTTTCCTCCATTCATTTCAAGAGCGCCTATCCTCTCCCATCAACGTAGAAAACTCAATGCCGTTTCCATTTGCCCGCCCTTTCTGCTACCCTCCCCCACCAATGAAGCAACCACTGCAGCGGAGATTTGCCATGAACACAGTCGCGACCATCATCTGCACGGCCATCGTTTTCGGGATTACCACCACGGGATGGACACAGACCTCCGACGATGCGGGGAAGCCCTATCCAGATCCCAAACGGTTTGAAGGGGCGATTGCCAAGTTCGAGGCCGCGGACAAGAAGAACCCGCCGCCGGCCGGCGCCATCCTCTTTCTCGGCAGTTCAAGCATTCGGGGATGGCATCGCACGGTCGCCGAGGACATGGCTCCCTTGACGGTGATCCCGCGCGGCTTCGGCGGCAGCAATATGAACGAGGCGCTGTACTTCGCCGACCGCGTCGCCCTCCCCTACAAACCGCGCGCCATAGTCCTCTACGAAGGCGACAACGACGTGGCCCAGGGCGTTGCGCCGCGCAAGATCGCCGATACCTTTCGCGCATTCGTCAAGAAGATCCACACCGAGCTGCCCGAGACGAGGATTTACTTCATCTGCATCAAGCCCAGCATCCGCCGCTGGAGCATGTGGCCGAACATGGTCGAAGCAAACGAGCTGATCGCCGCGCAATGCGCGAAAGACAAACGCCTGACCTACGTCGACATCGCGACCGGCATGCTTGGTGAAGACGGCCAACCCCGCAAAGACATCTTCGTGAAAGACAATCTCCACATGAACCGCCCCGGCTACGAAATCTGGCGCGACGCCCTGCGGCCCGTTCTCATCAAGAACGAGCCGCGGTTTGAAACGGAGTAGCCCGCGTCAGCCGCTCCAGCAACTCGCGGCGGACCTTTTCATCCTCGAAGACCGGCGCGGTTCGGAAGAAACGAAGAAGCTCTTCGCGCTTGGCGGCAAGGGCGCGCCGGCGATCTTCGTCATCGAGAGACGCCACCTGCTTCTGCCACGTCTCCGGCAAACTGCCGTGCTCTATGATGTATTCCGCGTCGTGGAAACGTTGGGCCGCACTCGCGCCCGCGGCCTTTCCCACCAGCCGCGCAGCCAACCACGTCAGGACCGTGAAGAACACGATCGTAAGGACGAAGACACCGATGGCCCACAACACACTCATACGCCTACTCGCGTTCTCAAGGCGGATCCTGCCTTTCGCTCTGTAATTTCGGGGACGCCGGCAGTCCGCCGTCTCCAGATCAACCTCCCGACCACCGTCCACGCAGCTCCAGCTCCTCCGCCCGATGACAAGCCACACACCGCCCGTCCGACACCTCGTGCCACTCGGGCGCCTGCGTACGGCACGCGTCAACGGCATACTTGCAGCGCGGGTGGAACGTACACCCTGGCGGCGGGTGCGCCGGGTCCGGCACGTCGCCCCCCATCAGCACGGGCTCGCCCTCCACTTCCGGATCGGGAACGGGCACTGCCTCAAGCAAAGCTTCGGTGTACGGATGAAGCGGCCGCTTGAACATGGCTTCCGTCTCGGACAGCTCTACGATCCGTCCCACGTACATCACCGCCACCCGGTCGCAGATGTGCTCGACGACGCCAAGGTCGTGCGAAATGAACATGTACGTCAGCCCAAAGTCTTCCTGCAGATCCATCAGCAGGTTGATAACCTGCGCCTGGACGGAGACGTCAAGCGCCGAGACCGGCTCGTCGCATACGATCAGTTTCGGTGACGGCGCCAATGCGCGCGCCACCCCGATCCGCTGGCGCTGCCCACCACTGAATGCGTGCGGATAGCGCTTGAGGTGCTCGATCTCCAGGCCGACCGCCTGCATGATCTCCTTCACGCGAGCCGTCAGTTCCCCACCCGACGCAATGCGGTTGGCCAGCAGCGGCTCACCCACGATATCGAGCACCGTCATGCGCGGATCCAGGGATGAGTACGGGTCCTGGAAGACCATCTGCATGTGACGACGCAACGGACGCAGCTCTTTCTTGCTCAGCGAGGCGAGATCAACGCTCTCCGCGTCCATGCGGAACGCAATGCTGCCGGCAGTCAGGTCAAGCAACCGCAGAATGCAACGACCCAGGGTGGTCTTGCCGCAACCGGACTCCCCCACCAGTCCCAGCGTTTCCCGTTCGAAGACATCGAGATCGACGTCATCAACCGCACGCACGAATTCCGTTGCAGCCCGGAACATCCCGCGCTTCACCGGAAAGTACTTCTTCACGCCCCGGAGGGACAGCAGTGGTACTCTGTCGCCAGGCTTACTCATCGTCTATCCCTCTCTCACCACAACGCAGTCACGCCCTCGCTTCGTAGAGCGTCCGCAGGTGCGTCTCCCGGAGACGCACCGCAGGGCGCAGGCCGGTCCAACCCGCGTCTCGTCTCCGGGCACGCGCGTTGCGCGCACCCTCCGGCGAGTCTACAAAGGCCGGCATTGCCCACCAACCTCTCTGTCCTTCTCTCAACCCTGGGACACACCGCCCGACGGGACGGCGTTGGAGCAGCGTACCCAATGGTTCTCGCCCACCTTCTCCAGTCTCGGAATCCCCGCGTCACACACCCCCGCTTTCGCCCGCTGACATCTCTCGTGAAACCGGCACCGCTCCGGCAGGTTGATCGGTAGCGGCACGGTTCCCGCGATTGCCGGCAGCCGCCGTCTCCTCCCCTCGCCCGGACGTGGCACCGCGGCCATCAATCCCCGGGTGTAGGGGTGCAGCGGATTCCGGTAGATGTCGCGTTTCGGTCCCTGCTCCACGATTTGGCCCAGGTACATTACGGCAACCTCATCCGCAACCCTGGCAACGATGCCCAGGTCGTGCGTTATGAACAGAACGGACATCCCCATGTCGGCCTGCAGATCCTTGACCAGGCTCAGGATCTGGGCTTGTACCGTCACGTCCAGGGCAGTGGTCGGTTCGTCGGCAATCAGCAGCGCGGGGCGACACGCCAGCGCCATCGCGATCATCACGCGTTGCCGCAGTCCACCCGAAAGCTGGTGCGGATACTCCTTCATGCGTTGCGCCGGTCTGGATATCTTGACCCGCGTCAGCATATCGACCGCCCGTTCCCGCGCCTCGGCACGATCGCGCGTAACGTGCTGGCGAATCATCTCGCACACCTGTTCGCCCACCGTGTGTACGGGCGACAGGCTGGTCATGGGCTCTTGGAAGATCATCGAAATCCGCCCCCCGCGAATCTCACGCATCCGCCGCGAGGTATCGGACAGTTTCGCGATGTCGGTCGTCTTCGTGTCATCCTCGTGCAGCAGAATCTCGCCGGCGTCAATCCGACCCGATTTCGGCAGGATGCGCAGGACGGATTTGGCCGCCATGCTCTTGCCGCACCCGCTCTCGCCGATCAGTCCAAGCGTCCTACGCGCATTCAGCGTCAGGCTCATCTCGTCCACCGCCACCAGCCGCCCCTCGTCCAGCTCGAGACAAGTGGTCAGGTTGCGGACCGTCAGAACGGGTCGGTCGGCTGCCGGGTCATCTCCACCGTGGGCCGGATTTGCAATCCGGCCGCGAGAGTCCAGAGCATCGCAAGCGAATCCCCTGTCCAAAGGCCTCCCATTCTCGGCACACATGCTCACACCTCTCTCGGCCGGATTACAAATCCGGCCCACCACCCGTCAAGACCACACATCTCACATCCCACATCCCTACCCCTTCGTCTCATGATACGGATCCGCGGCATCGCGCAGGCCGTCTCCCAGGAAGTTGAATGCCAGAACGACCAGCACCACAAACAGCCCGGGGATCATGATCCACGGGTACATCACGACCACTTTGACATCCTGCGCCGTACTCAGCAGCACGCCCCAGCTCACGACCGGCGGACGCAGGCCGAGTCCCAGGAAACTGAGCGCGGTCTCGCCCAGGATCATGTGCGGTACGGCCAACGTCAGGCTCACGATGAGGTAGCTCAGGAAACCGGGCAACAGGTGCCGGCGAATGATGCTGGCGTCGGTGGCGCCGGCGACCTCTGCCGCGAGCACGTAGTCTTCGTGCCGCAGGCTCATCAGCTTGCCGCGCACGACACGCGCCAGCCCGCACCACCCAACCGTGCTGAGCAGGACGGTAATCGTCAGATACACTTTGATAGGCGGCCAGTCTTTGGGTACGGCCGCGGCCAGGGCCATCCAGAGCGGCAGCTTGGGCAATGCCAGCACAAACTCGATCACACGCTGGATAAACATATCGACCCATCCGCCGTAGAACCCGCTGATCCCGCCGAGAATACATCCGAGCATGAAACTGAGCGCCACGCCGATCAGCCCGATGGAGAGCGACACCCGCGCGGCGGTAAGCGTCCGCGAGAAGATATCCCGTCCCAGGTTGTCCGTGCCGAAAAGGAAGAAGTAGCCCGGTTCCGCGACCCCAACAAGCCGCAGCCGCCCCGGGATCACACCCCACATCCGGTACGGATTGCCCAGGCGGAAGAGACGAATCGGAAAGCGCTGCCGCGGATCTTCTTCGTACTGCAACTCGTGCGTCACCGGACTGCGCGACAGCCTCCAGCCGTAGACAAAGGGCGCGCGCCATTTTCCTTCCACGTCGCGCAGCCTGATCCGTTGCGGCGGGCTGTAGCTGAAGCGGGGATGGCGCTTCTGGACATCGTAAGTAGAGAAGAACTCGCTGAAGGTCGCGACCGCGTAGACGAGGACCAGCAGCTTGAGCCCGAACATGGCCAGCCGGTGCCTGCGCAGCTTGCGCCACATGAGCTGCCATTGCGTAGCCACGTAGTAGCGCTCGAACTCCCCGCCGCCTTGCGCGTTCTTGCCCATCAGCCACCCCCCTTCCCGCCGAACTGCACCCGCGGGTCGAGCCAGGCCAGCAGCAGGTCGGAGACGAATGTGCCGACCAACGTCAGGCAGCACAGGAAAAGCAGCAGTGTCCCGGCCAGGTACATGTCCTGGGCCAGCAGCGCGGTCAGCAGGAGCGGCCCGACCGTGGGCAGGTTGAGCACGACGGCCACGATCGCGCCACCGGATACCAGGCCGGGCAGCACCCAACCGATCGTACTGACCACCGGATTCACGGCCACGCGCATCGGGTACTTGAAAAGGATCTTCATCTCCGACAGCCCCTTGGTGCGGGCCGTCACGACGTACTGCTTGTTCAGCTCGTCCAGAAGCGAACCGCGCATGACCCGGATCAATCCGGCGGCCCCGGCAGTCCCCATGATGATCGCCGGCAGAGGCAGGTGTTTCAGCAGATCGACGAACTTCGCCCAGCTCCAGGGCGCGTCGACAAAATCGGGCGAGAACAGTCCCCCCACGCTCAGTCCGAAGACATTTGTGAACACGACCATCAGAATGAGCGCAAAGAGAAAGCTGGGGATAGACATCCCCACGAAACCGAGCACCGTAAAGGCGTAGTCCCCTATCGAGTACTGTCGCGTTGCGGAGTAGACGCCGATGGCGATGGCGAAGACGTATGTGAACACGAGCGCCGCCGCGTTCAACGCGATGGTCAGGGTCAGCCGTTCGCCGATCAGCTCCTTTACCGGCCGGTTCCACTGCAGCGACCGCCCGAAGTCGCCCCGCACTATGCCGCTCACCCACTTGAGGTATTGCTTGTGCATCGGCAGATCGAGCCCGTACTGCCGTTTCATCGCATCGATCTCGGACTGGTCCACCTTCTGCCCGCTCGACTCCAACGAACGGATGTACATCGTCAGGTAATCACCGGGCGGCAGTTGGATGACCACGAAGGAAACAACCGACACGAGCATCAGCAGACCAGCCATGTACCCCAGCCGTCGCAGGATGTATTTCCACATGGTCACGAGTCGTCCTCCCCGAAGTACCACTGCTCGGCTCCCTCGGCGACGCCGACCGCGTAGATACCTTTCACCTGCCCCGCCGCCAGGTTGCGGAGCCTGCGGTTGAAAACGAAAGGCACGGGCACGTCGTGCAGCGTCCCGATCGCATGCAGGTGCTCGGTGAAGATACGAAAGACCTCGACGCCCGCCTGCCTGCGGTCCGCGGGATCGGGCGCCCCGAAGAAGCGTTCCCTCTGGCGCAGGAGCTCCCGCGCCCACGGCGGCGGCGCCTCGCCCGAGAGGCCGTCGCTTTTGTCCCACAAATCCCAGAGCCTCGTCATGAGGAAACCCGAAATGAACGAGTGGGCCGCCGGGTGCGACCCGTCGCCCCACCACACGGTCACCTGGATTTCGTTGGCGCCCTGCATATTCCAGAAACGGCCGCTGTCCATCTGCTCGACGCGCGTGCGAATGCCGATGTCGCCCCAATACTCGCGCGCCAGCTCGGCGCCGGGCGCGGATGTCGGACTGACGTCATACAGATCGATACGCAACGTAAAGGGCTTGCCGTCCGGCGCCAGGCGATACTCGTGCTGCGCGTCCCAGCGCATCCCCAGCTCATCCAGCAGCCGACCCGCCGCCTCGGGATCGTAGTCCGCACAGACCCGGTTGAATTCGGGCACGTGCCAGGGCGAACCGGGCATCGGCGCGAGCTGGCTCGGCGTCCCTTTCCCGAGAAAGAGGATCTCGCGAATCTCCTCGCGGTTGAGCGCCAGGGAGAGCGCGCGACGGAAGCGCACGTCGCCCAGGACCCGGCGGACCTCGGTGTCCGCCGTGTGCAGGTTGATCGGATAGATCAGCATGTGGTCCTGCCAGGCCGGCAGGAGCAGTGCGCGCAACCCTCCACGCAGCTCGCTGCGCTTAAACATGGGAAAGTCGCTCAGGCGAATGAACTGGAACTGGAGATCCGTCTCCGAGGACATGATCTTCAGGTTCTGGATCTGGATGTTGCTGACGAAGCTGCGGAAGAGACGATCGATGTAGGGGAGCTGCCGCCCTTCGGGATCGATCTTGTAGTAGTACGGGTTACGTTCCATCACGTAGTCGCCGGGGTTGGGCTGGCGCACGTGAATCCAGGGGTAGAGAGAGGGATAGGCGTGATCGCGCGGCATACGCTCGGGCACGTACGCCGCGGCGTACAACCCGTCGCCGCCGATACTGAGAAAGAAGCGCCCCCATTCCTCAGGCTTGTAGCCATACTCCTCCATGATCGCGTTGAGCTCGTCCGCCGGGACGAAGTCGCGGTGAAAGCGCTTCAGGTAGTGGCGGGGCAGCATCATGCGGGACCAGTTCATGTTGGTCATACGCTCGAGAAAAGCGCCGTAGGATGCCGCAAATTCAAGCCTAAAAGTGCGTGGCCCCAGAACTTCGAGTTTCACCGGCTTGCCTCCCCAGCGCCAGTGCTGGGGCAACGCCGGAATCACCTCCTTGTTGAACGTCACCGCGTTGAAGTAGAAATCCACGTCCTCGGTCGTGACGGGCACTCCGTCCGACCACTTCAGCCCGCGCCGGATTGCAAAGGTGAAAACGGTTGCGTCTTCGTTCACCTCCCAGCTTTCGATTATGCCCGGTTCGGGCCGGTTGGCAGGCCAGCAGAAAGGACTGCACGCGCCGCGTTCCGCGACCGGCTCGAGCAGCGGAGTCTTGTTCATGTGGCGCAGGTAGTGGCAGAAGCGCGTCGTGAATTCCGTGTACCGCAGTTTGCCGCCGTAGCTGCCAACGTCTTCCCAGGGAATCATAACGAGCGGGTTTTCGGGCAGGCGCTCCTTCACGGGCGGCAGTTCCCCCGCCTGAACCCGTTGCGCGAGAATCGGCGATTCCTGGTAGGCGGGAAACTCGCCGCGCTTCGCGTAGTCCGACAGGTTGAAATGCCGGCCCCAGTCCGGGTGCTCGAGGTACGGTCCGTGGACTTGCACGTCCTCACCCTCCCCGACAGCCCCCGGGCGCAGGGGCTCCAACAATATGCCTGGCAACAGCGACAGAACCAGCCCGAGAACGAGTAGCGTGATGGCAGTTTTGAACATGATCGAACCGGCGCCGACTATCCCACAGTGAAGGCCTGGTGACAACGAGTTTCCCCGCGGCCACGGCCGATCGAGTAAGCGAGTCAGCGTAACCGGTTAAGAGTGGGGTCTAAGAGAGGGATTAGTGTCGAGAAGACGGAGAAGAACGCCGGAGGTGATCGCGGTACTCGAGATCCCTCGACTCCGCTACGCTGCGCTCGGGATGACAGGTCGTCTGCCGAGAGGCGCAGGGGACCGGTCATTCGACGTTGCCGCGAACGCCGGGGCACGCCAAAGAGGCAGATCAAGAAGTCATGACGCAAGCACGACAGAAGGAGGAACCACGGACAGACAAAGCGGACGACCTGTCATCCCGAGCGCAGCGCAGCGCAGTCGAGGGATCTCGGGAATTGGAAAACACTCCGGACGCTGTCGCAAGTCTCGAGATCCCACATCCCACCCCCCCTCCCCTACCGCTCCTCTTCCGGGATCAGACTCACGTAGGATGCCGCCCGCTCGAATGTGGGTTTGGGTCGGAAATTGGGGTGGTCCTTGTACTTGATGTTCTTTCTGCCCCAGTACATGCCGTAGAACTGCGCGTTGGTGTCGACCCAGTTGGAGATTTTGAGGAGTTCCTCCCGCGACAGCTTGATCTTCTTGTGCCGCTCGGCAAGTTTCTCCGCCAGCTCGGCCTGCTTCGGGTCCTTCAGTTTCACCTTGCCCGGCGCAAGCATGGCGACCAGCACGCTGGCGTGCGATCCGAAGGACCGGGCCGGCATGTAGTGCACGTTGCCGGTCTTGGGATGGTTCTCGCCGACCGTCGGCCCGCACAACAGAGGCCTGCCCCTCCTGCCGAAACCGCCGCGCCGCGGCTCGATGAGCTGCTCGTATGCCATGGAAAACATGGGAGTCATCTCCCCCGTCAGGTTGAGACCGCCCTTGGGCTCCTTGCCGCTGTGGCACTTGATGCAGTGCGCGTCAAGAACCGGCTGCACGTCCGCCGCAAAATCGAGGGGGCGCTGTCCCGACTCCTCGCCCGGCTGAGGACCGGGAACGGAGGCAGGTCGTCCGAGCGCCGCGACCGCGCTGGAGTCCAGCCGCTGCGCCGACACCTTGGCCACCTGGTTGGGCGTCTCGTGGCAACCGATGCAGGCCCGCGTTTCGCCGGGCATGTAGTTGACCAGTGTTCGTTCGATCTGCACCGCCAGGTAGTTCTCGTCCAGGGCCTGGAAGTAGATGTTCCGCCCCGCGGGCACGACAAAGTGCGCGGACCCGTCTTCCTCGACGGGAACGACGCCGTGCTGAACGCGCAGTCCGAGGTGCGTGTTCTTTGTTATCGTGGCGTGCTGCTGATCGTATGTGTCGCCGCCCCACCTGCGGCGCGTTGCCCAGGGCCGCGGGATCTGCTCCAGGACGCGGATGTACTTGATCGCACCGCGCTGCGTGTCCTCCATCCCGTGGTAGATATCGGTCACGATACAGGTGGCCAACCCTTTGGCGGCCGTCTTTTCGTCGACGGGAGGATTCAACGCGGGAGGTCGCTTGCGCGGCCTGAGCGGAAACGGCTCGAAACATGACATCTCCCGGTCGTCGTAGATCACCGTCGCGTTGCCGTTCTCGTCCAGGAGACAGAGGTCGTACGCCTTTGGGTCGGTCCACTGGAATCCCGCGGCCTTGCACGGCACGAGGAAGAGTTTGTCCGACAGCGGGTAGGGTTCCTTGAACAGACGCCCCAGTTTGCCGGAGCGGTCGCCCTTCCAGTTGCCGTCGATCATGAAATGGAAACCGCCTTCACTACGGATGTCCACGTCCGCGGTCATGTAGGTCATGGGCTCGCGGGTGCGGATGTCCCTGGTCATGTCCAACCGGATTACCGTGCCCATGCCGTTTTGCGGATAGTGGGGCGTCCCCAGCATGACGTAGTGCATCGGCTTGTCGGGAATGGGCCGACCGTAGAGGAAAGTCGGCGGCAGCGAGATGTCGTTGCCGTAGACCTCGGACGAGCCCGTCCCGTCGGGATTCATCGACCACAGGCACTTCACGCTGACGGCGCCCTTCTCGACATACTCCCAGCGCGTGTACATGATGCGCCCGTCCGGCAGAATCGTGGGCGCCGCCTCGCTGACGGAACTGTTGGACAGTTTCGTCATGTTCTTACCGTCCCGGTCGATGCGATAGAGCACCGTGGTGGTAAAAATGTCCGGTCCGTCGCAGAGGATCCCGTACTGGCAGCGGGTCGAGATGAAGACAATGCCGCCGTCCGGCAGGTAGCAGGGGTCCATGTCATCGGTGCCGTGGTGGTAGCCGACCCGATAGCGTTCGACGATCTCCGCTTCGTTCTCCTCCGGGAATGTGAGCTGCTTCAGCTCTCCGACACGCTTGCCGGCAACGGGGTCGATCTCGATCTCGTACAGCCGGTAGCCCTGGTCCTTGTCGCACTTCCACGCGAACACGATGTGTCGCGCATCGAAGTCGATATCGAAGCGGCCGAACACCCCATTCTCGAGCTCGGGTACGAGCTCGCCGACCTTGCCCGTCTCGAGATCGAGCACACAGATGTTCCCTCCCGGCAGCCAGCGCGAGTTGATGAACTCGGTATAGTAGTGGTTCGCCGTGTACGTGTGCCGTTTGACAAAAACGATCTTGTCGAAGTCGATCAGGGGATTGCGGTTGAGTACCACGTCCATTCGCAACACGGCGCAGGTCTCTTTCCACCGGTCGAACACGTCTCCGGCAGGCGGGCCCTCCGTCCAGGCGGCCGCCTGCTCCTCGAGAGCATCGAGACGCGCCGCCAGCTCTTTGCCGGTCGCGCTTGCCTCGTACAGGTCCCCAATCGTGGTGCGCAGTTCCTTCAGTTTGAACTCCGCCAGCGATTCGAAGAGCTGGTCGTACCGGCGTGACACGAGATAGAGCGCGCGGATCTTGCGGAGCTCCCGCGGCGACTTCGTCTTCGCCGCCAACGCCCCGATCTCGGCGGCAACGTGCGCGGGGCGCACCGCCGCGGCCGCGTAGCGCCCGGCGACATCGGCATACGAAACGGCCTTCCAGTCGGCGCCCCAGATGCCGTCGCTCCGCTCCCATTCCATCTCAGTCGCGGAGACGTCGTCACGGAATTCGGCGGCCAGTTTGCGCCATAGCCCGGCGTCCGGACTCGGCCCGGTTCCACAGGCGACAGCCATGTGGCCGGACGATATGCTCAGCGCCTTGATTTCGGCCTTCTTCGGCGCAGCTTCCTTCATCGCGATCAGGGCTTCGAACCATGAATCCTCCGCCTGGGCCCGGAGGATGCACACTGCGACGGCCAACGCTACTATCAGTCCCTTCATTCGGCGCCTCACTTCGCGGTGGATTTGAACCAGATGTTGCGGTAGCGCACAGGATCGCCATGATCCCGCGGGCTGAGCGTTCCGGACTGGGACCTGTCGCCGGTCTCCCATCCGTCCCGAATCATTACACTGTTGTGTTTCACGGTGTGTGTCCTTTCTGTTTGCCGAGAGCCCGGCGGTCCGGATCTCAACGCGGTCGTTGCCGGCGACCCAGGTTACGAACACATGTGCAGCCGGACGTGGGCCGGATTTGCAATCCGGCCGATAGAGTGGCGAGCATGACAGGAAAACGGTCTGACCGAAGGCTACCCATTCTCGCCGGTACGCTCAACTCCCTGTCGGCCGGATTGCAAATCCGGCCCACTGTCTTCTTGCCGCCCATGACGTTCTTCACGGGGCCAAGGCAGTCCCCCTCACCCGGGACACTGTTCCTTGACAGCCGAGATGAGCGTCTGCGGCATGGCGGGCTTGGCCAGGACTGTGACGGGTGAATACTCCAGGGCGTCCTTCATGCGGTCGCTGTCCGTGAAACCCGTCATGATTATGACCGGCACGAAATCCTGCCGCTGGCGGATGCGTTTCAACACCTCGACGCCGTCCAAGCCGGGCATCACGAGATCGAGGATGACGACATCCGGCGCGACTCGGTCCAATAAACGCAGCCCCTCTTCCCCGTTGGCAGCACTCGAAACCTCAAAATCGGCGGACCGCAGAACACGGTCCACCAGGTCACGGATGCGCCAGTCGTCATCGACTATGAGCACACGCCCCACGCAACCGTCGGCCTTCTTCTCTTTCAGCTTCTGCAATTCAGCCGCGTCGAAACGCCAGTCCCTGCCGGCTTTGGAAGCCGGGATCCTGCCGTTGCGGGCCATACGCCGCACCGTCTCTACGTGGACTCCAAGCACTTTGGCAGCTTCGGACGCGCTCAGAGGTCTGTTTTCGTTCATTTCCGATCCTCCCGGTGGTCAGCCTGTTGACAATTGCACCAGCTGCTATGGGTTACGCAGAGACCATTAAATTTAGTTGAATTGCCGACTGCATGTCAACTTGTTTGGACCGGGCGTCCGATTTCCACTCACTTTCCTCGTTTACGCCCGCGACTCTACGTCAGCAGGTGCTCATCCTCCGGTTCGTGGTGTCGCGCGAGCTTTTCCGGTGTCCACGGAAAGTGGCTTAGGACGAACGAGCCGATCCTGCTTGCAACCAGAATGCCACCGCCAAAGAGCAGCAACGCCGTCACCGGATACCCTTCGTAGGCCTCCTGGATCTCGTTGTAGACGGCCGTGGCAATGATGCAGGCCAGCATCAGCGGCGTGACCACTCTTACGAGGAGATCCCAGATCACGGGGGGCAGCCCGACGCCTCCACAGGAGTTGATGTGGCGTCGCATCTTCTGCGATTTCAGCAGCCAGCCGACCAGAATACACTCCATGATGCCGCCGATTACCAGCGCATAGTTGTTGATGAAGTGGTCGACTATGTCGAGGATCAGCAGTCCCGCCCTGGTCGTGAAGATGACGCTCCCCGCGACGCCTATGGCGCAGATCACCGTTATTGCCTTCTTGCGGGTCGTGTTGAACTTGTCACAGATCGAGCAGGCGAAGGCTTCCGTGAGAGAGATCGCCGAAGAGATGCCCGCCACGATCAGCACCAGGAAGAACATCGCTCCGAAAATCCGGTTTCCAACCGGCAACTGGTTGATCGCTTCGGGATAGACCACGAATGCAAGCCCCGGTCCCCCCTTGATTGCCTCGGAGAAGGCCACGCCCTTGCTCTTCGCCATGAAACCGATCGTGCCGAACACGGCGAATCCGGCGACAAAGGAGTACAGGCAGTTCAGCACGCAGGTCAGCAACGCATTCCCGACAATGTCGGTCTTGCGCGGCAGATAGCTGGCGTACGTGATCATGATGCCGAACCCCAGGGAAAGCGTGAAGAACATCTGCCCGAATGCCGACACCCATACCTTTCGCCCCGCGGCCGTGAACAGCGAGATCTTGTGCAGATCTTCGGTCAGATCGAAACGCAGGTAGAAGTTCCGTATCGCATCCATCGCGCCGTCGAGACGCAGCGACCAGGCGACCAGGATCAGGGTCAGCACAACCAGCAGCGGCATGAAAATCATGCTGGCCTTCTCAATGCCGTGACTCACCTCACGGTAACAGATCGCCCAACAGACTATCCAGGTCAGGATCGAGCCGCCCAGGATCGGCCACCGGATCCCGCCCAACTCGAACGGCGAGTCGGAGACCTGCAGGAACTCTCGGAAGAAAAACGCGCCCGTATCCTCGCCCCACCCCAGGTTCAACGACAGGACAAAGTAGTTCATACACCACCCGATCACGACGGCGTAGAAGAGGTTGATCCCGAAGAAGGCCACATTGGGCATCCACCAGCCCAGCGGTTCCCAGAGGCGGTGGATACGCGCAAAGGCCAGCGGCGGCGACGATGTCTCGCGGTGCCCGAGCGCATACTCGAGAATCATGAGCGGGATACCGGCCAGAAGCAGCGCCACCACGTACGGCACCAGGAACACCCCGCCCCCGTTCTCGTACGCCATATAGCTGAATCGCCAGATATTGCCCAACCCCACCGCTGACCCGATTGCCGCGAGCAGGAACCCGATTTTGCTGCCCCACAGACTGCGCTTGTGTGCCATCGCGTGTGTCTCCTCACGTCAGATCACATCTCCCGCCAAGCCTACACCAGTCCGACCGGAGACATCAACCCCGGTCTGTCATCCCGCGTCGGCGCGGGCGCATCTGCGATTTGTTGCATTCTGTCGGGGAACTCACCTGGTTTGCCTACATCGTCCTTCCCTGATCTCTCGCCATAATCTTTCGCCTTCATCTTCCCCGGTCGTCTACGGAGGAGATGAGGGCGAAAGATGAGGGCGAAAGATCAGGGCGAAAGATCAGGGGCATTGGCATGAGATCAAGTCGGCGATCATCGATCGCCAATCGTCAATCGCCCCCGTTGTACCTCAGCGCACCCCCCTCGTAGTAGCTTTCGATCGCGCGTATGACCTGGTCGGGACCGATCATGTGCAGGCATTTGGCGATGCGCAGAGGAGGTTGGAAAGCAAACTCCTCGAGAGACCGCGACACGGCTATGTCCACGGGATTCTCGCAGAGAGCTTCGCGGTCCTTATCGTCCCCGTCTCCGACCAGCGTGCAACGGCTCCTCCAGCAGCCGCCGTTGTCGCAACACCGCAGAGCCCCGTTCATGGCGAGGTAGCGGTGATGCGGATACGCCTCCCAGTGCGGAGGCTCGCGCCCCCCGGCAATCACCACCGCGGCCCGGTTCACCGGACGGCCCGGTCGTATCGGCACGGCCGCCGCCGCATGCATGGCAAACGTGACCGGGCATAACACTCCGACGCTGTGGTGAATCAGCCGGATGAACTGACGGATGTCCGTCTTGCCGCGCAGATCGACCACGTTCCGCAACGGCGGATGAAAGTGCCCGTCCTCCCCCGTCTGCACAAACGTAATCCTGCCGCGAAAGCGATCGACCACCTCCTGGTACCAGTCGGGATGCCACCACTTCGCCGTGTAGTCGTACTTACCGCCCGCCACCACGATCCAGAAATCGTCCCAGATCCCCTGTTCCGCAACCTGGTTCATCCAGCGTCGCTCATCCTCCGACAGGTGGATGTCGCCCTTGAATTCCGACACGGGAACAGTACAACCCAGCACGGACTCCGTGTGCTGGGCAAAGCCGTGAATGAAGTGGTATGGGCGCGCATTGGATTGATGGATGGCGGGATACTCGCTCTCCACCAGCTCGGCTTCGTCATCGTCGAGCGGCGTGATGTACGGGTTGTTCTCCCACAGTTGCGGACAAGTCGTCCGCACGTCCGTGATGAACCGGTCGGGATGGGCCCGGTGCAGGTCCCGGATCAATGCCGTCAGCATCAGGACGTCGCCGGGCGACTGGTGGTTCTTGAAAATCAGCTTCCTCACGTTCCGCATTCCCGCCTCAGTTCCCGTATCTCGTCGCGCAGGACGGCCGCACGCTCGAATTCCAACGCCTCGGCCGCCGCGAGCATCTCCTTCTCGAGCTCCTGGACCGCCAGGTGAACGTCATAGCTCACGCCCGACTCCCTGACCACGTTGCGCTCGATTTCCTCGCTCTCATCCCGCACCACAAGACGTTCGCGCAGCCGTTTTTCGACGCTCCTGGGAGTTATGTGATGCCTCTCGTTGTAGTCAAGTTGAATCCGGCGACGCTCGGCCGTAATGTCTATCATGCGTCGCATGGAATCGGTGATCGTGTCCGCGTACAGGATGACCTTTCCGTTGACGTGGCGTGCCGTGCGTCCCGCGATCTGCACCAGCGACGTTTCGGAGCGCAGAAACCCTTCCTTGTCGGCGTCAAGGACTGCCACAAGCGCCACCTCCGGCAGGTCGAGTCCTTCCCGCAACAGGTTGATGCCGACCAGGCAGTCGAACTCGGCTTTGCGCAAGCGCAGGAGAATGTCGACCCGCTCCACGGTATCGATATCGGAGTGCAGGTACTCCACCCGCAAGCCGGCTTCGCGCAGATAGGCTGACAGGTCCTCGGCCGTGCGCTTGGTCAGCGTCGTGACCAGCACGCGCTCACCCCGTTCGGAATGGCTGCGCACCTCCTCGATCAGGTCGTCTATCTGCGATGCCAACGGCCGCACTTCAACCGGCGGGTCGACCAGCCCCGTCGGACGAATGACCTGGCGCACCGGCGGCGGCGAATGCTGCGATTCGAACGGACCCGGCGTCGCCGTGGTGAACAACACCTGCCCGACCTTCTCGAGAAACTCCTCGAAATTGAGCGGGCGGTTGTCCTTGGCGGACGGCAGGCGGAACCCGTGCTCGACCAGGTTGGTCTTACGCGCCTGGTCGCCGTTGTACATGCCGCGCAACTGGGGCAGCGTGACGTGCGACTCGTCGATGACGGTCAGAAACGGACCGGGAAAGTAGTCGATCAGCGTTGCCGGCGCCTGGCCCGCCTTGCGGCCGGCCAGGTGCCGCGAGTAGTTCTCGATCCCGGCGCAATAGCCCAGCTCCTTGAGCATCTCCACGTCATACATCGTCCGCTGCTGAAGCCGCTGCGCCTCAACCAGACGGCCGCGCTGTTCGAACCAGGCTACGCGCTCCTTGAGCTCCGCCTCGATCGACTCGATCGCGGGCAGGATCTTCTCGTGGGGCATCACGAAGTGCTTGGCCGGCGAAATCATGATGCGCTCGAAGTCCCGCACAACCTTGCCGGTCACACTGTCGAGCTCGCCCACCCGCTCGACCTCGTCGCCAAAGAAGTCAATGCGGACGCCACTCTGCGAATAGGATGGAAAAACGTCGACCGTGTCTCCGCGTACGCGGAACGAACCCGGCTCGGGCTCGTAGTCATTGCGCACGTATTGAATGTCCACCAGCCGGCGCAGGACTTCGTCGCGGTCGCACTCCTCCCCCGCCTCTACCGCCACCAGCATGTCGGTGTAGTCCTCGGGAGAACCCAACCCGTAGATGCACGAGACGGAGGCCACGACGATCACATCTTCCCGGCAGAGGAGCGAGTTGGTGGCCGAAAGTCGCAGCCGTTCAATCTCCTTGTTGATCGACGCGTCCTTCTCGATGTAGGTGTCGGTCCGCGGAATATACGCCTCGGGCTGGTAGTAGTCGTAGTAGCTGACGAAATACTCCACGGCATTGTCGGGGAAGAAATCCTTGAGCTCAGCGAAGAGCTGGGCCGCAAGCGTCTTGTTGTGAGACACGACCAATGCGGGCAGGCCGTGACGCGCAATAACGTTGGCCATCGTGAACGTCTTGCCGGACCCGGTGACGCCCTCCAGGATCTGAAAGCGATCATCCCGTTCCAGCCCGCGGCACAGTGCCTCGATTGCCTGGGGTTGGTCGCCGGTCGGCTCGAAATCGGCCCGTATGTCGAAAGGCGAACTCACAGCGACAGCATGGTCTCGAGGCAACGGCGCGAATCGGCCGCGACATCGTCACCTACCGAGATGCGGCGAGACTCGGGCCACGTCTCCAACACCTCGACCAGATTGCCGAGATTGGTCTTGGCCATGTTGGCGCAGACGGATGGCGCCAGCGCCTTGACGGTCACGCAGCGATCCCTGTGCTCTTCCGCCAGACGTTGAACGAGGTTCAGCTCCGTGCCCACTATTATCGTATCGCCGGGGTGGGCCGCTTCCACGTAGCGGACGATCCGCGCCGTCGAGCCGTGAGCGTCGCACAGCCGTACGACCTCCTTGGGCGCTTCCGGATGAACGATGATCCGCGCTCCCGGCACTTGCGCGCGGACGGCCTCAACCTGTGCCGGGGTGAACGCCTGGTGGACGATGCAGAAGCCCTTCCAGACGACGACCTTCGCGCGCGCAATGTCCTCCGCCGCCAGACTGCCGCCCGGCCGGCACGGATCGTAGACAAGCACCTCGTCGTCGGGAACCTCCAGGTCGGCCGCGGTGTTGACTCCCAGATGCTCGTCGGGCAGGAAAAAGACGCGTTTGCCCTGCTCCAGCACCCAACGAAATACCTTGGGAGCATTGCTCGAAGTACAGGCGCTGCCTCCCCTCCGGCCGCAACACGCCTTGATCGTGGCCGTACTGTTGACGTAAACGACCGGCAGCCACCCGCCGCCACAGTCTTCGAGCACACGCCAGGCGGCCTCCATTTGCTCCGCGGAAGCCATCTCGGCCATCGGGCATCCCGCCAGCGTCTCCGGCATGTAGACTCGTTGGCGCGGACCCGAAAGAACGTCCGCGGACTCAGCCATGAAATGGACGCCGCAGAATACTATCCGCTCCGCCTCGGCGTTGGCGGCCGCCCTTCGCGCCAGCTCCAGCGAGTCACCGCGTTCGTCCGCAAACTCCAGGACTGTTGCCCGCTGATAATGGTGCCCCAGAATCAGCAGCCGTTGCCCCATCTCCTTCTTGATCGACCGAATACGTGACCCGAAATCAACACTCATTCTTGCCGTCCCCTGTCTTCATCCTACCCCAGTCTCCAATCCTGATGTTCCCCACTCACCTTGTACCAAGCTAGCATTCGGCAACCTGTCTGACAAGTGCTCGGACCACACCCACAGCAATTCTCATTATGGCCACGCCCCCTGCGAC
>CAZKRK010000106.1:0-19911 GCA_964555035.1 uncultured Victivallales bacterium | reverse complement strand
GGACCCGCCGTTATTTACGCCGATAATAGGCCTGAGAAATTGTATAACATTTTTTCCGGTGTCTATGTGGTGATCCGAAATCTTGATGTCCGGACCTACGACAACCCGGGGATCAGTGGAATCGACATGGGGAAAGCGGCACAATGCAAGATAGAGAATGTTTTCATCAACACAGACATCTACAGTGTTCAGGCCTCCAAACCGACCCATGGAACCAGTGGCTTGATCACCCCGGCTAACAACAACGGAGCCCTCACGATCTTGAACAATGTGATGGTAACCGGATATTATACCGGCATCCTAGTCAACGAACACACCAACGGCGACAACATCAACCTTGGCGCCAACATCAACAGCCTTGAATTCGCCTTTGCCAATCACGCCTCTCGGTTTGGGCGGGTGTGTTCGCAACGCAGCACGCATCATGTGACGGTTTCGGGCAAACACGGTTTCTCCATCGAGCAACTGAACACGGAGATGCCAGGTAGGGGACAGACAAACGCAGGAAATGCCTGGCAGACGCTCGTCAGCGACATCAACGATCCCAAGAACCTGGGCATCGGCGACATCAACTACTGGGTCGTTGAGGGCAATGTGGGGGCGGTGGACACGTTTACCAAGAACGGTGGTGCAACGATTCGAGCCCGGCGCATTGGCCAGGTTGAGGCAAGCAGCGGGCTCAAGACAGAAACGCCCTAGCCGAGTCGGCCGCCGGTGGAGATACGTTCAGCCGGCTCGGGGGGAGAACCTCCACGGATTTGGTCAATCGCTTTGAGCTACCGATTGCGATAGTGCACGGCAAGAGCAGTGATATGCAGATTCTGTCCATGTATTTGCAGACTATGTCCATGTGTGAGTGCTCCAACAACGGGTAGTATTAGAGCGGTTTGAACAATACTGTAGCCGGCCTGTTCGGATGTAGTGCGGGTGACCCGAAGGGCACGCGCCCCCATGGAGCGGCTTCCCTTCGGGTAAGCCGCCGCTACATCATCGGGAAACGGCTACGACATTTCTTAAACCGCTCTGGAGACACTCAACGAGGAAGGTCACTATGAAGCATACGGTGAAGAAGATCCTGCGCATGCGGGAGATGGGCGTCTTGATTCCGCTGGTGATCCTGTCGGTTGTGGTCGGTTGCATCAACCCGGTGTTCTTTACGTTCGAGAACTTCATCAATGTGCTGCGCACGACTTCGTTCCTGTTCATCACGGGGATCGGCATGACCATTGTCCTGATCTCCGCCGGGCTCGATCTTTCGGTCGGTTCGGTGATGGCGCTGGGGAGCTACGTCACGGCGTTGGCATTGACCAACGGTGTTCCCGTCCCGATCGCAATCCTGATCGGCATCGCGGCCGGTATGGTGATCGGTCTGATCAACGGCAGTATTGTCGTCCGGCTGAGCATCCCGCCGTTCATCGCAACCCTGGGCATGTTCTACATGGCCAAGGGCCTGGTGCTAATCCTGTCCAAAGGGGTGCCGATCTATCCGCTTCCGGACGCCTTCAACGCCATCGGTCAGGGCTCGCTTGTGGGCATACCGTATATCGTCCTGATTGCCTACTGCCTGGGCTTCGTTGCCGACTTCGTGCTGAAACGGACGACCTTTGGTCGCGCAGTGTATGCCATCGGCGGCAACGAGGAGACGGCCCGGCTGGCGGGTATCCGGGTAGACGGGCTGAAGACTTCCTTCTACGTCATCGTGGGGGCGCTGGCCGCATTCACCGGCCTGTTGCAGGCCGCCCGGCTCGGTTCGGCTCAACCGAGCATTGGTGCGCAGTTCGAATTGCGGGTTATCGCCGCGGTGATCATCGGGGGGACCAGCCTGTTCGGCGGCGCCGGCACGATCCTGGGCACGTTCCTGGGTGCGCTGTTCATGACCGTGCTGACCAACAGTATGTCGCTGATGCGCGTGTCGCCCTACTGGCAGCAGCTCGTGATCGGCGCGATCATCATCCTGGCCGTTGCGCTGGATCAGTATAAGAGGAAAAAGCGATGACGGCTGGGGAGATTCTCCGAATGCGGTCGATCACCAAGCGGTTCCCCGGAACGGTTGCGCTCAGGGACGTGGGCCTGGACTTGCGCGAGGGTGAGATCCTGGCGCTGGTGGGAGAGAACGGTGCCGGAAAGTCCACGCTCATGAAGATTCTGAGCGGCGCGTATCCGCGCGCCTCGTACGAGGGCGAGATTCTCGTTCGCGGCGAACCCGTGGCATTCGATGGGCCCGGGGACTCCGAGCGGGCCGGCATTGAGATGATCTACCAGGAGATCAGCATGCACCTGGACCTGACCATTGCCGAGAACATCTTCCTGGGCAGACTGCCGAAAGACCGGTTCGGCCTGGTCGACTTGGAGGGGATGCATGGCGCGGCGCGCGACGCGCTGGCCATGGTCGGGCTCGATGACTCGCCCACGGAGATTGTGCGTAACCTGAGCGTCAGCCGGCAGCAGCTCGTGGCCATTGCGCGGGCGCTGTCGCGCAACCCGAAGATCCTGGTGCTGGACGAGCCTACATCCGCGCTGACGGAGCAGGAAACGGCCAGGCTGCTCAAGCTGGTTGCCGGCCTGCGTGACGGGGGACTCTCGTGCATCTACATATCGCACAAGCTCGACGAGGTGTTTGCCGTAGCGGACCGCATCACGATTCTGCGCGACGGTCAGTCCGTGGCAACCCTCGAGTGCGACGAGGCGAACAGGGACCGCGTGATAGAGGATATGGTCGGACGCAAGATCGAGCAGCTATTTCCCAAGCATATCGCCGAACCGGGTTCGGAAGTCTTTCGCGCCGAGCATTTCACCGTGCCGCACCCTTACACCCGCCACAAGAACATCATCGATGACGTCGGATTCCACGTTTGTCGCGGCGAAATCCTGGGCATCGCGGGACTGGTCGGTTCCGGCCGCAGCGAGCTGGTCAATGCCGTCTTCGGCGCGCTTGCGCATGACGGCGCGGGAACGGTGCACGTGGAGGGACAGCCCGTTCAGATTGACACGCCGCTCGACGCGATCCGCTCCGGGATCGGGCTGCTGACCGAGGATCGCCGGAAGAACGGCTATATCGGCATGCTCGATGTGTGCACCAACATCACGCTGGCGAGTCTCGACAGGATCTCCTCGGCATCGCTGATCGACAACGGCAAGGAGCGCGCTTTCGCGCGACGGTACAGCGAGGAGCTGGACATCAGGGTCGCAGGCCTTGACGCCGAGATGTACTCGCTGAGCGGCGGCAATCAGCAGAAAGTGATTCTGGCCAGGTGGCTGATGCGGAATCTCAAGGTGCTGATCCTGGACGAGCCGACCCGCGGAATCGACATCGGCGCCAAGGTCAAGATTTACGAAATCATGAACGAATGTGTCCGGCAGGGCGTGGGCATCGTCATGATCTCATCCGAGCTGCCGGAGCTGATGGCCATGTGCGACCGGTTCATCGTGCTCGCCAACGGCAGGATCGCCGACGAATTCCCGCGGCAGGATGTCTCGGCGGAGAGGATTATGCATGCGTGTACGGAAGGCGGAACTCGGAATGCGGAATGCGGAAGGCGGAGTGCGGAGCGGGGGATGAGGAGTGCTTAGTGCGGGATTCTGTCAATAAAGGGGGGAAAGCGTGAAACACTTGACGGCATTCGTTGCGGGGCTCGGGGCGCTCCTGCTGATCGGCTACATCGGGACGCGCGTGCAGGACGTCGGAAGCGGGAACACTCAGCCGGACAGCGCGGGGAAGCGCACGATCGTCTGGGTCAACCCACTGGTCGGCCATCCCGTCTACAACATGCAGACGCATGCGTTCCTCGTGGCCGCCCGGGATTATGGTTTCGAGCCGGTGTGCGTCGGACCGACGCAGATTGACCCCGAGGGTATCGTGCTCGAAATCGAGAATGCCATTGCCCAGCGTGTAGACGGCATCATCACGGTTCCGTTCAACTGGAGCGCCTTCAAGGGCGTCTTCGAGAAGGCTCGCGCGGCCGGTATCCCCATCGTCTGTACCGGCGCGGATGCGCCGAAGGACTGGCGCCTGGCATTTATCGGCACCGATACAAAAGCCTACGGCAGGCTCGCGGCGCAGTATCTGACCGATCAGAAGCAAGGCAAAGCAAAGATCTGCGTCATGATGAGTCAGCTCGACGTGCAGAACCAGGTTGACTCGAAGGATGCATTTGAAGAAGCGTTGAAAGATCAGCCCGGCATGGAAGTCGCGGTTGTCGAGTGGGACAAGGCGGACGCCGCCTTGGCCATCCAGAAATTCCAGGATGTGTTCCGGGCCTACCCGGAGGTGGACACCGTGCTCATGCTGGAAGCCACGGGCGGGGTGAGCGCGTCCAAGGTGGCCGCGGAGATGGGGATCGCGGATCGCGTCACCATCCTTGCCGTCGACGATATTGCCGAGACCGTCGATTGCATCCGGAACGGATCGGTATGGGGCACGCTGGCCCAGAATTTCTACCGGATGGGCTACGAATCCGCGGCGATGATCATGGATCACATCGAGGGCAAAGCGGTGGAACCCGGTGTGGACTCCGGAACCACCCTGGTCGTGCAGGACAACCTGGCGACCTACAAGCAGGAGATGATCGATGCCGTGCGGCGCAAGCCGGGTATCAGCACCCCCTGGCCGGAGGAGGAGTGAACAAGAGCATTCGAGAACGGCTGAATGACGCAACGGCAGGACGGCCGGTTGGGCAGCCCGTCTATGCGGTCTATGACTGGTTTGTTAACAATCGGCCTCACGTGGACTGGCAGCGCCTTTTTGATCTGGGTCTGGGGCAGATCAACCATGCCAACGTGATACGCCACGAGCATCCGAATTTCGAATTGATTGAGGAGACCCGGGAGGAGAACGGAGTCGTCAGACGTGATGTGCGCATGGTGACCGATCGCGGCGAGCTGCATGAGTGGTATGCCGGGGAATGGCAGCAGGAGCACTTCATCAAGACGCCAGAGGACTACAAGATCATGGCGCGGGCGCTGGAAGGGGTGAGGGTCTTTGCGGACAGCACTGCCTTTGAGGCATCCGAGCGGGAAGTGGGAGACAACGGTATCACGGTGGGGCAGATCGGCGGGCTCGGTTGCGGTCGCACGCCGCTCATGGTGCTGCAGATCGACTGGGTTGGCTTGGAGCAATGGTCGCTCGACGTGGCCACGGAACTGCCGGAGATGATGGAGCTGATCGAAGTAATGAACGCTATCAAGCTTGACGAAATCCGGGCTGCCGCTACCGGTCCGACCGAGCACATCAAGCTGTGGGAGAACCTGTCGATCGAGACCATGGGACCACGGGTCTATCGGCAGCACCTCGTGCCGTTGTACCGGGAGATCATCACGATTCTCGCCGCCGGGGGGAAACGGCTGCAGGTTCATTACGACGGACAGCTCAGGGTTATTGCGGACGATATTGCCGGCCTGGGCTTTGACGGGATCGACTCCTTCACCGAAGCGCCGGAAGGGGATATGACCGCGGAAGAGGCGCGGGCTCTGTGGCCTGACACGTTCCTGTGGCTGCATCCCAACCTGGGCTTGTACGAGGATTCCGGTACCCTCGTGAAAAACGTCTGCCGACTCTGTCACGCGGCCGGTGGAACTCGCTCCTGCCTGATGATCAGTGAAGATGTGCCGCCGAACTGGCAACAGACGGTTCCGATGGTTCTGGATGCCTTGGGAGATTGGAGCGACTCATGAGAAGCCGAGCCCTGGAATGTGCTCGCGACTCGATTCGGATCGAGGCCGCGGCGGTGGAGCGTATGGCCCCGGTCGTTGAGACGCCCGAGTTCTCCGCGGCGGTGGAGATGCTGGCGCGGTGCCCGCGCATCGTGACCTGTGCCAGTGGGTCTTCAGGCGTGGCGGCAAAGAAGTTCGCGCACTCGCTCTGCTGTATCGAGCGCGGGGCCATGTTTCTGCCACCGTGCGAGGCCGTGCATGGGGGGATAGGCACGCTGCATGACGGTGATGTTGTGGTCATGGTTTCGCGGGGGGGCAAAACCGCGGAACTGATGCCCATCCTGTCCGTAATCAAGCAGCGCGGTGCGCGCCTCATTGCCGTCACGGAGAAGGACGACTCCCCGCTTGCACAGGCCGCGGATATTGTCCTGCCCCTCGTGATCGACCGGGAGAGCGATCCGCTCAATATCATGGCCACGTCCAGCTTCATTGCCACGGTAGCGCTGTTCGATGCGCTCCTGGCGGCCCTGATTTCTGAGACCGGCTACACGAAAGAACAGTTTGGCGTGATTCACCCGGGCGGCGCGGTGGGTGCAGCACTGAGTCCGCGGGATGAGAGCAACTAATGAACAGACCTCTATCACTCAAACCACCATTCTTTGAGTTTGGGCCCAAGTGCTACCTCTATGGCGAGACCATGCTGGCGCTTGCTTGTGCCATCGATGAAAGCGCGATCCGGCACGATGTGGATATTATCCTCACGGTTGCCTATACCGATATCCGTCCTGTTGCCGAAGCCACGAAGCGCGTCAACGTGTTTGCCCCGCACATGGATGCGCTACCGATCGGTGCGGGATCCGGGGCGGTATTGGCCGAAGCGATCAAGGACGCGGGGGCGGTCGGTGTGCAACTCAATCACTGCGAGAAACCCATTTCGCGGGAGGTCCTCGAGCAGACGATCCGCCGCGCCAAGGAGGTCGGACTGGCCACGATGGTATGTGCTGATTCGGTTGAGGACGTCAAAGCGATCGCCGCTATGGGACCGACCGTTCTGGTCGCAGAACCGACGGAACTGGTCGGGACCGGCACGACAAGCGATGAAAACTATGTGCGGGACACCATCACTGCCGTGCAGGCGATCGACCCGGATGTCATGGTGCTGCAAGCCGCCGGTATCTCAAACGAAGACGACGTATTCAAGGTCATCCGTCAAGGCGCCCAGGCTACGGGCTGCACCAGCGGAATCGCCAAGGCGGCCGATCCGGCAGTTATGGCAGATGCCATGATTGGTGCGGTGCGAAGGGCGTGGGATGAGGCAAACAAGTAACTGAAAGAAAGAAAAACAAGGCGCTTCCGGGATTAGTGGGGGATAATCTGTTGAGGATGATGCAAAGCAAGTGAGGAATGCAGGCCGATTAAGCAGTTGGACTAAGTGTATGAGGACTAAGCGTGGCGACGAAGTGTGGGACAAAGTGTTGGAAAGCGTGAAACGCACACTTGGTCGCGTTCTTAGTCTCCCCACTTCGTCGGTTACACTTCGTCGAACAGCTTCGTCGATCCAGGCAGTTCGGCGGCTCCGTGTATATGACCCAATAGAGAAACACCCCGGAGAACCCGGAAGGACAAAAACAAACAAGGAGGAGAAAGAGAAATGGACTACAAAGTATTTCAGAAGGAACTAGAGCTACAGTCGAAGGGGTGGATTCCGACATTTCATGATGTATCAAAAGAGATCATCGAAATCGTTGAGGCATCAGCCATCAAGAACGGAACCGTCTGCATCGCATCGCATCACACCACGTGCAGCGTGATGGTGCAGGAAGCCTCACATGATGTTGATTCGTTTGACCTGGAGTTCCTGCAGCACGATCTTCTGGACATCATGCGCAAGATGATTCCGGATTTTGCGGAGGAGCGTCAGTATCGTCATCCGGGCCCGATCCACGCGCAGTTCGGTCGCTATGTCAACGAACCCGGCGACTTTACGAGCATGAACACAGACGGGCATCTGCGCAGCGTGTTCTTCGGCCGTAGCGAAACGATGACCATCAAAGACGGTGTGCTCGACGGCGGTGAATTCGCCCACATCTATTTCATCGACTGGGATCACGTCCGTGCACGCCGCCGACAAGTCAACGTAACCGTTATGGGAACAACCGAGGACGTCGGCGACCGCAAGTGGAACAATGGCGAAGTCATTGATACTGGCAGAAAATATACCGAGGCAGAGAAAGCATACATGGAAGAGTTCGATCTGCAGCTCAAGCGATAGTGAAAATGAGGAAGGTTGTGCGATGTTAAGGGCTGGAACCGGGCGGGTGGATATTTCTCCGCGCAAATCGATGTTTCTGTGGGGCTATCCCCATGTCGAACGTATGTCGACAGGGGTGAACGATCCGCTGTATGTCACAGCGCTCTGCCTCGACGACGGCGATTGCAGAACAATCGCCATCGCCGCAGACGTGCTGTTCGTCACCGCACAACAGACGGCTGAGTGCCGCCGCCGGATTGCAGAGCGCACTGGTGTCCCGGGTGCACATGTGATGATCAGCGCTACGCACACGCACTCCGCCCCTGTCACAAGCACCGTGCTCGCCACGACCGGCGACCCCGTCGTACCGGCACCCGATGCGGAGTATGTCGAACAGTTGATTCAGGGCATCACCGATGCCGCGTGCGAAGCGGTCGAGGCGCTTGAACCGGCGGCATTGGCTGTTGCTTCGGCGCAGGTGGACGGCGTGGGCTGCAACCGGCTCGATCCGGACGGTCCGCGCGACCCGGAGGCGGGCCTGCTGGTCGTGCGGCGTTCGGCAGACAGACATCCGCTTGCGGTACAGATGATCTACAGCATGCACCCGACCGTTATGCACGAGGACTCCACGCTGGTCTCTTCCGATTTTCCCGGCTACACGCGCCGGCAAATCGAGAACAAACTGCCCGGCTGTCGCGTAATCTATCAGAACGGCCCCTGCGGCAACTTGAGCCCGCGCTACCACGTCAGGGCGCAGACCTTCGCCGAAGCCGAACGCCTCGGTAATCGGCTGGCCGGCTTTGTGCTCGATGCGATCGGTTCGATTGAGGACAGCGATTATACCGCCCGGATCAGCGTTTCGGGTCGGCACCTCCGCGTGCCTTTGGATGCCCGCGCGTATCCTTCCGTGTCTGAAGCAGAGAAGGGACTCGAAGAGGCGGTCGCCGAATACGAGCGGCTGAAAGCGGAAGACGCGGGGCACGGGCCGGTCCGTACTGCCGAGTGCGTCACCTTCGGCGCCGAAGAGGTCGTTACCATGGCTCGGGCCCAGGCGGATGGAACGCTCGCGGAATTTACGAAGCAATATGCCGAAGCCGAGGTGCAGGTGCTGTGCGCGGGCGATGTCTGCGTTGTCGGGCTGCCCGGCGAGTGGTTCGTCGAATACAGTCTCGACATGAAAGAACATGCGGATGGGAAAATGTTTGTGGCGGCATTGGCCAACGGCGATTTGCAGGGCTACATCACCACGAAGGGCGCAAAAGGCTACGAGGCCAGCCTGAGCCTCTTCAGCCCCGCCGCCGGAGCGTTGCTGGTTGATGCCGCATTATCGCTCATGGAGAAGGAGGGGCGCGATGGGTGCTGACCTCATGGCTGGATTCGATCTGGGGACGACCTTTTTCAAGGTAGGGCTTTACGATCGCGCGGGACAACGTTGCGGGTTGGGGCGTCGTGCATTCGAGAAGCAGCACCCCGGGCCGGGTCGTTGCGAGGTGCCGGTGACGGAGTTTCGCCGGATACTGAAAGGCGCGCTGGACGATGCCATCGCAGACGCCGGCGGCGACCTGTCCGACATCAAGGGCGTCAGCTACGCTGCGCAGGCCAATTCTTTTCTTCTACTGGATGAGGATAATGAGCCCTTGACCAACATCATCGTATGGCAGGATGTGCGGGCGGATCCAGTCCCCCGCCATCTCCAGGAATTCTGGCAACAAAGCGGCTTTCTAGACTCGACAGGGCTTGGAGCGCCCGCTGCGGAGCTTGTGTTTGCCAAGCTGGACTGGTTCAGACGGGAATGTCCCGAAATCTGGGGTCGCTGCCGCAGAGTCGTAACCCTCTCGGATTATCTGGCTCTTCTTATGACGGATCGCTCTATCGGGGATGCGGGCACCGCCTCACTGTTGGGTCTCTGGGATCTTCGCAACGAACGCTGGTACCGTCCGGCGCTTGAGTTGTTGGGGCTTCACGACAAACAGTTACCCACCCTCTATCGACCTGGCGCCATAACGGTTCGCACGACACTGGCCTGCTCGGAATGGCTGGGCTTGACCGCCGGGACCCCGTTCACCATTGGCGCATTGGATCACCACACGGCGGCGCTCGGGGCGGGTATCGGCCCGCTGGCGCCGGTCAGCGTCTCGTTCGGGACATCACTGGTCTGCTTTCGCGTCATGGACCACTACGCACCACGTGCCGGGTGTTGCATGGGACCACTGACGGAGAAAGGCGCTCACTACCAGATTTCGTTCTGCAGCCCGGGAGCATCGGCAATGGACCAGTACAGGGATCAGGTTGTGCCGCGCATGGCGTACGAAGAATTGCTGAAGTCTGCGCGGGATGTGCCCGTGGGCGCCGATGGTTTGTGTGCCGACATCCACGACGGCGTCGTAGGGTTCAGTGGGAAGAACGGTTCGTATTCGGTCGGGCATCATGTCCGCGCGATAATGGAGATGACCGGCCGCAACACCGCGAACCTGATCAACGACCTTGGCATGGACGAGGCCTTCCGCGCACAGCCGGCTATTCTTGCGGTCGGCGGTGGCGCACGAAGCGAACTGTGGATGCAGGTTGTAGCCGACGTGTCGGACCTGACCGTTGTTCAGGCTCGACCGCCGGACACGGCGTCGAAAGGCGCTGCGATGTTCGCGGCTGTCGGAGGCGGGTGGTTCGATGATCTGGATGCTTGTGCAAGCCAGTGGTGTAAAACGAATGAGGAAATATAATGAAAGTGAACCCGAAACTTGGGCTTTGCCCGATAGGTAAGTTTGTCTTCAGCCATGAAGACGCGATGCGTTGGAAGCAACAGCTGCAGGCCGCCTTGCGCGACTGGGATATCGACTATGTCGACCTGGACGGCGTGATCGAGGACGGCATGATCCGTGACCAGTCGCATGCGGCGCCGGCTGTCGCGCACTTCAGGGCGCAGAATGTGGATGCGCTCTTCATACCGCACTGCAACTTTGGCACCGAGGGTGCGGCAGGCATCATCGGCCGCGATCTGGATGTGCCGGTCCTGCTCTGGGGACCACACGATGAGGCGCCTGAGTCCGACGGCACAAGGCTGCGTGACAGCCTTTGCGGTATGCTTGCCACCAGCAAGGTCCTGCACAAACTCGGCGTCCCGTTCTCCTACATCGAGAACTGCCGAATAGACGAGTCACCTTTGGAGTCCGGTGTCCGCAACTTCGTCCGCACGGCGCACGCCGCCCAGGCGCTGCGGCGCGGGATGCGCATCGGTCACATCGGCCAGCGTATCGACTTCTTCTGGACTACGATTGTCAATGAGAGCGAATTGCTCGAACGCTTTCGTGTCGAGGTGCAGCCCATCGACATGGTCCTCTTCATTCGCGACGTGCGTCAGCGGGCAGAGGCCGGGGCGAAGGCCTATGCCGATGAGGTCGCCGGCCTGCGGGAGACAATGGAGATAGAAGGGCTGGAAGACGAGCAATTGATCAACATCCTGGCACTGCGTGACCAGGCCTTGGCTATTGCCGCCGACCAGGGACTGGATTCTGTAGCCGTTCAGGATTTCAACTCGCTGATCGAGGAGTTTGGCGCCTACTGCCTGCTGGCCAACAGTATGATCTCCGATACACTCCCGCTATCCATGGAGTCTGATATTCACGGCGCCGTCAGTACATTGCTCATGTCGCGCGCGGCAGGTGGCGTCCCAAGCTTCCTGGCCGATGTGACAACGCGTCATCCAGAGGATGACAACGGCGTATTGCTCTGGCACGGCGGCGCCCCGCTTTCCATGTGCAAGCCGGGCGAGAAGCCCAAGCTCGGCCGCCACTGGATCCTGCCCAGCCCGGTCTCGGGCATGACGCACTTCCCCTTGAAAGACGGGCCCATCACCATCGCCCGTTTTGATGGCGACCGCGGCGAATACAAGCTGGCCATAGGGCAGGGGAAGTCGATGGACGGACCGTACACGCAGAACAACTACGTGTGGATGAAAGTGGACAACTGGCCGCACTGGGAACGCACGCTCATGCAAGGCCCGTGGATCCACCACACGGCGATGGCCTACGCCCACTGTGGCGCCGTCCTCGAAGAGATGTGTCGCTTCGTCCCCGGTCTGCAACCCGTGCGGTTAGACGTGATAGGCGGAGGCACGGCTAACGGGGCATGACGGACACCAATGCTGCAGCAGATCGTACGGCAATGAAGGCAGTTGCTTGCCCTCCAGTATGAACGCGTCCACGCACCGGCAGCTTCAGAAGCTGCCCAGTCATTCTCCAAAACCACGAAAGTCAAGGAGCAATCTGGACCGTTGAGCCCTTAACGTGTGGTATTCGACAATGTATATCGTTGAGCGGTCACTCGTATACATTGCTCCTTTACCGGACAATAAGGCCGGTCCGTGGTTGCCGTTTGTTGCCCCAGACGTCGGTGCTCTGCTGAATGGTTTGAAGTTCGCCGTCCTGTGCTCTATGGTCCACGTTATGGCCGTATTGATCAGAGCGGGTGGAAAGAGTCCATCGGGAAGGAATCGGAGTCGAAGTGAAGTTGCCCATATCCATTGATGTGCTGCTTCATGGCAAGGCCGTGGAGTGGGAGCGCTTGGAATTCAAAGCTGGATGGAATCCCTTGGACGTCCTGCAGACGATTTGCGCGTTCGCCAATGACTTTCACAATCTGGGTGGTGGCTACATCGTGGTCGGGGTCGCTGAAGCAGATGGGCGTCCGGTTCTGCCTCCTGCGGGCATCGACCTGTCGCGGGTGAACGCGATTCAGAAAGAGATTCTCAGTCTCGGTCACAGCGCCATGCAGCCGCAATACCACCCGATCATGGTGCCCGAGATGGTGGACGGAAAGCATGTCCTTGTGATTTGGGCGCCGGGCGGGCCAACCCGCCCCTACAAGGCGAAACTGGGGCTCGGGAAAGAGTGCAAGAACTGGGGCTACTTTATTCGCAAGGGATCGAGCACGGTGCGGGCCAGGGGGCCTGATGAAACCGAGTTGCTCTCTCTGGCTGCATCCATCCCGTTTGATGACCGGATCAACCAGCGTGCATCTCTCGATGATCTGTCGCGTGATCTCATCATCGAGTTCCTTGAGGAAGTGCACAGTCCGCTCGCGAGGGTAGCCAGGGAGCTGGATATGGCGGAGGTTGGTCGCCAGATGCAGATCGTAGATGGTCCGAATGAGGCCCTATTCCCAAAGAACGTAGGACTGCTCTTCTTCAATCCCGAGCCGGAGCGATTCTTCCCTGCGACCCAGATCGACGTGGTCTGGTTTCCTGAAGGCGCCGGTGGCGACAAGTTTACCGAGAAGATATTCAGGGGACCTCTCGCCCGTATAGCGCGTGAGGCACTGGACTACATTCGACGCAACTACATCAGTGAGACAGTCATTAAGCATTCCGACCGGGCCGAAGCCACGCGCGTGGAGAATTTCCCCTACGCCGCCATCGAAGAAGCTGTGGCCAACGCCGTGTACCATCGCGGCTACGATGTGCGAGAGCCCATCGAGGTGCGTATCGGGCGGGACGAGATCGTGGTCTTGAGCTATCCGGGGCCGGATCGATCCGTACGGTTGGACGAATTGCAGGCCGGTCGCGCATTGCCGCGTCGCTATCGCAACCGGCGCATTGGCGAATTTCTCAAAGAGTTGGATATCACCGAGGGCAGATCCACAGGCATCCCGAAGATCCTGCATGCCATGCAGCACAACGGTTCTCCCTCGCCCGTGTTCGACTTCGACGAAGACCATACCTTTTTTATGTGCCGTCTGCCGGCGCATCCCCAGGCAACCATGCCGGAGTGGCTGGTCGAACCAACGGCTGGTGACGCCGCATCTGGGCAGGAGTCAGGGGTACAGTCAGGGGTACAGTCAGGGGTACAGTCAAAAATGGCAATCGCTGTGCTGCGTGCACTGGAGCTGGGGTCGGCGGGCAAGGCAAGCATTGCTAAGTCCTTGGGCAAGACTGGTAGAACGCGTTACCTCAGCGATCTCATGAAACGCTTGCTGAATGATCACTTCGTCGAATACACAATCCCGGAGAAGCCCAATAGCCGTCTTCAGAAATATCGGCTGACCTCAAAGGGACGCGAGGTGCTGGACCGGAGAAAATCCTGAGAGCGTTGCAGGAAGACCCTCAACGATCACTGCCCGAAGTGGCTGCGATGATTGGCAAATCGGCCAGCGCCGTAGAACGAGCCAGCCGGAGGCTCCAAGAAACCGGAAAGCTACGCCGCGTTGGACCGGATAAGGGCGGGCATTGGGAAGTCTTGGAGTAGACGATCAGAATCCGCAACACAGCGCGGAAGGGCCCGGCGCGTCAGTCACTCGATGAGACTGACGAGTTTCCTGTCTTGCTTGCTCTGATCGACTGAAATCGGCTTTCGCTCCGGCTCTTGACCCAGACGGGCTCGCAGTTCGGTCCATTCCTGTCGGAACGGATCTAGGCGGGTGACGAGATACTCCTCGATCCAGGTGGGGTCGATCAGCCCCTCAAAACGGTCCCGCACGGTGTCGGCCAGACGGTCTGCCTCCTTGACGATGCCCTCCAGCTGCCCCAGTGGTTTCATCCCCAGAACGGGATTGCGGGCACTGGTGCGGCGCGAATCGGTCGTGGCGAGGGTGACCTGTTGCCGGGCGTGCATGACCGTGTTCCAGCCGCGCCGGCGTAGGTCGGTCAACTTGGCCATGACGTCGCGACAGGCTTCAAACCGATCCTTCTCGCCCCATTCCGCCAGGGCAGCCACGCAGGCCTCAACCCCACCGACCGGCGGGTGTCCATCATGCAGGCAGGTCGCGACCAGCATGACGGCGTCCAACGCCCCGTCGATGGGCACGCACTGGACCGTATCCACGGCCCATCGGCTCCAGGCCGTGGCGACCACGCCGGCCAGGTCAAAACGCTGCGTCACCTCGGCCCAGGCCAGGGCATTTTCCTCGCGTTCGGCCAGATCGGGAAGGTCCGATGAATGCCGTTCGGGGGCGTTGCCTTCGCAGCCCTTGTAGGCGGTTGCGCCCCACAGGACCATGTCGTGATCCTTGAAGCGCTGGAGGCATGCCGTGCTGTGCGTGCCCTCGGCATCATCCGGATGTCCGCAATAGCCCCAGACCATGAGGTCACACTTCCTGCCCAGGGCCGTCAGGGGAGCGCTTTGCCAGTCGACCATCATGTCGTGCCAGAGGATCGGACGGATATTGCGGCAGTTGAGTGCGTCCAGTATGGGCTCGACGTGATGCAGGTAGAGCGCCCCCTTGCCGTGGGCCTCTACATAAGCCCCCGTTTCCGGGTTCTGCCCGAAGGTCCGCGCCTCGTCACCGCCCAGGTGGAAATGGCTCACGTCGGGCATGAGCTTCAAGACGTCGTCGACCATGCTCTGGATGAGTTCCCGCGCGCCGGGCGCGAGAGGATTCAGGCCCGATTCATTGTCCGGCAGCTCGCGAAGGTGCTCATAACCCGGCACACTGAGGGGCGTTTCCATGTGCCCGAGGCATTGCACCAGCGGAATCAGCTCAAGCCCCAGTGCCGCGGCCTTATCGCGGAACCGCACGATCTCCTAGGGGCTGTAGGCAGTGGGACTGCGGAAGCGTTCATCCACCGTCCAGGGAAAGCTATCCTCCCACTGCACCAACACCACGTTGTAGCGGGCCGCGGCAAAGAGCTCGAGCAATTCAAGCAGCCGCTCGGCCGTGGGCGGCACCCCCGTCAAATCCAGTTGAATCCCCCGCTTGGGGACGACAGGCGTGGCGGCGGTGAATAGTTCTTCTGTGGAATGGTCCATCTCTTTATTGATACCGATTCTCCCGGAGATTTGGGAGAAGAAACCGAAACCGCCTGCTCTGCAGGTGAGGCCCAAGGTCTCACTGCAGGGCAAGCGGCTGCTTAAAAGGGACACTGACTCCTGTCTCCTGAGTCCTTCCCCCTGGCCTATTTCCCGTAGATCAACGTCCCGGGAGTGGCGGGTGGGTCGGCGAGCACCAGTGTGATATCGTCCATAAAGGGACTGCTTGTGGTGCTCGCAATCCGTATATTGAGCTGACTGCCTTCGGTCACTCCCGCGCCGGAGAACGTGCTCGCATCAATCGTCCAGCTATGGATATGCCCGGTGCCTGTGTATTGCTTGGTACCAGTATCCACTGTGCCGGTTACGTCTACCACCCCGCTGTCCCACAGGACCGTGCCGTCGGCCTCTCGGAGTTGGACGGTGAATTCAACCGTTGTGGCAACCCAACCAGCATTTTGCCCGATCATGTCCAGGGTGTAGGTGTCGCTTGACGACCAGTTGTGGCTCAAGTCCTGGTTAACCGCACCGCCCGGATTGAAATACAGGTCGTTGTCGGCATCTGGCTTCCACGTTGTCCCCGAGATGATCCAGTCTGCAGCGGCGTTCTCTGACGTCCAGCCTGGTACGAATGTCCAATCCGCGCCGAGGGTTTCAAAGTCGCCGTTGGTAATTGCGATCGGCCCGGCGCAGGCCGGCCCGACCGTTCCCCCAAAAATCCCTATCGCCACCAGGGCGACCGTCAATGCGTTTGTGATCTGGTTTCTTGTCGTCATTTCCTCATCTCCTGATTTTGTCGATCATCCATCATGTTGAAACAATGTCCATTCCAGCCGCTCGCGGAAGCAAGCCGTCAGTCTGTGCGGCACCGTCATACGTTCATAGGCAGGACCTCCTTCCGGCAATTGGACCGAACAGGTGCCACTGTATAATGGGTGCAATCCCATACGAAATACTTGACGACCTATTATTCATATGCGATACCCCATAGACGTGAGCGAGATGATACTCAAAGGCCTGCGCCAGTCTTACGTCACGGCAGAAGAGAATCCGCAACTGGCGGCCAGCGGCATTCACATGGTCGGGCATTCGCGAATATTCACCAGACCCCGCAAACGGGCCATGGATTCGGCGGGCCACTGGAATCTACATGTGAGCGTTTCCGGTGAGGCGCAGGGCCTCGTTAATGGGCGATGGGTTCGTCTGCCTGCCCGCACGGCGTATATCGTGCCGCCGGGATCCGACTGGACATGGTGCTACGAGGCCAAGACGAAGAGGCCCTGGGAGGTCTTATTCGTGGTCCTCAAGCCTGAGTTCAGAATCTCTACGCCTGTGCGGCACGATACGGCCTATATGCGCAGAGACTGCGACTCGACAGACTTGGTATGGTCCTTCCAGCGGCTCTACAAGGAGACACTGGCAAAGGGGCGTCCGGCCATCCTGACCGCACTCTCGGACATCATCGCATGCCTTTCCCGTGAGCTGCTTGACGAAGAAGAGCACCACTACCAACTGTCCGACCTGTGGATGACTGTTTCCCACGATCTTGCCCGCCCCTGGAGCATCGCTGCCCTGTGTGAGGAGGCGGCCATGTGCCCGGAGAAACTGCGGCTGCTGTGTCACAAAGAAACCGCGAGAAGTCCCATGGCACAAGTCACCTACCTGCGTATGCGATACGCCGCCGACCTGCTGGTCGAAGGCGACTTGAACGTGCAGCAGATCGGTTTTCTGGCGGGCTACGAGAACCCGTTCAACTTCTCCCTGGCCTTCAAACGCCTGTACGGTCTCAGTCCCACTCATTTCCGAAAGAAGCATCATCCGGCAACGTAGAAGACCTGTCCGACCTGGACACCCACTTGTCTCGGCGTAGCCATCAGGCGAAGACGGAATGGCGCACAGATGTTAGCGTCGAAATTCCTGCTCCCCAGCAGGAAAGAAGAGACGCTCCCGATCGAACCCGACGGGATAGCCGTGGTAAGCCGGCAGCTTCCGCGTGCTATGGCCCCAGCATCTTCAAGGAGCAATTACCCCTGTGGGGCTCCAGCCCTTCCGTCGAAGGCGATGCACAAAGTCCTACCTGGCAGCCTTTTCCACGATTTGCCGTCCCCGCGATTTGTGCACCGAAAGGCGTGACCAGAAAACGAGCGTACCGTTTCGTCACATTTCGTGGCGGCGATTCTGTACATCAAGCTGCGGCGTTTGAACCTGTTGCGGGTCGAGAGTTGCTCTTCACAAACCTCGGATTGCAGCGGACTTAGCGACACGCATCTTGTGGACCGCACAGAGGACGCGGACGTCGAGTGAGCACTCAACGTGATAGTTTGTTTGGGGAAACACGTGGGGACCCAGGTCGACGGTGCGTTCATTCCATGGCACTCACCCTACCATCACTCGTGCCCCCCGCCTGGGACGAGGTCTCACTCGCGACCTGACCCCGCCGCTGGCACTTTGCAGCGTCATCATCCGGCCCACATTCTCCGACTCCCACCGACGGTGGTTCGCCAGAGCCAACGCAATTACAGAGTCGTCGTGATACCCCGACGGCGCCCCGTACGAAATCCGCCCCGCCCCCGAGATCACATACTCGAACCGCTTCATCTCGTTGGTCAGCGTGTCCCAGTCTGAGGCCGGCTTACCGGGCACCGTGCCGCAGGCTCTGGTGCCCGGCCAACTGATCCGCTGTTGCTCCACCGCCACGATCAGCCGTTGTATCAGCTCCACCTTGCTGCCTGCCGTCAGCTTGAACGGCTCCACGTCAGCGTATACCCGCTTCAGGTCATCATAGATCGGATCGCCGAGCCCAGTTGCGTCTAGGATCAGCCGCCCCCGGTACCGACTCACAAATCCGAGTATCCGCTCCCGCTGGATCGGCCAGTCCAGCTGATTGAACCGGTCGATCGCAAAGCACCGTCCTGTCTCCGCGTCCATCGCAACGAGCACGGTGAAGTCAGTATGCTTCGCCACATCACATCCTATCACTACGTCCCGCACCTTGCCGGGGTGGGGGATGTCCGCATCCCCGACCAGACAGGCGTCCACATTTCGGAACACCCCGGCCGAGTCCTCCAGGAACTCCGCCTCGTACTCCTGCCGGAACACATCCTCCGGCAACGTCCGCTTCGCATCCTCCCACTCCGATTCTGGGAAGTACGGAGACGCCTTGCTCGGAAACACAAAGCTGGCGTAATCGTTCTCGAATGGATCCAGCCCCCGGGTATGAAGATCGTAGAACCAGTTCCGCCCCTTCGGCGTACTCACAAACACAGCCCAGCCCAGAGTCTGCGAGATCGTTGGCCGCAGCACGTACTGCCAGACCTTCTTGGGCACAGCGGCCGCCTCATCAATCACCAGCCCCTGGCACCCGTACCCACGGATATTGTCCGGGTTGTCCGCCGACAGGAACCAGATGCGTACGGGCCCGGCCGGCCCCGTGAACTCCACCCGTGCCGGCGCCCGACCCACGACTTTCACAAAACCATCGGCAATCGTCCGGAACGCCTCGATACCACGATCGGCGACATTGTACGTCGGCGCCACCCACCCGTAGTCGCCCCCCTGCTCACAACCGCCCCGGTCCAGCAGCTCCGCGGCCAGGCACAACGTCTTCCCGAACCGGCGCCCAGTACACACCGTCCGAAACCGCACCCCCCGCGCCTCATGAATCTCCCGCTGCGCAGGATGCGGCTGATAGTTCAACGTCACAGCCATCAGTCATCCGTCCCATACATCCTATCCGTCCTACCCCTCGAGGCCTCCGGCAGTGCAGCCCCCTCCGCCCCTTGCGGCAGCTGCCCCCCCTGCTGCTCCCCCGAAGGCCCCAGCAGCGACTGCCACCGGATCACACCGTCATGGTCGAGCGACAGCTTTGCCTCCCGCGGCAGCAGCGGCATGATGATCGACCGGAAGAACCTTACGGGATCACTCAGCAACTCCGACTCCAGTGCCTTGATCAGTGCCCGTTGGTTCTTCTTCTTTGCCAGCATCACATCCAGTGCGGCCAGAGCCTGAACTCGCCCGCCCGTCGACCCACGCGGTCGTCCCGTCGGATTCCCGGATTCACCTGGTTGAAACTGAGCCATAGTTGCCTCCCTACACCCCAGTCCCAAAATCAACCGGTTTCCGCGTTGCCACCGTATTCCCCCCGGCGCCCATCGTGTGCCGTCCGCGTCTCCGTTTCACTCCGTCGCGGCCATCACACCATGTGCGCCGCCCCTATGCCCCCTCGCTCCCTCCGCGGCCAACACCGGCCGCAGGCTGCGTGCCGTCGTACCT
>CAZKRK010000105.1:14020-19940 GCA_964555035.1 uncultured Victivallales bacterium | reverse complement strand
AGCGCCGGTTTTTCTTGTTTTTTTCGACAGCTTTGGGAGGGTGAGTCACTAACAGACTGAGGGGGGGCGCGCAAGAGGAAGGCGGAACAGGAGACACACGATGAAAGAAGACAAGTGGTTCCGGCTGGTCAACGATGAAATCGATGACATCCCCGCCAGGGTCTACAGACTCAAGTCCGAGTACTGGAAGAAGTCGGTCATGTTTCTGGTACTGACCGTGTGCGGTTCAGCAATGATGGGCACTGCGCGGAGTTGCGGTTTCGCCGCGATCGGGGGATTCATGGCAACTGCCGGCATCGTGGCAATCATGGCCCTGGCCACCATGTGCCATACTGAGCTCTGCCTCTACCGCGCCCTGAAGGAGTTTCGGCAAGGCAACAAGCCCGCGGATGGACAAGAGACGAAGTGATTTCCCTGCCAATGGGGTGCGGCGGCAAAGCGGACAGAAGACTGTTCCGACGCTATGGGACTCGCAACCGGTAGAACACCTGCTCGACCCGCGGCGGCACGTTGTCGGTCACGTTCGTCCATGTCGTCGAGGGGACGAATGTCGCGGCGTTGCTCCACGCAGGTGTGTGCAGGGCGGAGCATCGCTCGAGACGGCATGTAGCTCCCGGTGTCAGGTTCGTGATGCTGAGCGTGACCGCATCGGGCGCTTGAACCAGCCCGGCAAAGCTCGGTGGCTGTGGGCTGTCGCCAACAATCAGCTGAATCGGGCCATCCCCATCGGCATACCAGAAACGCAGGTACTGGTTCCACTCGAAGGAACTCGACGTGTTCAGCTCCAGGCCGAGCAGCAGAGGCGTACCGGCGGCAGCGTTGATGGCACTGACAGCGGACTGATTGAGTGCCACGTCGACTGTCCCGCCCACGTCCTCCGGGCAAACCCTTGCTTCGCCAAAAAACGTTCCGGACCGCAGGTCTTCGTAGACGGCCAGTCCTTCAGCATTTCCCGCCGAATGAGTGTTGGTGACAACGGAAGCTGCGTTTGTCACCTCGTAGACCCTGAACGTCTGCCAGGACTCGCCCAGCGATGAGTAGAACTTTTCGATGTGTATGCGTAGAGTGGCCTCCGATATCCGGTCTTCAAGGCTGGAGAGGTCAAAGAGCAGGAAGGCGTCGTAGTACTCGAAGTCATACGGGGGGAGGTTCTTCCGATACCTGCCGGTATATGTCTTCCTGTTTGATGCCGTGTGCGATCCGTCATCATAGTAGCTGCCGTGATCGATAGCATCGAAAACCCGGGCCTGCGTGACCGAAACCGTCACCAGGAACAGCGCCGCGATTGCGGTGCGAACGAATGGGCTGCGTGTTGATTCGCCTGCCGGCATGCCTCTCCTCCTCGCGCCGAACACCGCGGGTGAGTCATGTGCGTCGGATCTGTTCCGGCTCACCCACGAGCGCCAAGCACTGAAAATGTCCCGCGGCTGTTAGGCCGATGTGAGCGAGTTGTACTCATTTCAGCCGAGGACTTCAACCCCGTTCCGGTCGTGAGCTCTTTCCGCCGTGGGCGGAAAAAGCTGGTTCATTTGGCAATTGGTCATTCGTTCAACGCTCAACATACAACGCGCAATGTCCACTCCGGTTTGAACGTTCGGCGTTGAACGTTCGTTTGGCGCCAAAGGCAAAGACCGTGAGCGCAGGCCCCTCCGGCACCGGAATGCCTTGACACTGCCGCCCAACTGTCGGATGGTCCTCGTGTTTCCGGAGAAACCCGTGTGCCGAGTGTGCCGCGGGTATAGCGCTGCCACAAAGGCGCGCGCTCCATACGGTTTGCCCTGACTTCTGGAGGGTCACCGGTCGCCTTTTGGTGGCGCGGATCGTCTCGTCAGACGCCTACGCAACCTTACCCTCACAGTGGTGAAGGACGGCGACGAGAATGAGAATTGATCCTCCACATATCATACAGGGCGGCATGGGCGCCGGCGTGTCGGACTGGCGTCTGGCGCAGGCCGTTGCGGCGCTTGGACAGCTGGGCGTCGTGTCCGGCACAGGCTTGGACGGGATTCTCTCCCGACGCCTCCAGGACGGCGATCCCGGAGGTCACTTCCGGCGCGCGCTGGCGAAGTTCCCCTTTCCCAGCGTGGTCCGCCGCATTCTTGACGCGCATTTCATTCCGGGCGGCAAAGACCCCGACACCCCCTATCACCCTGTCCATATGCACACGATCGATAACGATCACGCCGCCCTGGAGCTCTGCATCGCGGCCAATTTTGCCGAAGTTGCCCTGGCACGCGAGACCCACGACAACCCGGTTGGCATCAACTATCTCGAGAAAATCCAGCTCCCGCACCTGCCGTCCATTTATGGGGCCATGCTGGCCGGAGCGGCCGTCGTGATCGTCGGCGCCGGCATCCCGTTGGACATGCCGGGCGTAATCGATGCGCTGGCCAATCACGAAGCCACCAGCTACCCGATTTACGTCAGCGGCGAGCAAGCGGGGGCCGCAACGCGCATGACGTTCAATCCCAGGGACTTCTGGGAAGACGGGATGGAATTGCCTCCCCTGGAGCGGCCCGATTTTCTGCCCATCGTATCTTCAGACACGTTGGCGAGAATGCTCTACCGCCGGTCTACGGGCGTAGTGTCCGGCTTCGTCATCGAAGGCCATTGTGCCGGCGGACATAACGCACCACCGCGTGGCCGGCAGGAGTTGACGGCTGACGGCGAACCGGCCTACGGCCCTCGTGACACGGTCAACCTGGCTGGAATCCGCAAACTGGGACTGCCCTTCTGGCTGGCCGGCGGGTATGGTACGCCTGAGCGTTTGTGCGAGGCCCTGGATGAAGGGGCCGCCGGTGTGCAGGTCGGCAGCGCGTTTGCCCTTTGCCGCGAGTCCGGACTAGTGACCGAAGCGCGCCTGGCCCTGATCAGGAAAGCGCTTGAGGGCGATGCCTGCGTTTTTACGGATGCCAAGGCGTCACCAACCGGCTTTCCGTTCAAGGTTGCCGGTCTGGCGGGAAGCCTGTCCGATGAGGATGTCTATCTCCAGCGCCGGCGCGTCTGCGATATTGGGTTTCTGCGCGAGCCCTATCTCAGGACCGACGGGACCATCGGCTACCGTTGCGCCGCCGAACCCGAAGCGGCGTTTGTTGCCAAGCAAGGCATTCACGCCGACACCGTCGGGCGCAAGTGCCTGTGCAATGCGCTGGTGGCGAATATCGGCATGCCACAGGTTCTTCGAGACGGCAGCCGCGAGCAGTGCCTCGTTACGCTGGGTGGCGACCTGTCCGGAATCGATCGGTTCTGCTCTCTCGAGAATCCCGACTACGGCGCCGCGGATGTTGTGCGGGTGCTGCTGTCACGGTGCGGGTAACATCCCCCTTTCCGCTCCCAAAGAACCGAGTAAAGAAACAAAGAGGCGCCGATAGTCCGCCTGTCCCCGCTCGCGCCGCTCGCCTCTCAGTGACCCGCCGACAGACGACCTGTCATCCCGAGCGGAGCGTAGCGGAGTCGAGGGATCTCAAGTGCTGTGATCACCCTCTGAAGGTAAGGGGCCCACCTGAATGGCAATAACTTAGGCCAACTCCACGCCGCAAGGGCGTGGGATCTGGCTTAAGCCAGTGCCATTCGGGACACACCTTCCATGCATTAATCAGTTCTGGTGTCACGGCTTCTTTCGTCGTAGCCTTGTTTGCAGTACTTGATTCTGCTTTGGGAAGCGGGTTGAGAACTGCGAGTACGACTATGATGAAAGAGCACACGGACAAGATACGCGTGGTTTTTATGGGGTCGGCGGAGCTGGCCTGCCCGACTCTTGAGGGATTGCTGGCGCATTCCGGGGTTGAGCTGGTGGGAGTCGTGACACAACCGGACCGGCCCAAGGGGCGCAAGCTGAAGACGTGCGCTTGCGCAACCAAGGTCATGGCGGCCGACAGCGGGATTGCGGTTTTGACGCCGCGCCGCGTGAACGAGGCCGAGAGCCTGGCGGCAATCCGGGCACTGAGGCCCGACTTGGTCGTGGTTGTGGCATACGGTCAGATCCTGAGGACCGAGCTGCTGAGCATGCCGCGGTTGGGTTGCATCAACGTGCATGCCTCGCTGTTGCCGAAGTACCGCGGGGCGGCGCCTATCCAGTGGGCGGTGGCCCGCGGCGAGCGCGAGACAGGCGTGACGATCATGTACATGAACGAGGGGATGGACGAGGGCGACATGATCCTGAAACGTACCGTGCCGATTGGCGATGACGACACGGCGGGGACGCTTCACGATTGCCTGGCGGAGGTGGGGGCGTCCGCCCTGGTCGAGGTCGTTTCGATGCTGGCAGCGGGCGAATCGTTGCCGCGTGAGCCGCAGAATGAGGATGCGGCGACGTATGCGCCGAAGCTATCGCGTCGGGACGGCAGGATCGACTGGAGCATGACGGCGGCGGCGATACGGAACCGCGTGCGCGGATTCAATCCGTGGCCGGCGTGCCATTGCGTGTTGCCCGGCGGCGAAGGGATCGCCGGCAAGACGTTGAAAGTGCTTGAAGCCGTCGTGGAATCCGGAGAGGGGGCGCCGGGCGAAGTGCTTGCAGTGAGCGGAGCCGGCCCGTTGGTGGCAACCGGCGAGGGGGCGTTGCGCCTGGTGCGGGTGCAGCCCGAGGGCGGCAAGGTGATGGGGGGCGACGCATATTTGCGTGGGCACCCGATTCCGGTGGGAGAGGTGTTGCCGGGTGGGGATTGAGGTCTCCGGCTAGGAGGCCTCCCGGCGCGCTGCGCTTCCGAGGCAATTCGAGCGGGAAACGTAGAACCGTTCTCCAGGACGGTTCAGCGGAGCCCAGGCGGGGTGGTGGATCCCGCGTGGTTTGGAACCGTCCTGGAGAACGGTTCTACGTAACGCCGCTACGCGGGGAATGTCTATGCTGGACTTTTGGGCGCGTGTATGCCAAAGTCTCGGGGTTATCGATGTTCCATGTTCTGGTGGAAGGTCTATGAGCACGTACACTCCAATCAACCGTAGAAGTTTCCTGGGGGGAGTGGCCGGCGGTATTGTTGCCGCGGGAGCTCCGACCTGGTTGGTCGGCGCGGAGGCGGCCGCGAAGTGGACCATGCGTCTTTCGGCGTCGAGTGTTGCGTTTACCAGCCTGCCCATCGAACAGGCCTGCGAGCGCATCGCCGGGTTGGGATTTGAGGCGATCGACATCTGGTGTCCGTTCCGGGGATGTACGCATCTGAAGGACGTGGCCGACCGGTTGGGCGCCGACGGTTTGCGGGCGCTGCTTGAAAAACACAATCTGAAGCTGAACTCGTTCAGCGTCTACACTACGGGCTATCCCGCGTACGCCAAGCTGCTCGGCGATGTCGGCGGCGGTGTTGCCGTGCGGGGCAGTGCGCGCGGCGTTCCGTCCGGCGAAGACCTCACGAAACGGATGAAGGCGTTTCTTGAGAAGATGAAGCCGATGGCGGAGCTGGCTGAGAAGCACAATTCGTACGTGGCGGTCGAGAACCACGGCGGGGCGCTCCTGCACACGCTGGATTCGTTCAAAGCCTTCGCGGACCTGAACACGTCGGACCGGCTGGGTATAGCGCTGGCGCCTTATCATCTTCAGAGCGCCAAAGTCGCCATACCGGATGCGATTCGCGTGGCAGGCAAGCATCTCTTCTATTTCTATGCCTGGCAGAAACACAAGGGCATGGGGCAGTTGCCGGGGTACGGGCCGGCGGATTGCGTACCGTGGCTCAAGGCCCTGGCAGAGATTGATTACAGGGGATATGTGAATCCCTTTATGCATCACGAACCGGAACCCGACGCGATGTCGGAAGGACTCAAGAAGTCACGCGAGTATCTGCTGGAGTGCTATGGCAAGGCGGTGTGAGTCTCCGTTGGTCCTCTTTTTTGCGTGAGTTGAGAGATATGGAGCCGGGGGGGGGGCCCCGGGGGGGGGGGGGGGGGGGGGGCGGGCGGGGGCCCCCCCCCGCCCGCGGGGGGGGGGGGT
>CAZKRK010000105.1:0-14010 GCA_964555035.1 uncultured Victivallales bacterium | reverse complement strand
TTTGGTTTTTTTTTTTTTTTTGGCGCGGGGGGGCTGGGGGGGGGGGGGGGGGGGGTTTGTCTTGGCCCCCCCCCCCCCGACTCCAGGCTGAGGTGGTTCAAGAGCGCAAACCCATCTCGGATGAGGTGTAGTAGTAAGGAGAGCTGGACATGAACGGACAGATGAAACGACGTGAATTCATCCGCAACAGTGCCGTGGCGGCCGGTTGCGTGGCGGCCGGACTGGGTGGGAATTTCGTGGCGACGGCCGCGGACGAAGACGACATCAAGAAGACGCGCAGCTACAACGCCGACATGGAATACCGGCGGTTGGGCAACACCGGCCTGTGGGTGTCGTCCGTTTGCCTGGGCGGGCACTGGAAGGGCGTCGACAAGGCAACCGGCGAGAAGATTCCCGGCGTACACAAACCGGGGCCGGGACCGGCGCTCGACGCGCTGCGCAAGAACCGCGACGCGGTGATGAGCCGGTGTATGGAAGTGGGCATCAACTATGTCGACGCCTGCACGGTAGCTGAGGTCTCCGTCTATGGGCCGGCCCTGAAGGGGCGGCGTGACAAGATGTACATGGGGTTCGCCATGTGGCCGGAGTGTCCCCGCAACGCGAAGTACCGCAAGGCCGAGGTGTTGCTCGAGACCCTCGAGAAGGGGATGAAGAGCGCTCAGGTCGACTACGTCGACGTCTGGCGCCTGGTGGCGAGCACGCCCGGCAAGCATTCGCCCGCCGAAGAGGAAGAGTTTGCCAAGGCCTTTGAGATTGCCAAGAAGCAGGGCAAGGCGCGCTTCACGGGCGTATCCTCGCACGGCAGACCGTGGCTCAAGCGTCTGGCTGAAACCTATCCGGACCAGTTCCAGGTTCTCCTTTTCCCCTATACGGCCACCTCGAAAGTGCTGCCCAAGGACAGCCTGTTCGATGCCGTGCGCAAGCACAACATCGGCACGTTTGGAATCAAGCCCTTTGCCAATGCGTCGCTGTTCGCCGGCACCAAGGATGCAGAAGAGAAAGCACGGCGCGCCCGCCTGGCGATCCGCAACATCCTGGCAAACCCGGCTGTCACGGCCCCGATTCCCGGCCTGGCCTCTCCGGCTGAAGTCGACAACATGCTGGCCGCGATCAAGGAAAAACGCCAGCTTGCAGCGGTTGAGCGCCGCGAGCTCGACGAGGTCGGTCGCAACATGTGGGCCAACCTGCCGCAACAGTACGAGTGGCTGCGCGACTGGGAATACGTGTAGTCCGATCGACGCTTGCGCCAACGTAGTTCCGGCGAACTGAGGAAATGTCGAAGGGAATGCGGGAACGGAGGTCGTTCAGCATTCCCTTCGGCATTCCCGCTGTTGGGCTGTCTGCTCTGTTCTGTCACTCCCCGGGTGCGCTGCGCTTCCGAGACAACTCGAGGTGGAAACGTAGAACCGTCCTCCAGGACGGTTCAGCGGAGACCAGGCGGGGTGGTGGACCCCGCGTGGTTTGGAACCGTCCTGGAGAACGGTTCTACGGAACGCCGCGACGGGTCAAGTTACCGGTCAGCGACGCCTGTTGCCGTTCCTGGTGGCGTCTTCGGCCACGTCTCGCCTCCGGCGAATCTCGCCGCCGCCTTGCAGGATCCAGGTGTTGATCCTCTCGTAGGTGGCGGTGCACTGTTTTGAGTAGAAGTGATAGCTGTCTACAGCTACGGCGACGAGAAAGGCGGCGACGATTGCCCGCAGGTAGAACTTGTCGGCTACCAGAAAGAGGTAATAGATCCAGTAGAACGGCACGAGCAGGCAGAGGATGCCCAGGAAGACCTCTTCCTTGAAGGCCATGTGCATGCTGACGATCCAGAAGAGGATCAGCGTGTAGGGGCCGTAGGCAGAGATGTAGGGCACCACGTTCGAGAACAGTTCGTGATAGCGCAGGGCGTAAGCGATCCCTCCGAGAACCAGGAAGAGCAGCGTGCTCAGCCAGACGTGCAGCAGGTGCCGCGAGCGTTCGTCGGACTTTGGGATGCTCCTCATCATCTCGTGGTAGCTCCACTCGTCGTCCGTCTTGGTTGTCTCCGTTGAATCGAAGTCGGCCGGAGCATTCCTGAGGCGAAGTCGGGTGATTCCGGGTTTCGGGACGGTACCGTCATCCACTTTGTGGATGGGGGCGCCGCACGCGGGACATGCCAGGTGGTCCGCTTTTACATACTGTGAGACACGGATTATCTTGCCGCAGCTATCGCAGGCGATCTGTATGTCGGTCATGGTGAAACCCTCAAATCTGAAATACAGCAGAAAAAGTGCCACAGGTTCGGCATATCGCCTACCCGCTCCAACGCTCTCAAGATCATTTCGACGGCGGCGGGAATATGGTCCTTGAAACCGCTCACGCCGCGGATGCGGTCAAGGCGGCCAAAGGCGCCGAGGGCCTGTACCAGCCGTTGCACGGCCGCTTTCCAGAAGATCTGCTCAAAGGCTTCCCGGTCTACGTCGCGCAATTCGGCATACATGGCGATCAGGCGGTCCTGGATGGCGGGCGGCAGTGATACGTACGGATCGCAGAGCAGCGAGGCCAGGTCGTACGCCGCCGGGCCGTAGCGCATGCCCTGGAAATCGATGAAGGCCGGCTCGTCTCCGGCAAAGAAGATGTTCGAGGACTGCAGGTCGCGATGCACGAGCACGGGGGTGCTCTGCAGCAGCGCGGCGCTGACGCGGCCGAGCTCGGCCATCTCCGCGTCGAGAATCGACCGCTCGCTGCCAAGGTGGTCTTTCGCGAAGTGCGTGACGAACAGGTCGTGTTCCCATTCGTACAGGCCCGGGGAAAACGGCTCGCACAGGTCCAGTCCGCGCTCCGCTGCCGCACGCGTGGTCTCCGTGTGAAGCTGCACGACCGAAGGTATGACGCGTTCATAGAGTGCTTGAAGTTCCGACTCGTTGCTTGCTCGCGCCAGTTGGAGCAGGGAAGTCTCGCCCAGGTCTTCGACCAACGTGACCCGGTTTTCGGGGTCGTCGAAGATGACTTCGGGCACGCGTATGCCGACCGAATTCAGGAAATGCGCGTTAGGAGTGAAACGGGCATTCTCGGGGCGATCGAGGCTGTATTCGATCGCGACAACCTGCCCGGCGTCGCCGCGTCCGCGTAACCGCGAGAACGTGCGGGCCGATCCCCGCGGCGGTAGCGGTAGGAGCAGGGTTTCGGCGGGATCCCACCCGATCGATCGTATGGCGTTTGCCAGGGTCGGTGATGCGTCGGTTGCCGCCATGGCCATGCCGTGCACTTTTCCATGAAGCCTGGCGCCCGGTGCGGCAATGCAGTCACTGACGCATGCCCCGGCTGCAACCGCAACTCTGTCCATGAGAACGGCGTCGCGAATGGTGGCGGTCGGTTCTATGCGGCAGTCCTTGCCGACTGACAGAAACCCGTCGATGGACACACCCTTGCCGCGCAGCCTTTCGATTGCGGCGTTCGGTGCGTGTCGGGCGAATCCGGCGCCTGCCGTTCCGTTCTGAGCGGCTACCAGGGTTTCGCGATGGGCGTCGAGCAACGTCTGGGCTGTGCCGAGGTCGGCCCAGTAGGAGTCCTCCGCGGATAGACCGAGAACGGTGCGCCCTTCGCGCATGGCCTGTTCGTAGGCGGTGATGACCGTCGAGAACCCGGCTTGCGGGATGAACTGCATGATTTCGGGCGATAGCAGCTGGATGCCACAGAATGTGAACGTGTTCTCCGTTCCGGGGCAGGTTGTCTTGAAATCCTCGATGCGATGGCCCTCCAGCCTGACGGTACGCGGACCGCGCGTGGGATGCATCCATAGTACGGCCGTGGCGCCGGTTTCGTTGAACAGGTCGATGAACGGAGCAGGATTGAGCTCGGCAAGAACATCGCCGTTCACCACCCAGAAGGGTTCTTCTCCGACAAACCATGCGGCGTTGGCGATTGCTCCGCCTGTGCCGAGAATCTCTTCCTCGGGCGAGAAATGCAGTCGCGGCGCGGAGCCGCTGCGCGCTGCGACGTAAGCCTTGATCGATTCACGTGCGTGATGGGCGTTGATGACCACCTCTTCCACGCCCCACGACACGAGCAAGTCGAGCACGTGGTCCAGAATCGGTCGCCCCCACATGTGCAAGAGCGGTTTCGGGATGTGCGTTGTAAGCGGCCTCAGTCGTGTGCCGAAGCCGGCGGCGAGAACGAAGGCTTTGCGGGGCGGTTTCAAGTGATTGGTCAACTGGTTGATTGGTTGATTGGTTAATTGGTTAATTGGTTAGTTGGTTGTTGTCTTTGCCCGCATCGTAGAGCAGGTGGCGCGCGCGTTCCAGACGAAATTGCCGCAGCGCGCCGTTCCAGCTTGCCGCGACGTCGGCCGGGGTCGCGCCGTCCATCAGCATCAGGCGAACGCAGTCCGTACCGTAGAGCTTGTCGAAGAACTCACGGCGTGTCCCGGGCGCCTGCCAGATTCGGCGTTTGCCGTACAGGCGCTGCAGGCAGGCCAGGACGGTCACGCTGGTCCGTATCGGGCGGAACTTGCGGGGATTGGTGACGCAGAGCCGGACGCCGTCGATCAGTCTGCCGTTGTATCTCGGGCGTCCCGGCACGTAGGGGTGGACGTGGAACGTGACCCCGGGGAGCCTCTGTTCGCACAGGGCTTCGCGGACCTCTTCCGCGCGCATCCAGGGCGCACCGATGACCTGGAATGGAAGTCCCGTGCCGCGTCCGTGGTCGATGGAAGGCAGGCCCTCACCGAACACGGTAGCAGTGTAGCACTTGGCGCTTTCCCAGGAACGGATGCCCTGGGACGGTGGGATCCATGGCGGCCATCCCGGCTGTCGGTCGCAGTCGCGCGCGTACCCGCGCATGGGCGCGACGCGCAGGTCAAGGTCCAACTCCAGTTTTGCTTTGAGCCAAAGGGCGGTTTCGCCCGGGGTCATGCCGTAGTGCATAGGGGTGGGGATGGCGGCGACGAACGACTCGAACTCCGGCTGCGTCACGGGGCCGTCGGTGACGTCCGGCAGCGGGATCGGGCGGTCGGCGACGATAGCACGTATGCCGCGTTGCGCGGCGGCCTCCAGCACGAGGCGCAGTGTGGAGACGTACGTGTACGGGCGTGCGCCCAGGTCCTGCAGATCGAAGACGATCGCATCGAGGCCTTTGAGCATGTTGCGGTTGGGACGGCGGTTGGCGCCGTAGAGCGAATGGACCGGGATGCCCCAGCGGCGGTGACGCGAGCTGCGCACGCGCCGCCCCGCGGTTGCGCCGCCGTAGAACCCGTGCTCCGGGCCGAACAGTGCCGCCAGGTTCACGCCGGGGTGTTGCCACAGGCGCTCGGCTGAAGAGTGCCCCCTGGTGTCGATTGCGGCGGGGTGGGAGACAAGTCCGACCGCGCGGTCTGCGATCCAGCGGTGTCTGGATGCAAGCAGGGCCGTGATTCCCGGGACGAAGCCTTTGGAGGGGCCCGTCATATCTGCCCCTCTATGCCCCGTCCCCGTACTGTCGAATATCGAACAGAAGAAACAGGCGAACGGAAGGAATGTCGAAGGGATTCTATCATCTCCTTCAACGTTCCTTCTGTTCGCCTGTTCCTTTCGTTCATTACTCGTATCCCCCGCCGCGGAAACTGCGCAGGAGCACCGTTCTACGGGGGAATCGCCCGCGAGCCCCCTTCTGGTACAGCGCCCGACTACGGTCCGGCCAGTCCGCTGATCTGGCTTTCGACGTGCGCCAGTTGACTCTTGAGTCTCACCATGTCAGGCAGTGTTTTGAGGTCAACAGGGTTCTGCTCGTTCCATTGGCTATATCGCATCTTGGCGGTACGGTAGGCGTTGCCGAGCTGGAAGCTTTCCGCGCGAACGGCGTGGAGTTCCTCGCCGAGTTTGTCGCGTCTGGCGCCGGTGGCGTTTTCGTAGGCTTCCCGCTTGGGCCTGATTCTGTCGCTGAACTCCTTGAAGGCGTCACGGGCCTTGACGTACTCATTGCAGTGGGGATTGTCCTTGCGCAGTCCGTACGCGATTTCGGTTTCGATTGCGGAGATACGCGCCAGGATGCGCGCCCGTTGCGAGATGAGTCGTTGCTCGGTGGGCGAGGCATCGGCAAACGAGGCGGGGAGTTCCTGGACATCTTCGCTGCGGATGACGATGTTGGGTACGCTCCGGCCCTGGTAAAGGACATCGGCGACGAGCATGTTCCCCGCCGACGTTTCCTGGCGTTTCTTGATGACCATGAATGTGCCGGCATCGAGGCGCCTCAGGAACCTGCCTTCGGTTGTGTAGACGCGTGTTCCCTCGGTATGGGTGACGCCCCATGTCGCGGCTGGTGTCTCAGGTTGCACGGGCTCCGGGGGGGTGTGGGGCTGCGGTGGAGCGGGTTCCGGCTCGACCGTTTCGTGCGCGACTTGCGGAGTTGTGTCCTCGTCAGGGAGTGGGGCCGGCGGCTCCTTGACCTCGGGGCCGGGGGGAGCGATGGGGGTGAAATCGAGGGACTGCTGTTCGTCTGTTTCGGGTTCGTTCCATCCGATGTCGATCGGCTCCAGCCAGTCGTCGACGTTCTCTCGAACGGCGGATTCCACTTTGGCGAACCCGAGACGGTTCATTTTGTCGAGGATCAGTCGCGCCTTTTCGGGTGACACGTGGTTGGCGCCGGCCATGATCGCGGCGCTGCCCACGACGGCTACGAGCGTGAATTGAAACAGAAACGAGAGCCACTTTTTCATGTGCACGGTTCCTCTCTTCCGCTGTGCGGGCTACTTGCGCTGATAGCGGAGGCTGGGGATACGGAACTGGCCGCGAATACGCTGGTTCGTGGCCGGGAGCTTGCTTTTATCCAACACCAGGTCGACACCGATCGATTGCAGAGTCACGCGTGTTACGGCGCCGTCCGCGTCCGCGGCCGCGAAGACGTCGGCCATGTTCCTGACAGGACGGCCGTTGACGTGCGTGATGATCTGCTCGCGGAAATGCTGGTAGCCGACGTTGATCGGGTCAGGGAGAACCGTCGTGAGAAGCACGACTCTGTCGCCGGGCTTTTCGGGCGTCATGCGGCGCGAGTAGTATAGATTGACCAGGCGCGGGTCGGTTTTTTTCTGCCAATTCCCTCTGGCCTGGAGGTAAGGGGTGTCGATTTCTCGGATGAGCAGCCCGCCCTCGACCAGGTACTCGGCGGCCCTGCCGGTAACGTTGGCGGGAATGAGGGCCGCATCGTCGCGCAGGTTGGCGAGGCGCAGCCTCACGTCCTGCTCACGACCGTCGCGCCAGACTTTGACGGTCACCGTGTCACCCACCTCGCGGCGGTCGCGGATGAGGAACGAGACGGTCATACGCCCGAACTCGTCGTCTTCGTAGAAACCGAGATTGTCGATCGTCCGGCCGTCCCACTCGAGTATCACGTCGTTGGGTCTGAGCACCTCGGCGGCGCCGGAGCCCGGCACACAGGACACAACGAGGATGCCGTGCCCGTCGCGGTCGAGCTTGAGATAGGCGCGCTTGGCGGGGTCCACCAGTTGTTTCCAGCGGAAACCGGCCGACGGGACGCCAACGTACGGCGGAGAATCGACCGCCTTGAGAAAACGGTCGATCACCGAGTAGGGCAGCATGTAGGCGATGCGCTCGCTACGACTGTACCCCATAACCAGCCCCATCAGTTTGTCGTTCTCGACTACGGCGGCGCCCTGGAGGTCGACGTTGAGGTCCGTCAGCAAGGTGAAGGTGAGAATGTGGTATGGTGCGCGGGGCAGCTCGGCGGAGGTGATGCGGACGACCTCGGCCTTGCCGCGTTGGAGCTCGCGGGTCGGATCGAACTGCAGGATTTCGACTTCGTCTTTCTTGCGCAATCCGGCGCCAAGCGGTACCGGGGGCAGCGCTTCGGCCGCCCTGTCGTCGAGAATTCGTACCAACGCCAGGTTGACCTGGGGGTCGGCCGTTTCGACCCGGGCGCGCAGTTTCTCCCCCGTCGCGGCCCGTCGCAGCTCGACCAGCGTATGGTTGCGCACGAGCGATTCCGTCGTTATCAGCAGTCCCTCCCGGATCACGACGCCGTAGCCGATACGCTTGCCCGGCTGGCGTTTGCGCCACGGCACGAAGGGGTCGTTTTCCTGGAAGGAGACGATGACCTGCACCAGCGCTTCTTCGATTCCGGGGGCGCCCTGGACCGGGGCGGCCGCCATCATGCAGGCGGCAATGCAGAGTGGCAGAAGTCGTTTCATCGGTCCCCTCCGAAGTACTCGGGTTCAGTGATGCCGTAGGCGGCAAAGATCCGGGGATTGGCCGCTTCCACCGCTTCGGTTTGCAGCACGAGCGTTTCGTCTTTCTCGGCGAATTCGATCACGTGAAAGCCGTTTTCGGGGGTCATCATTGCCCGTTTGACGTCCGCGAGCTCCTTGACGGCTTTGCCGTTGACCTTGTTCACGATTCCGTGCACGAACCCGTCGGCGTAGGTGTTGACTTCGTGCGGCAGTCGTTTCGTCAGCACGATGAATTCATCCCGGCCCTCGTGCAGCCCGTCGATCTTGGCGTAGCGCGAGTAGTAGGCAAGCTGCTGGCTGCCTCCGGCCGACTTCAGGACTTCCCGGTTGAGCGGCATGAATACCAGGCCGGCGTTGACGTAGTACTGGGGCCGTTCGTCGTAGATGTTCTTGTAGATGAACGGGTCTGCCGGGTTGGTCAGGGGCACGGTGATGGCGACCTTCTTGCCGCCGCGCCAGACGTCGAAGACGGCGGAGTCGCCCCACAGCTTGCGTTCCAGCAGCTCGGCGAAGGTGACGTTGTTGCCTTCCAGGTCCACCGTGCCGTCGGGGGCGATGTCGTAGTCGTCGACCTTGAGCAGCACGTCGCGGTGCTTGAGAATGCCCTTGGCGCTGCCGAACGGATCGATGTAGGAAACCGCCACCCCCCCGAGCTCGGCGGGGAGTTTGAGGTCGGTCCGCAGGGCCTGGTTGCGCGTTTCCATGAATGAGACGCCCAGTTCGGGGTAGTTGTTGTAGACGCCGTCCTCGATGTCTTCCAGGAAGTGCCGGACCACGGGGACGGGAATGACGTAGCCGATGTTCTCGCCGCTCATCAGGGCCTGGAACGCTACGCCCACGACCTTGTCGTGAAAGATGATCGGCCCGCCGCTGTTGCCGGGATTGATGGCCGCGTCCACCTGCAGCACGAGGTGCAGGTCCATGCCGCTGTGGGAATAGATGCTGTAGTCGATACGCGAAACGATGCCGCGCGTGAGCGAGATGCGCACCCCTCCCATAGGGTAGCCGATTACCATTACCTCGTCGTTCAACTGGGGCAGGGCTTTCGCAAACGTCACGGGGGTTGTGCCGCCAAAAAACCGCGGGTCTTCCACCGCCAGTACGGCCAGGTCGCAGTCGTGGGCGATGAACTTGACGGTTGCGTCGTAGCGGCGCGGGTCGCTGTCCTTTTGGAGCTGGATGAAGCGCGCGTCGGAAACGACGTGCGCGTTGGACATGACGCGTTTTCCGTCGATAATGAAGCCCGTGCCGGTCGAGCTGCGCATGCCGCCGCCTTGCCAGGGCATGCCGTAGTCGTTGCGTTGGGAGGTGACGTAAATCTTGACAACCGCGCTGCGCAGGTGGCGGAAGGCGTTGTCGGCGCGGCTCGCGGCACTCGGCGCAATCAGCGTTGCCGCGAGCAGCGAGATTGCTGTTGATCTGCGTGTCAGTCGTTCCATATTATCTCCGTTGCGATCGGTCGCCGGGTAACTCTTCAATTGTAACCGAATGGCCTGGTTGCCGGGGCACACGAACACTGCGGTTGACCGTTATGGGCATACACGACAGAGACTACATGAGACCCGGATACCGCGCGAAGCGGCCGAGGAGGGGACGGCCTTCCCTCTGGCAGCGGCTGCGTTTCTTTTTCTGGCGTTTGCTGCACTCGGGCCGTTCTCAGAAGGAGTAGACCAGCCAGGCCCCGCCTTCAAGGTCGTCGAATTCGAAATCCAGCAGGTCTTCCCATCCCTCGTACACGTAGTAGACGTATGCGTCCAGCGACAAGCGGCCGATGGGGTAGCTCAACCCGAAGATCATCTGCCAGTATATGTCCGTCCAGTCGTCGTCGCCCGTGCTGTCTTTGGTGTAGGTGGTCAATACGCCGGTGCCGCCACGCCACATGCCGTCGCTGAACAACAAGTTCAGCTGGGGCGTGACGATGTAGTCCAGCGAGTCCGCCTTCGGATTCGGGACTATCGTTGCGGCCAGCTCGAAGTAGGAAACGTCCTCGACGTACTGGTACGTGAGCCCGTACGACATTTCGTCGTCGTACGGCAGCTCGTCAAAGACAGAATGGGCCGTGTGATACCTGGCGCCGGCGCCAAGTCTGTGACCGGCATGAGCTGTCGGGCCGAGCGCCAGCGCGAGCAGCGCCGCGAGGATGACTACCGTCGATGAAAAAGTGTATCTTCTCATAATCCCGGAATGGTAGGCGCCAACAGAACGGAGCTCAAGGTAATTCTCAGGGCAACCGCATCTATCCCCGACGCCGGCCCGGGACAGATTTGGATGAGGTTGCCCCGGGGGCGCATTTGCGATTTGTTGCACTTGCTGGAGGCCACCGCCGGCACAGGGCCGGCGGTGGCCCCGGCAAGTGCAACAAATCACCTTTGCCCCGGCCGTGACAAACAATTGCGTTTATCTCAAAGGGGCGTTATGTTATAGGCCTGAAAACGTCACGGGAGAAGGCGAATGAACAGCATGAACATCGAAGAGATCATGGGGCTTCTGCCGCACCGGTATCCAATCCTGTTGTTGGATCGCATTGCGGAGCTCGACCTTGAGAACCAGAAAGTTGTCGGCGTGAAGAACGTCTCGGTGAATGAGCCTTTCTTTCAGGGGCATTTCCCGGGCAAACCGGTCATGCCGGGTGTGTTGCAGCTTGAGGCCATGGCGCAGACGGCCGGGATTCTGCTGATCAAGATCACGGGCAACACGGATACAGTTCCATATTTCATGGCGATCGACAAAGCCAAGTTCCGCCGCGTAGTGCAGCCGGGCGACCGGATGACGATCGAGATCCAGGTGACACAGCTTCGCGCGAACGTAGCCAAGTTCAGCGCGAAAGCGACCGTCGACGGCAAAGTCGTCTCCCAGGCGGAAATGACGTGCATGTTCTCCAGCGAGGGGAGACCTTGATGAGCAAGATTCACCCGAGCGCGGTAATTGAAGACGGGGCACAGCTCGGCAACGACGTCGAGATCGGCCCCTATTGCGTGATCGGCGGCAAGGTAAAGATCAAGGACGGCGCACTGCTGAAGTCCCATGTGGTCGTGGAAGGCGATACGACGATCGGCGAGCAATGCCGCATATTTCCGTTCGCAAGCCTGGGAACCCAGACGCAGGATCTCAAGTTCCGCGGCGCGGAGACGACCGTCGAGATCGGCGACCGCACAACGATCCGGGAATACGTGACGGTGAACTCCGGCACGAACGAGGGCGAAATCACGCGTATTGGAAACGGGTGCCACATCATGGCCTACGTGCACATTGCCCACGCGTGTTCCGTGGGTAACAGTGTGATCATGGCCAACTGCGCCACGCTGGCGGGGGACGTGACCGTTGAGGACGAGGCCATCATCGGCGGTCTGGCCGCCGTGCATCAGTTCGCACGAGTCGGACGGATGTGCATGGTGGGCGGACTCACGCGCGTTACCCAGGACTGTCTGCCCTACATGATTGTCGTCGGCATCCCGGCCGAGGTGAAAGGCTTGAACAGAGTCGGCCTGCAGCGCCGCGGAGTCAGCGCAGACGCGCAGCAAGCTCTGAAGCAAGCCTACAAGATCATCTATCGCCAGGACCTGCTCGTAAAACAGGCGCTCCAGAAAGTCCGTGAGGAAGTGCCGCCGTGTCCCGAAGTCGATCACCTGCTGGCCTTCGCGGAAAGTACCGAACGCGGAATCACCTGACGATAGCTGGAGAGACGTGAGACCGATGCGAATGTTTTGCTTGTCGCGGGTGGTCGTCGCCGTGACGCTGGCGGCGACGCTGGGAAGGTGGGGCGCCGCCCAGGAAGCGGATCTGATCAACCTGAGCTTCGACCAGGTCGATGTGACCGCTTTCGTGAAGCTCGTGGGCGAGAGTACCGGGCGCAGGTTCGTCGTGGACGAGAACGTTACCGGCAAGATAACGGTCGTGGCGCCCCGCGTGAAGAGCAGCGAAGTCTACGCCCTGTTCGTCTCGATCCTGGAGAGCGCCGGCTGCTCGATCATCAAGGAGGGCCAACTCTACCGCGTCGTCAAACTGCCCGAGCGCGCGATTCCGCCCGCGCCGGTGGTCGGTCCCGACGACGAGACGCCCAGCGAGGGTATCGTCACCAAGGTGATGCGCCTGGAACACGTGCGCGCATCCGAGATTCGCAAACTGCTCGAGTCGACCGTCCCCAAGGGCAAAGTCGGCAGCCTGATCGGCGCGATAGACGACACCAATCACATTCTCGTCACCGACACCGCGGCCGGCGTGCGGCGCGTGGAAGACATCGTGGCGGAGATCGACCGTCCCGGGCTGTCGCGCGTGACCGAGGTCGTCCCGCTCGAATTCGCCGGAGCCGAGGACCTGGCCCGGCAGCTCGGCATCGCCATGTCGCGCGGCCAGTCTCCCGGGGATGCCCTCAGACGGCGGCTGACGTCATCGTCCGGGGCGCCGGTCACGGCCGCGGGGGCCCATCAACCCACGGTTGTGGCTTCGCCCCATGCCAACAGCCTGATCATGGTCGGCACGAAGACGCAGATCGAGGAGATGAGGAGCATCGTCGCAAAGATGGACATCGATTCGCCCGCGGGACGCACCCGGCTGAACGCGATCTTTCTGAAATACCTCAGGGCTGAAGATGCAGCCAAGAGCCTCAACGCGCTCTTGAGCCAGCCGCGCGACGACAAGAGTACGGGCGCGCCGGTCAAGCGCGAGATCGCGATCGAAGCGAGTCCCGACAACAACGCCCTCCTGGTGGATGCCACGCCGGGCGATTTCGATGCCGTGCGCAAACTGATCGAACAGCTCGACCAGGTTCCCGAGCAGGTGCACATAGAGGTGATAATCGCGCAGCTCAGCGTCGACGACGGCTACGAGTTCGGCGTGGAGATGCAGGCCGTGGACATGCCTTCCGCCGCCGGCGATACGGTCGTCCAGGGGAGCAGCCGGCTGGGTTCCGGGTTGAGCAGCATCATCACGGAAGCCCAGAAGGGCGCCTTCCCGCGAGGGCTGACGGTCGGGGTCGCGCACGGCAACTACGTGGATGGCGAAGACAAGGTGGTCAACAGCTTTCCGGCCATGGTCAGTGTCGACGCCCTCAGGCGCGACAGCCGTTTCGAAGTGCTGTCGAAGACATCGCTCGAGGCCCAGAACAACAAAGAAGCCAGTGTGAACATCGTCGACGAGATCCCCGTCTTGAAGTCGACCATCGAGGGTGGGTCCGGCACGTCGCGCGACGTGATCCAGAATATCGAGCGTATAGACGTCGGCATCAAGTTGACCCTCAAGCCGCATATCGTGCCCGGGGGCGAAGTCCAGATGGAACTCAACCCGAGCATCGAGGCCGTCACCGATCCGGGTTCGGGCGAGACGCAGTTCACGCCCACGATCGCCAAACGCGAAGCCTCCACAACCGTGACCGTTCCCGACAGGGAGACTATCGTAATTGCCGGCCTGACGCGCAAGGACACCAGCGAGGTCGAGCGCAAGGTGCCGATCCTTGGTTCCATTCCGATTCTCGGACTGCCCTTTCGTCACAAGGTGGAGACGACCAAGAAGACCGATCTGCTGATCTTTGTGACACCCCGAATCGTCAAGTCGGCTACGACCGAAGACGAAGTGATGGCCTCCTGGCGGGAAAGGACCGGCGGCGCCAAGGATGGGGGAGGGGAGTAGCTGTGCGTGGGAGAGAGAAGGGTCGAAAGATGGGTTGGTCGCAAAATGTATCTGTTGCATCCGGCGTTTTTCGACCAACACATTTTTCGACCCTAACCACACTCGGCACAGGCCGCGGAGCATACGCCCCGTCATCATCCCGAGGACGCCGCGGGCCCGCCCCTCACCCGCCTCCGCTGCGCTGCGGCGACCTCTCCCCCGAG
>CAZKRK010000104.1:0-20087 GCA_964555035.1 uncultured Victivallales bacterium | reverse complement strand
GTGCCGGTCCACGGAAAAACGGACCGTCAGCTCGCGCGCGCGATCCATGGGAATCGTGAGGTCCACCTCGTCGGGACCGAACTCCTCCGCGGTCACGCCATCCGTATCGCCCACGGTCTCGGTGTAGTGGTGATGCTCGTATCCGTCCACGGTCCGGACCACCAGGGTGTCCACGGCATACCACCGCTGCCTGACCACGTTCGTTCCGTGCAGCGTCCCCCATCGTTTGAGGTCCAGCCACACGTTGGTCGCCCACTGCCAGGTAAGTACGGCGTCGTTCGTGACGACCAGCGTCAGGTTTGTGCCCGTGCCGGAGGTGGCCCCGGTATCGTCGGCGTGTCCCGTCAGCACCCAGCCGGTGCACACGTACTGCGTGCGGCCGGAGACATCGTGCGCGGGCGAGTTTGTCACGGCGCACGGAACGGTCGCACCGTATGTATGGTAGCCCGTTCCCGGGGTCGCCCCGTCGTGAGCCGAAACCACCTGCAACAAATTGGAGTCGATGGCGAACTCGGCGTGAATCGTGTGGTCGGTCGTCACGTTGAGGAACTCGTATGACGTGACCGCCCCGACCGGACTGCCGTCGACCTGAACGCTGGAGACGTGATAATGGGCGTCGGGCACGACCGCGAAATTGGTGTCCGAGCCGTGCTCCACGAGCACTGTCCCGCCGGGCACGACCGAGCCGTTCGCACCGGCCGTGGCCACAATCGTCAGCCACTGCGACTCGTACGCGCCGATGTCCGGGCTGCCGTAAACGACACGCGCCTTCCCGTCCAGGTCGGCGCTCGCGGTCATCCACGAGCGCTGCAGCGCGGCGTTGACGCACGGCGACGTCGTAGCAATCCGGTAGTTGCCGGCAGCGGCATCGACAAACTGCGGGGCATTGGTGATATTCCCGGACCCGCCTGACGGCAGCGGCGTGGTGCAGGTGTTGGTGAAAGCCCCGCCATTGCCCTCGTGGTTGCTGCCGAAAGCGGCCGAATTCCCGCTCACCACGGTGTTGATCAACACGCCGCCGTTGTTGCAGTAGACGCCACCGCCAAAACTCATAGAAGACATTGCCGTGTTGCTGACAACCGTGCAGTTCTCGAGCACACCCCCATCCTTCAGGTAGACCCCGGCTCCCAGATCTACGTTGCCGTCGGTACGGTTGCCGACGATCAGGCAGTTGCGCAGCGTAGCGCCGCCGTCACAGTAAACCCCGGCGCCGTACTCACCAGGTGGAGAGAGCTCGTCCACCCAACCGTCCGTGATGACGAAGCCGTCGACAAGCGCCTGGGTGTGCGACAGATAGAAACAGCGCACCGCGTCGCCGCCGCTGACGGTGGCGTGCGGCTCGCCCTTGACGGCCTGCAAGGTCACGCCCTTGTCGAGCTCGACCGAGGCATCGAGCGTGTAGACCGCGTTCGTCACGTAGACCGTGTCCCCGTCCAGACAGGCGTCCACGGCGGTCTGAATGTTGGTCGCGGCGGTAGCCCACGTGGCAAACGGCGGGGTGTGGCTGCCCGCGGGACTGACGTAGCGCGTGGAGACTCGCGTCCGGTAGCTTGCCGACAGGACTCCCGCCGCACTCATGGTCAGCGTGACACTGGGGCTGTGGACGTCGCCGGTCGTGATCAGGTTCGTCCCCGAGCCGGTCCAGTGCGAAAACTCGTATCCCGCATCCGCGTTGGCCGTCACGACCACGTTCGAGCCGGCGCCGACCCAGCCGTCACCCGGGGTCACGTTGCCGTTGGTCGTGCTCTCGGTGTCGAGCCAGTACCTGGTCTGCCAGTTCCAGGTCAGCACGGCGTTGTTGGTGACGTAGAGCGAAACGTTGGTCGCGCTGCCGCCGGTGAATCCGTTGGTGTCGGTCTGTCCGGCCAGCGTCCATCCCGAGCAAACGTACTGCGTGGCGCCCGCCGTCTCCGTAGCGGACACGCGCGCCGTCAACAGCGTGCCGTACGTGTTGTCGTGCGCACCCACCGACGGCACGGGCGTTCCGTGCGCCGAGACGATGGTCGTCGTGCGCTGCGGGTTCCGGATCGTGTAGCGATACTCCGAATCGTACGCGAGCTGCGCGCCCACGGCATTCGTGAGGGATACCACGATGACCTCGTCGCCCTCGCCCGTGTCCAGATCGTTCAGAATGTCCACGGTCAGCGTGGCCGTCAGCGTTCCCTTGGGAATCGTGATCGAGCCGGGGCCCGGGTCGTAGTCGCTGCCGGCCACGGCCGTCGCGCTGGTAACGGCATAGTCGATCGTGACCGTCTCGCCGGCGGGACGTGCCAGGTTCACCGTCAACTCGAGGGGCGCGCCCTCCTCCCCGCTGCTGGAAAGCGGTGTCAGCCGATGCCGCTGGTAGTCGTTGTTCTCACCGACCACGTAAACCTCGCGACCGTCCTCGGACAGGGATATGCCCTCGGGCTGGCCGTCAGTGGTCGAGATGGATTTGACGCCGACAATCTCGCCGTCGAGCGTCGTATCCAGCAGCTTGTCGCTCTCGTCGCTGACGATCACCATGCGCCCCGTAAAAGGATTGAACGTGACGCCGGACAGGTCGTTCGCCTGTCCCGCGAAGACGCTTTCCGCATCGAAGAGCTCCCGCGTGCGGACCGATCCGCGGAACCAATCGACGACGTATGCGCCCCTGTCGTTGTGTTCCCGCACGATCAGGAAGCGCTGGCCCGTCGGATCGAACGAGATCCCCTCGACACCGTCTGCGCCCGTAGGAATTCCTGTGCTGTACGTCGATGCCGAAGATTTCGAAATCGAAGCCGTGCCGCTGTCGATTTGGACCACGCTTATGTCAGCGCGGTCCTCTTCGAGGATCGCGTAAAGATCCTGCCCGGCATCGAACACGCACATACCCTCGGTATCGTCGAACCCCGGCAGAGTAATGAGCTGCCCCACGTAGTCGCCCGCCGAATCGTACACCTGAATTCGTTCCGGTCCGTTTTGAACCACGAACAGGCGGTCGATGTCCGGACGTAACGCACAACCTGACATCTGTATCCTGTGGGGCCCCTGCAGATCCACCTCGCTCTCGAGCGAGAAGCGATCCAGGACGCTCGTACTCGCAAATCCCGCCCAGGGCGAGGACGCGGGAAGTGCCATATCGAAGCGATTGCAGGCCCCCGTGACACCGTTTCCGTCATCGGCGTAGAGGAGCATGTTGGTGGTGAGCTCGCGCACGGTGATGTTGCCGGACCAGACGCCGTTGGTGAACGCGGAAACGGACGTCGGCTCCACGAAAACGGCCGCCGAACCCGACGCGACAACGGCCACGTCATCCACGTACCAGCCCTCGTAGGCATTGTCGTTCGCGTCTATGGTCTCGAAGTGAAACCGGATGCGCACTGTCTGACCGGTATAGGCCGAAAGGTCGACCGACGCCCTGCCCCAATTCGCGCCGTTTGTTTCGGCCAGGGCCTGCCCGACGCCGTAGTTGCCGGCGATCGTCGTGTAGGCGCCGCCACCTGCCGACACCTGCACCGAGGCCCGGTCGCCGGCGGGGTCGCCTTCGGTTTCCAGCCGATAGGCAAAGGTCAGCGTGATCGCTGCGCTCAATCCGCTGAAGTCCAGCTCGGGCGATGTGATCGAGCCTTCGGTATTCCCTGCGTCGTAGTCGCCGCCTCCGGCGGCCCCTTCGTTGCGGCCGTAGTAGAGGGAATAGGCGGCCGTGTGTCCCGCGTTGGTCGCGTGCCCGATGCTCCGATGCCACAAACCGCCGCCTACCCCGGCGTCGTTGTCGATCGTCATCCCTTCGAGCCATGACTCGAACGTAGCCTGGAAGAGCCGATTGGGTCCCGATCCGCCGATGGTCACGGCCCCGCTGTAGTTGGATGCCGTATTGCCGCCGCTGACCGCCGTTATCGTCACCGGAAACGCCGTTCCAACGGTCCGCGGCGACGATACCGCCGACCAATCGAAGTTGGTCTGCGCCGCGCAGAAACTCGCGGCCAACACCGACAGGAAGACAAGAGACAGCGAGCCCCTCGCGTACGGCTGGGATATCATTCGGCTAACTCCACGAAATGGAACATCGTAGAGAAGAAGAGTCTCCGCTCACAAGACAAATCGTCCGTGGGTTCAGGTTCTAGGTAGAACCGTTCTACGGAACGCCGCGACGAATCAAGTGTCCGGTAAGCCGCACCCCAAGGCGCTTGGCATCTTGGACAATTCGGCAGGGAAACCGCAAACCCGCCCTGTCATCCCGAGCGAAGCGGAGCGGAGTCGAGGGATCTCGGGAATTGGCGACCACGCCGGACGTGCTTGGCAGTTCTCGAGATCCCTCGACTCCGCGGCGCTGCGCTCGGGATGACAAGCAGGAGTCGAACAGAAAGAGCGGCAGAGCCCGAGCCTTCGTTTCCTCCGCTGCCTTCCTGTTCCAAAACACGGGGCGGGGAGAGGGAGGGGCAGGCGGACGATCGTCTTCAAGTTTACGGCCGGCTGCTTACAGCTTCACGCTCAGCGCGGTGGTCGTAATCAGGTCGTTGCTCTCCTGCCCGGCGGCAGGAACGCTGTCGTACTTGTCCTGGATCACGAAGCGCAGGCTTATGTGTGCATTGACGGCGGCCTCGAGCCCTGCTTCCGCGGTCAAAAGGTAGTCATCGAAATCGTCGGCCTTGGGCACGAATTCAACGCTCTGCCATAGCTTGGCCGTTGCGGAGAGCTTCCACTCATACCGCTCGCCGGCACGGTATGCCATGTAAGCGTCGTCGGCGCCGCCGACTTCTTCCATGACCCAGGCCACACCAACGTCAAACTCCAGCTTGGCCGCGTCCCCGGCGGACTGAATGCCCACCCCGGGACCGACTATGAAACGGTAGTCCACGTCGGCAATCTCGTCATGCAACGCAGTCAGATCGCCGTACGTGTAGATGAGCTTGCCTTTGGCTTTGTAGTTGATGTTGGCTTTGGCGTTCTGGGCCGTAGGCTCGTCCCTCTTCGTGCCGTCGTCCCGTTCGGTTTCGGCCTCGCCGTATGCGCCCTCCAGGCCAAAACGGACGGCATGCCGATCCCACTCGCGTTCGGCCTTGGCCGCAAAAGTCGCGAGTGTGCTCTCGCTGTTGCCCGCGGTCAGGGTCAGGCCGAACGCCACGGAGCGGTCCCAGGCGGGATCCTGTTCTCCCTCGCCTTCCTGGGCAAGGGCAACGCTGCCCGCAGCCAGACAACACGCCATTCCAACTGCGCGAAACGCAGAGCTCATTCCGGAATCCTCTCGACCCTACAGCGACTTCACGTACGCCGCCAGGTCGGCAAGGTCCTGCTTGCTCAGGTTGGTCGTCTTGCCGTGCTTGTCGTTCTTGTTGTGAGGAACCAACACGTCCTCGATCGTCGCGGCCCGGCCGTCGTAGAGATAGGGCCCCGTGCGCCAACACTCGACGAGGGACGGCGTGTCGAACTTCACGTCCTTCTCGCGCCCCGTGCCGATGCCGACGTTGTACAGCTTCAAGTCCGTGTAGAGCGGCGCGGGATGGCAGACCGCGCATCCCGCCTTTTCGTAGACCTTCACGCCGCGCTTGGCCGAATCGCACAACTTGCCTTCCACCAGCAGCGGGCTGGGAACGGGAGCCAGCGACTTCAGATACGCGTCGATCGCCTCGGCGTCTTCCTCGGGCCGCACCGCAAACTGGATGTAGCGGATACCCGCACGGACGGCGACTTCCGCGCTCGGACGGACGCCGGTCACCATCGCCGGCGGAGTCCTGTGCGCGCAGACCATGCTCTTGGTGTTCTTGGGGTTGCCCATGCCGTCGTTCAGGAGGTCCCAGTTGAGACCGTCGGAGCGGACGTCCGGGTGGCAGCTTACGCAGCTCTGCCAATGCTGGAAGCAGAGCGCGGCATCGTGAAAGTGAATTTCGCCCTGCCGCACCTGCGATATCTTCGGCGCGGGGCCAAGCGCGATTTTGCCGGGACGCGGGTACTTGTCGGGTTTGAGATCGACCACGGACACGGTGTCGCTGAAGTACTCCGTCACGTATGCCGTCTCGCCGATCACGGCAACGCCCCGCGAGCCGTTGCCGCCGGTCTTGATGCGACGACGCAGCTCGTAGAGGAACGCAAGGTCGTTCACAACGTCGTCAGGCGTTTTCGACACGTCGGAAACGCGCTCGCCCTTTTCAAGGCGCTCCAGCTTGTCGTGGAGCGCGGTACGATCGATAATCGTGAGTTCGTGCGTTCCGGCCAGCGTCACGCAGACATACTTGCCGTCGGGCGAGCAGGCCACGCCCCACGGGTTGGCGGCGCCATGATCCACATCGTCCAGCAGGACCGTGTTCACGTACTTGCGCCCCAGGGCGTCGATGATCGTCATGGCGTTGGTGTTCATCCACCCGCGCTCGAGCTGCGTGGTGGGCAGGTGATAGCGACCGACCTGGTGCGACAGGTAGGCGTACTTGCCGTCCGGCGACAGACAGATTCCTTTGACCGCCATGCTGCCGTTGGGGAGTTTGATTGTAGCACAGACGTTCCGGGCCGCCGTATCGACCACGGAGACGGCCGAAGCCGCATACGCGCCGTCGGACGCACCGGCCGGAAGGTGGTTTGCCACGAAGAGCGCCTTGCCGTCGGCCGAGAGCACGGCACTGATCGGCTCGCGCAGAACGGGAATGCGCGACAGAATCTTGCCGCTGGCCACATCCATCACCAGCACGGCATTCTCGAACCGGGCGCACACGTACAGTGTCTTGCCGTCCGAACTGACCTGCGGCGAAGTGGGCGAGTGACCGGCGGCGAAGCGGTTCAACACCTTCTTTGTGGCTGTGTCGACAACGTACACGCTGCCCTTGCCGACGCCGGCCGTTACGTAGAGAGTCTTGCCGTCGCCGCTGAGGGTCATCCCGGTCGGCTGCTCCTTGACTCGAATACCGTCGACAACCTTCTTCGCGCCAACGTCCAGGAGAGCGACCTGGTTGGCCGTGGCTTCCGCTATGTAGAGCAACCGTCCGTCCTTGCCGGCAACAACGGCGTAAGGCGAGAGAAAGTCCGCCGCCTGCGAGACGGCCACGGAACCAACCATGAGAAGAACGGACGCGAGAATCGATTTGGGATGCACTACTTTGATCACTTGCGGTACCTCCTTTTGGCTACGTTCGAAAAAGGTGTGATTCGTATGTGGGAATCGTGAACCGAGTAGTTGAACGGCGCGCATATTCACACGACTACGCTCAGGAATCAACCCTAGAATCGCATTGATTTGAGCGCATTTCCCAATTGGTCCTGATTGTCCTTGCATAGTCGGGTCGAACCTGTTTCCATAACTCTCTTGGCGTGGTTTGAGCCCCGCATGGAGCATGCAAATCCGTCAGCAAGCAGGAGACCTTGGAATGATCGTCGAACAACAGGTTTATACGCCGGGCGATGGATGGAAAATCGTGACCGGCGAGGAGCTTGGGGCAAGCGCACAACTCGTGCTGGCATTTGGGAGCCGGGACATCATCGCCGAGCCCGAACGTTACGAGGAACTGCGACGACGCTATCCTGAAGCTCGCATTGTGATCGGCTCCACCGCCGGAGAGATCATTGGCCAGGAAGTCCGCGACGACAGTCTCACGGCCACGGCCATTCGTTTGGAGAAGTCGACAGTCCAAGTCGCCGCCGTTTCGATCAACGCGGCGGAATCCGCTCTTAGCGCAGGGGAAGCGCTTGCGGCAGGCCTCTCCAGCGAAGGTCTTGTGCACGTGTTCGTGCTGTCCGACGGGCACCAGGTGAACGGCAGCGAGCTTGCCAAGGGCCTGAACTCCAAGCTCCCAAGGACGATTGCGGTAACGGGCGGCCTGTGCGGCGACGGCGCGCGCTTCGAACGAACGCTGGTTGGCCTGGACGCGCCGCCTCAAGAGGGTACCATTGTGGCCCTGGGGTTCTATGGCGAGAGCCTCCAGGTGGGGTTTGGTTCCGAAGGCGGCTGGATCCCGTTCGGACCCGATCGCGAGGTGACGCGATCGGAAGGCAACGTCCTCTACGAGCTGGACGGACAGTCGGCGCTGATGCTCTACAAGAAGTACCTCGGGGACGAAGCCGAAGGTCTGCCCGGTTCGTCCCTGAAATTCCCGTTGTGCATTACCACCGAAGAGATGGACAAGCCGCTCGTGCGGACGATTCTCTCGATCGACGAGGACGCGCAGAGCATGACCTTTGCCGGAGACGTGCCGGTCGGCGCCAGGGCGCGTCTGATGCACAGCTCCTACGAGTCCCTGGTGCATGGGGCCAGCAACGCCGCGAGCGATTCCGTGCGCGTCCATAACCTCACGGACCCGGACCTGGCCATCTGCGTAAGCTGCGTCGGACGCAAAATCGTCCTTGACCAGCGAACGGAAGAGGAGATCGACGCGATTCGCGAATGCGTCGGGAACCGCGCGGTGGTGACGGGCTTCTATTCATACGGGGAACTGGCCCCATTCGCCGGGTTCCAGCAGTGTAGACTTCACAACCAGACCATGACCATTACCTTGCTGAAGGAAGCATGAACCCCCCGACCCACCGCCTCCTAAAACGCCAGATGCGCAAGTATCTCGGCGCGGATTTTGAGCCGCCGCCCGGTTTCGACGAGTTCATCGAGGCCGTCAACGACGCCTACGAGCGCGAAGAGGCCAACCTGCTGCTGCTTCAGCGCACCCAGGATCTCGCCTCGGAGGAACTGGTGCATGCCAACCGCAGGCTCAAACAGCAGGCAAAGACGCAGGAGGTCGTGCTCGGGAAGCTCCGCAATGCCATCCGCGAACTGCGTGACGTCGAAGGCGACACCATGCTGGACGAGGATGACGTCGTCTCGCTGATCGACCTGGTCCGCACGCTCATCGCCGAGCGCAAACAGGTGGAGAAAGACTTGCGTGAGGCCCGCGACGAGGCGCGGCGAGCCAACCAGGCCAAGAGCGATTTCCTCGCCGCAATGAGCCATGAGATCCGGACCCCGATGAACGGAATCATCGGCATGACCGGCCTGATGCTGGATTCCGCCTTGACGGATGAGCAACTCGACTACGTCGAGACTATCCGCCGCAGCGGCGATGCGCTCCTTACGATTGTCAACGACATCCTGGACTTCTCCAAGATCGAAGCCGGCCGCCTCGAGCTTGAACGGGCGCCTTTCGATTTGCGGGACTGCGTCGAAGCCGCTCTGGATCTGCTGGCGCCCAGGGCGGCGGAGAAGGGCATCGACCTCATCGGACACATAGAATCGAACGCGCCCCAGATGCTGCTCGGCGATGCGACCCGTCTGCGGCAGGTCCTTGTCAACCTGCTCGGGAACGCCGTCAAGTTCACCGACGACGGCGAGGTCTTCCTCGCCGTGGAAGCCCGGTCGCCCTCCGGCGACGGCGAGTGCGAGCTGACGTTCTGCGTTCGCGATACCGGAATCGGCATCCCGCCCGAACGCATGAACCGGCTGTTCAAGCGATTCAGCCAGGTCGATGCATCGACCACCCGCCGCCACGGCGGCACCGGTCTCGGCCTGGCCATCAGCAAACGCCTGGTCGAAATGATGGGCGGACGAGTCTGGGCGGAAAGCGAAATCGGCAAGGGATCGGCGTTCAGCTTCACGATGCTCGCACCGGTTGCTCCCACGCGACCGTGGCGCTACCTCGCCGGCCCGGACCCGGATCTCCAGGGGAAGCGCGTGCTGATCGTCGACGACAACGAAACCAATCGACGGATACTCGGCAGCCAGGTCGAGTCATGGGGCATGGCGGCACACATGGTTTCGTCGGGCCCCGAAGCCCTGGCGATGCTGGAGAAGGAGCGCGACTTCGACGCCGTTCTGCTGGACATGATGATGCCGGAGATGAGCGGCCTGGACGTGTCCGCCGCCATTCGCCGCTCGGGATTGACCTCGCTGCCTATCGTCATCCTGACCTCCGCCGGCTGGCACGACAAGGTGCCGTCTGAGCTCGCGCTTGCGGCCCTCCTCGTCAAGCCGATCAAGTCCTCCGAGCTGTTCAACGTCCTGGTCGGCATCTACCGCAAGACACCGCGCAAGACGCACCGCACTTTCAGCGGCCGCAAAGTCGACACGACCCTCGCGATGCGCCTGCCTCTGCGCATCCTCCTGGTTGAGGACAATATCGTCAACCAGAAGGTGACCATGCGCATCCTCGAGAAGATGGGCTATCGCGCCGACCTCGCGTCGAACGGCAACGAGGCGATCAAGGCCATTCTGCGCCAGAGCTATGACCTGGTGCTTATGGATGTCCAGATGCCGGAGATGGACGGCTATGAAGCCACCGACCACATTCGGAAGCACATCGGATCGGATTCGAGCCCGTGGATCATCGCGCTGACCGCCAACGCCATTCGCGGCGACCGGGAGAAGTGTCTCAACGCGGGCATGAACGACTACATCGGGAAACCGGTTCGACCGGAAGTGCTTCAAGCCGCCATCGAACGTTCCGGATGCAACCACACTACCAAGTCCGACGACTGACGCGAGCAGCGCGAACGCCCTCAAGTGGCGTCCGGGAAGAGTGCATCACGGCCGGCATGGACGACTACCTCGCCAAACCGTTTGACCCGCGGGCACTGGCGCGGATTCTGACCAAATGGGCAGGCGCCGCCCGGCGCTGAGGTACACGGGCAGCCCACGGCTTCAGGCCAAGGCGTTGTTCACCCGCTCGATGGCTTCGTCGATCTCCGCCGGGCTCTTGCAGCCGATAACGGCGGCATCGATCTCGGACTGCGACATGGCAAAGCGGATCGACTTTTCGCGGTCTTCAGCCTTGGTGAAGTCGCCGTTGCCGATGAGCTTCATGCCGATGACGCCGTGCCCGTTGTCCGCCATTGTCTTGATGAGTTTCATGACCGGCTCGAGCTTGTTGCCGGGCGCATTCCACTTGGGCGTTTCGCCGTCGATGTGTTTGGCCTGCGGATTGACGCGCACCAGGTTGACCTGCACCCACTCGGAAGCGGCCGCCACGCGCAGAGCCGGCAGGCTGTGACAGGATACGCCTTTGGCGCGGATTTTGCCCTTTTGCTGCGCCTCATCGATGGCGTCCATCAGGCGCCGCCGGTCGTCCGTCCACGTGTCCTTGACCGAGCAGTGGACCAGCATACAGTCGATGTAGTCCGTCTTGTAGTTCTTGAGGTGATTGTCGATCGCCTCGGCCGGCTTGGCCGGCTTGCCGCCGATCTTCGAAAGCAGGAAGAGCTCCTCGCGCGGCAGATCCTTCATTGCGTCGCCAATCCAGGGGAACGTCTTGTAGCTCTGGGCACAATCCAGGTAGCGCAGTCCCTTGTCGAATGCGTAGCGGACGAGCGCGTTGAACTTCTCCTGTCCAAGCTCAAACTGGACGCGCCCGCCTCTACTGCCCGTGCCGATGCCGATGCGGGTCAGCTTCAGGCCTGTCTTTCCCAGTGGCACCAGGTCCGTGGCCGTTCGCTTCGCCGCGGCCGTCGCCAGCCGGGGAGCTACCAGGGCCGCCCCGGCAAGACCGGCTGTCTGCGCAACAAACTCGCGTCGTGTGAGCATCTTCTTGTTCATGGTCGCATACCTCCCGGTTGTTGCCCCAGATGATGCACTACGCGGGCCGGGATTGCAATCCCGGCCAACCGACTTGCCCATTGAAGCGACGTGTCCGAACCTGTTACGCTCCGCGGCAGAGTTGCGCCACCTGCCGTAATCCGATTCCGCCAGAGCGGCAGCGGTACTGTCAAGAATTGAATGAAAACGGATAGGTAAGGGAGCGGGGGCATGTGAGCACACACTTACTCGCAAACTTAACCGCCACACTTCGCCGGATACGCTTAAACGACTCACTTGCAACGGGTAACGCTGCGACGAGTAAGCAGGTCGGTTAAGAGTATCCGAGTAAGGGTGGCGGTTAAGAGGGCGCTTAAGTGTAGCGAAAAATGGGGGAGATAGCTCGATGACACAAATACCACACAGCGAGGTATGGGACACTTCAGTCTGCTTTATGCTGAAGGGCGTCACAGACGGACAGAGTTTCCCGGTCACATCGACCGAGGCGGAGCGCATACACGCCATACTCGGAAGCGAATCCGATGAGCCCGCCGGACGCAAGCAGTTCCTCGTGTTCGGGACCATCAACGGTTGGACGGTGGTGATACGGTTGGCGATGGTCGAAGCGATACGTATCCTGGTCGACCCAATTGACACGGGGCCATCCTACGAAGCCGCGGAACCGTTGGCGATGTCCGTTCAGTTTGGCGGAGCGCACGACACTCTGAATCTGTCGCCGTCCAACCCCGAAGAGGTCGAAGCCCTCCTGGTGGAGTTGGACGACACCCTCGACATGCCGCAGCGGCGTTTCGTCGCTGTCAGGGACGAAGACGGCGAGTGGCTGCATATCGGGGTCGAGCACATTCGCGTCCTGCTGATCGGTCCGAACCTACTGCCAAACCGGCCAGAGGCAGGACCGTCGGCAGACGATCTTGGCCTTTAGGCCGAGGGTGTCCGAAGATCCCCTGGAGACGGGTGCTTCGCGAACGTAACCCCTGAACCCGCGGGTTCTGTGCGTTTTTGCGGAGAAGATGGATAGGGGAGATATGCGTGTCCGCCTTGACTTCGGCTGGGGCGCGACGCATAGTCCGATCGCGTATAAGCACCCGGGATTGCCACTATGAAAACACTCCTTTCCACATTCGTTGTCACATCGCTCGCGGCTTTCGCGGCGCCACCCGAGTTTGTCATGCATCGCGTCGGCAACTATCGTTCCGAAGCCTGCGGCGTCGCGGACTTCAATGGCGACAAGCGCCTCGACATCGTTGCCGGCCCCTTCATCTACCTGGCGCCGGACTGGAAGGCCGTGAGATACCGGCATCTTGAGGGCAAGGTCGACAAGAAGGGCGACGGCTACATGGACGATTTCGCCAACCTGCCGCTGGACGCGGATGGCGATGGCAGGATGGATGTGGTTGCCGCCACCTGGTTCGCCAAGAAGCTCGTCTGGTTCCGCAACGTTGGGACCGACGGCACCCCCTGGCCCGAGCAACCGATCGAGGCCAAGGGACCCTACGAACACGCCGACCTCTGGGACATCGATAATGACGGACGGGCGTTGGAAGTCCTGCCGGCAGCGAAACATACGATCTGGTGTGCCCCGGATGCCGAAGAGGGCGGTTTCCCGCTCCATCTCGTCTCGGCAAAGGGCGGCGTGTGGGGCGTGGGCGCGGGCGACGTCAACGGCGATGGGCGTAGCGACATCCTGCGTCCCGGGGCGTGGTATGAAGCTCCGGCCGATCCGCGTTCCGCCGGCTGGAAAACCCACCCGCTCTGCCTGGGCAGCCGCGATGGATCCAGGCCGGAGCACACCGCCCAGATCCACGTCCTGGATGTTAATGGCGACGGCCGCAACGACATCATCGCTTCGATCGCCCACAAGTACGGAATCTGGTGGTACGAGCAGCAGGGCGATCCGGACGAACCCGCTTGGAAGCAGCACCTGATCGACGACTCCTGGAGCCAGCCCCACGCTCTCGCGCTGGCCGACATCGATGGCGACGGCGACCTCGATCTTGTCACGGGCAAGCGCTTCCGCGCGCACAACGGCAAGGACCCCGGCGGCGGCGACCCGCCCGTGGTCTATTGGTACGAGCTCCAGGGCAAGCCCAAAGTCAAGTGGACCCGCCACGCCATATCCGAAGGCCAGGGCATCGGAGCCGGAATGAATATCCCGCTCGTGGACATGGACGGCGACGGGGACATCGACATAGTGGTCACCGGCAAATGGGGCGGTCCGGTCTGGTTCGAGAATAGAACCGGGGAGACAAATGCTGAACAGAAGGAACAGGCGAACGGAAGGAACGTTGAAGGAGGGGAGTGAATCCCTTCGACATTTCTTCTGTTCGCCTGTTCCTTCTGTTCGATATTTGACAGAACGAGGCATGAAAAAGGGAGACCAACATAAAGAGCAACACACCCTGCCGGACCTTCACGGCTGTCGGGCTGGTTATCGCCTCCGGGCTGTCGGCCATCGGTGCCGAGATCTCCGGCCAGTTGAAGTGCCGGCACCGGGTCACTCTTACCTTCGACGGTCCCGCGACCGACGAGCAGGCAACCCCCAACCCGTTCACCGACTATCGCCTGATCGTGACCTTCACCCAGGGCGACCGCAAGGTGGTGGCACCCGGCTTCTACGCCGCTGACGGCAACGCCGGGCAGACCGGCGCGGACGCGGGACGCAAGTGGCGGGCGCACTTCGCTCCGGAAACGGCAGGGGCGTGGACGTACGTCGCGTCCTTTCGCGCGGGCAAAAACGTGGTGCTCGCCCCCGGCCCCGACGCGGGCAGAGCGGCCGCGTTCGACGGCGAGACCGGATCGCTGACAATCCTCGCCTCCGACAAGACCGGCCGGGACTTCCGGGCGCACGGCTTTCTCCGTCACGACGGCAAGAGCCACTACGCTCGTTTCTCCGGTTCGAAGCAGTACTTCCTCAAGGGCGGCGCCGACAGCCCGGAGAACCTGCTGGGTTACGCGGACTTCGACGGGACATACGACACCGGGGCAGGCCGCAAGAAGGGCGAGGCCGCCGGCGGAAGGCTCCACGCGTTCGCCCCGCACGTACGCGACTGGCGCAAAGGCGACCCGACATGGCGCAACGGCAAGGGCAAAGGAATCATCGGCGCGATGAACTACCTCGCGTCGAAAGGCATGAACAGCGTCTATTTCATCCCCTACAACATCGACGGCGGCGACGGCAAGGACACCTGGCCGTGGACTTCACACACCGAGAAGTTCCGCTTCGACTGCTCCAAGCTCGATCAGTGGGAGATCGTCTTCGAGCACATGACGCGGCTGGGGCTGGCGATGCATCCAATCACGCAGGAGCAGGAGAACGACCAGGGGCTCGACAAGGGCGAGCTCGGCCCACAGCGGAAACTCTACTATCGCGAATTGATCGCGCGGTTCGCGCATCATCCGGCAATCGTGTGGAACCTCGGCGAGGAAAACACCAACACCGACGACCAGCGCAAGGCGTTCACCGAGTTCATCCGGGCGACCGATCCGTACGACCACCCGATCGTCGTCCATACCTTCCCCGGCAGGTACGAGAGCGTCTACGGCCCGCTGCTGGGCCACGGCGACTTCAACGGTCCGTCGCTCCAGATGGGCAACATGCGGGCCACGCACGCCGAGACGCTGCGCTGGGTGGCGCGCTCGGCGGCGAGCGGGCGGCGTTGGATGGTATGCCTCGACGAAATCGGCCCGGCCAACACCGGCGTCAAACCAGACAAGGACGACCCGACCCACGACGACGTCCGCCGCTATCCCCTCTGGGGCAACCTGATGGCCGGAGGGGCAGGCGTTGAGTGGTATTTCGGCTACAAGTACGCCCACAACGACCTTAACTGCGAGGACTGGCGCAGCCGCGATACGATGTGGGACCAGACGCGGTATGCGCTCGAGTTCGTGCGCAAGCTGCCGTTCTGGGCGATGCGCGGCGCCGACGAACTGACGGCTGCGACGGACGACTACGTGTTCTGCCGCGAGGGCATGGTCTACGCCGTGTATACACCGTCCGGCGGACAGGTGAGGGTCCCTCTGCCGGACGGAGCCTACGGCATCCAGTGGTACAATCCACGGCGCGGCGGGGCGTGTGTTGCCGGCGAGGTGAAGGAGGTAGCCGGCGGCGCAGACGTGTCGATCGGCGAACCACCGGCAGAAAAGGACAAAGACTGGGTTGCGCTGATCCGCGCCCACGGTTCGTGGACGCTCGACTACGACGCCGTACCCACGGCGTTCCCCAAGGGCCATCCGGCCCTGAAGGCCGGCAGCAGGTCCGACGGCCGACACGCACGCGCCAAGAAGAAAACGGGCAAGCCGCCGGCAATCACCGGCCTGGCGCTGATCGAAATCGCGAACGGCAAACCTGTCCCCGGCTTCGACCCTATCCCCGACGGCGCGACAATCCACCTGAAGAAACTCGCTCCCAACCGGCTCACCCTCATCGCCCGAACCAGCGGCGACGTCGATTCCGTCCGCTTCGGTCTCGACGGCAAGGCAAACGTCCAGACGGAACGTCAGCCGCCCTACTGTCTCAGCGGCGACACCGATGGCGTTTTCAAGCCGTGGTCGCTCGGCCTCGGCCAACACACCGTCACCGCCGACGCCGAGGGTCCCGGCGGGAAGAAGGCGCAGCGGGTAAAGGTGACGTTTACGCTGGTGGGGCCGTAGTTTCCGGGGCAGGGATTTGATTCAAAGCAGCCGGAGAGTGAATCGGTGCAGGCACTGGTTTCCCTGCTCTCGCTGATAGCTATCGTGTCGGTTTTGTGCCTGCCGCGAGCCTTCTGCGCACAACAGGCTGAAACGCTCCCGCTGCGCGCATTGATTGAAGCCGACTATCTGCGACAGGCCGAGGCCCTCACGACGGCCTGCAAGTCAGAGCGGGGCGTGAGGACGTATCAGGACGGCAGCGCAACCTGCCTCGACACCTCTTCCGACCGCGACGGTTCCGAACCAATGCAGGGTTGTGCCGCCGACAAGGGTTGAGCAGGCTTTCTTCAGTGGGCCGGATTTGCAATCCGGCCGAGAGAGAGTCGAGCATGTTGTCGAGAGTGAGCGGACCCAGGTCAGGCCATTCTCTTGTCATGCTCCGGCTTCTCTCGGCCGGATTGCAAATCCGGCCCACTGCCAGTCGCCCACGTGTTCGCAACCTGGGTTGTCGGCAATGCCCACATTGCGACCGTTACCACTTGACGGATGGAAAGCAGAGGCTATGGTCTCTTGCCGGAGGTTACGGATGCCCCTGAGAGAAGACTGGACCCGACGCGAATTCCTGGCCACGTCGGCGGCAGGCGCCACCATCGCGGTGGTTCCCGGCTTCCTGGCTGGTTGCAGCACCGGACGCCCCGTGCAAGCCGGCCCGGACGCGCCCCGCGCCGGTCACTTCGAGCAATTCGGTGTGGACTCCGGGTTGCTGCGCGAGGTGCTGGCCAAAGCGATGGCCAAAGGCGGCGACTACGCGGACCTCTACTTTCAACACCGATTGCGCAACAGCATCACGCTCGAAGACAGCAAGGTCAGTCGTGCCTACTCCAATGTGGATTTGGGCTGCGGCATCCGCGTCCTGAAGGGAGACCAGACAGGGTTCGCGTTTACCGAGGATCTTTCTCGTGACGCCCTGTTACGTGCAGCCGATACGGCGACGACCGTCGCCAATGGCCCGTCCTCGGCAATTGCGGAATCGATCGCGCGAGTCACTCCGCCATCCTACTACGCCATCGAGATCCCCTGGGAAGAGGTCGGCATCGAAAAGAAGATACCCCTTTTGCAACGGGCCGACGCCACGGCGCGCGAGCTCGACAAGCGGATTGTCAAGGTACGTGCCGCGATGTCCGACATCTCCAGTCACGTGATGATCGCCTGCAGTGACGGACGGTTGGCCGAGGACTTTCGGCCGATGGCGGAAACCTATGTCGCATGCGTCGCCGAGGACAAAGGCCGGCGAGAGGAGAACTGGTTCAGCTTCGGGCTACGCCGCGGCTTCGAGTGCTGCACGCCGGCCAATATCGACGATCTGGCGGTAGCGGCGGCCAGCCGAACCCTGGTGCTCTTTGAGGCCAAACCGCCCCCTGCCGGAGAGTACCCTGTCGTGTTGGCGCCGGGGCGCAGCGGCATTCTTCTGCACGAGGCTATCGGCCACGGCATGGAAGCGGACGTCAACCGCAAGGGAATCTCCGTGTACGCCGACCGTATCGGCAAGAGAATCGCACCCGAACACGTCACGATCGTCGATGACGGCACCAACCCGTACGAGCGGGGAACGATCAACATCGACGACGAGGCCGAAGCCTCGCAGCGGACGGTCCTGGTCGAAAACGGCATCTTGAGAAGCTACATGCACGACCGCATTTCGGCGGCCCACTACAAGGTCCCGGCGACCGCCAACGGCCGGCGCGAAAGCTACTGCTATCCGCCGGTGCCGCGCATGCGCAACACCTACATGGTCGACGGGCCGCACCATCCCGAGGAGATCATCGGTTCGGTGAAGCAGGGCGTGTACGCCGTGACGTTTGCGAACGGGCAAGTGAACATCGGATCGGGCGATTTCAGTTTCTACCTGAAGAACGGGTATCTGATCGAGGACGGCAAACTCACCCGACCGGTCAAAGACGCCAACCTGATCGGCTTCGGGCCCAAGGTGCTCGAAAAAGCCTCGATGGTGGGCAACGACATGAAGCTGTTTTCCGGCGCCGGCTGGTGCGGCAAGGACGGCCAGCGAGTACACGTCGGCTTCGGGCTGCCGACGATCAAGTGCGGCGGAATTTCGGTAGGAGGTGTGGGATGAGCACCAAGTCACCTATCGAGCTCGCCCGTCATGCGGCCGGTGTGGCACGCAAGGCGGGTGCCAAGGATGCGCGAGTGTCGGTATCCCGGTCACGCCGGATTGAAGTCGAGTGGCGAGACGGAAGACTCGACCGCGTTCGCGAGAACACCAAGCAGGGGCTGGAGATTGCCTTGTTTGTCGACGGTCGCTACTCCAGCAACTCGACGTCGGACCTGCGCCGTGGCGCCCTCGACCGATATGTGCGCGATTGGGTGACAGCGACACGCTTCCTGGGCTCCGACGAGCATCGTCGACTGCCCGACCCCTCGTACTACCAGGGCCTGACCGCCGCCGACCTGGAGCTTCGTGACGATACGCTTCGGAAGTTGACACCCGGGCAGCGGCTGACGACTGCAAGTCAGCTCGAAGATGCAGCCAGGACCGGGGAAGGCGCCGGTAAGATTATCTCCGTCTGTACGTGGGCAGGCGACACCGAATCCGAAAAGGCGTGTTTTTGCACCAACGGTTTCGAGGCCACTGAGCAAGGGACCCACGCCTCGCACGGTCTGTCGGTATCCGTCCGGGGCGACGGCGATCGCAAGCCACGTGCGTGGGCCCATGCCTCGGCAAGGCATTTGCGCGATTTGCCTGCCCCGGCGGAGCTCGGTCGTGACGCCCGCGAACGGGCACTCAGCCGGGTCGGCTCGCACCAGGCGAAAACCGGCCGCTATCCCATCGTCATCGAGAATCGTGCTGTGGGGAGTTTGACACGCCACCTGTTTCGACCGCTGTCGGGTGACGCCGTGCAACAGAAGCGCTCGTTCCTCGAGGACAAACTGGGCAAGCAGGTGGGCTCACCCCTCCTGGATGTTGTCGACGACCCCCACCTGGTACGCGGGCTGTCGAGTTCCGTGTGGGACGGCGAAGGCATGGCAACCAGGAAACGGCCCGTTTTTGACGGCGGCGTTCCGCGGACCTTCTTCTTCGACACGTACTATGCCTCGAAACAGGGAGTCGAGCCGACGACGGCCGGCACGTCCAACCTCGTGTGGAAGACAGGCGGACGCAGCGCACGTGAAATGGTCGAGGGTCTCGAAGAAGGTCTCTTCGTCACGGCCTTCCTGGGCGGCAACTCCAATCCGACGACCGGCGACTTTTCGCTCGGCATCACGGGGCACTACGTCAAGAACGGCAAGATCGTTCATCCGGTCAGCGAAATGAACATTGCGGGCAATCATCTCGAATTCTGGAAAACGCTGGTCGAGGCCGGCAACGATCCATGGCGCTATTCCTCGAATCGCGTGCCCAGTCTGCGATTCGACAACGTGCAGTGCTCGGGAGCGTAGCCGCAATCGCAAGCGTTCGCCAACTCTCCCGCAACGAGACGCGATAGTCTCGACTATCCTGGCGGCATCCAGCTCGAGATACGCAGTCTTGCCGGACATAGGGGGCCCCTTTGACACGCATCCACTATGCCGTTGCCTGCCGAGCGGTGCGCAACTGCCAGACTCTACCGCAGGGCGCACCTGCGATTGCGGGCATGAGCCCCGGAGGGGCGCCATAATATAGCCTGGGGTGCAGCGGAGCGAAACCCCAGGGGGAAACGGTGAGAGAATCAGCAAGCCCCGGAGGGGCGACATAGGCACCCCCGCTCGCCAGCGTGACGACCGCTGGGTACAACAACGTCCCCAGGCTTCACTATGACGGCCCTCCAGGCCTGGCACATCAAATCACAGTTGCGCGCTCTCCCGCGTTGCCCGAGTCAATCGCCCTCCCACCTCTCCCCTCGGGGGAGAGGTCGCCGCGGCGGCCTGCCGCTCGTGGGCTCCGCTCACCCTCCCAAAGCTGTCGAAAAAAACAAGAAAAACCGGCGCTGATTCCAGC
>CAZKRK010000103.1:0-20146 GCA_964555035.1 uncultured Victivallales bacterium | reverse complement strand
TCACCATCTCCCGCAGGTAGTCGTGCTGGAGTCCCGGTTGCTCCGGGACAAAGCCACCCTTGTACCAGGCGTAGCCGACGGTGGAGACACAGAAGGTCTGGATGACATTGCATCCCATCATCTTGTACCACGCCAGATGCGCTGCCGGGTCGCTCTTGGCAAATGCCCCCGGCCGTGCCAGCTTCGGCCGCCCGTAGGGCTTCTCCCAGTTGAAGTCAATGCAGTAGGCCTTGATGTCCTTGATCGCCGTCGCGTCGGGAAGCGGCCTATTCTCTCCTGCCTTCGCGCACAAGGGCATGATCATGGTCGCGGCCATCATGGCAGTAACAACTGTGCAACGCATCGGTCTCTTTCTCACTGGCTATCTCCCATCTCTCTTCATTCTACGATCGTTTCTACTGTAGTGCGGCAGCCCGTCACGACTGTTGCGCTGCAGTCCCAGCGGCAGCCTTGACAATCTCGTCCAACGCCCGATCGAGATCCTCCGTGACGGGCTCGGGGCTGTGTTCCGCGAGGATCCTCCGTGTTTCGGCCTTGCACCGGTCTTCCATGCCGGCCGCACCGGCGTCGAGCCAGGCCTGGTAGTATTCCCTGTCCAGCAGCTTGGGCATCCAGAGCTCTGTCCGAAAGTGCTCGGCCGTGTGCATCGCATCGATGAATGTCCCACCCGGCCCGACCTCCTCGACAACATCCAACCCCAGCGCCTCGTTCGAGAAGCCGACCTCGCGCATGGTGGATTCCACGTAGCCGATGATCTCGTTCTGCAGCACCAGCACGTCGAGTGACGTGGCCTGGTCCACGCCGCAGATGCCCATGTGCCCGAAGATGTCGGCGCCGGCCGCCGCTCCCAATGCCAGCGTGATCCCGGCTTCCATTCCCGCCTGGGCATCCGGACGCTTGGCGTCGGTCAACCCAACATTGATGTAGACCGGCAGCCCATAGTATTTGCCCATCTGCGTCATGGCCACACCGAAGATCGCCTGCTCCGGCCCGCAGAAGATCATCTGCGTCGTGCGCATGTCGAACGCATGACAAATGCCGCCGTAACAGACCGGCATGCCCGGCTTGATCAACTGCGTGATGCACACGCCTGCAAGGATCTCCGCATTCTCGACTGCCATGGTCCCGGCAATCGTACAGGGCGCCGAAAGCCCCATCTGCGCCATCGGACCGATCGGAACGGGCAGGTTCAACCGCGCGGTTTCATACAGCAGATCGATCCCGTTAAAGGGAAAACGCAACGGGCTGATCGGCTCCAGGAAGGGATAGCAGAGCGGATACTCGGCGGCGGCCCGCTCGTCGCCGCGCAGAGCGATGAGGATCTCGTTGACGAACTCCGCGGACGCCCGGTCATGGAACCAGAAGTGCACAGGCTTGGTGGTATTGCGCAGCATGGTCGCGCAGACCTCAACGCAGCGATACGCAACGGGAACTTCGTGCGGGTCAGACATGGCGCCGGGCATGTTGATGTTCGGCAGCGCATCACCGAATCGTGCCGCCGTAGCGACGTCCTCCATGCTGGCGAACCGACGCTGCGTGCCGAGCTCGTCCAGCCAATGCGCTTCACCGGCAATACTGTTGTAGTTGCGCTTGCCCTGACCAAAGGTCGCCGTCTGCTTCATGTCACGACCGTAAAGCGTGAACTGTTTGCCGGCCGATGAGAGCGAGCGGGCGACCAGCTCGGCCGGGATGCGGACACGCTGCTCGCTACGATTAACCGTAGCGCCGGCGTCCTCGAAACGATCCAGCATATCGTCGTGCGGGATGATGACACCGGTTGTCTCAAGGATGGCCAGGGACGCGTTGTCTATCCGTGTGATCTGGTCATCTGTCAGAATGCGTGATTGCATAGGTTTATCCTCCACTGCCCCGACGGAGAAGACAAAGTAGCTCGATTAAGTAGCACGACAAAGTACCAAGACCTTAGCCCCTCTTAATCGTGTTGCCTAATCGTGCTACCTAATCTCTCCCCGCCACGGGGCGGAACACACGGAGTTTCCGTTCAGAACCGCGGCAAGTACTCCTTCTGTGCCGCGAGCAGCTCGTCCGCCAGGCGGTAGGCGGTCTCGATGGACGTCACGGCCCCATCGATCAGCAGCGCCTGCACGAATTTGTCGCGGCTGCCCTCAAGGGCCGCCTCAACCGTGACCTCGACCCACTGGAAACGACTGGCAAGCATGCCCACGATGGTCGCGGGCAACGGTTGAGTCCGCCGGGGCTGCATTCCTCCCGTGGTGGCCATAGCGGGGCACTCCACAACGGCGTCCCGTGGCAGGTTGGGGACTTGGCCCCTGTTGGGCAGATTCGCGTTGTACTCCCTGCCCGCGCCGGTGCGGATGCTCTCCACGATGTCGCAAGCCTGCTCATGTTCGCCGGAAGCCTGCTCAAGGAACGACTCCGGCAGCGGGTCTGCCGATCGCGCCAGCGCCTTCATCTCATCGAATATGGACTGCCCCCCTTCAATGCAGCGCTCGAAGCTGTAGCAATCGACCCCAAGCGTCTTCCCGTAGTAGCCCTTCCGCGAACAGAACATCCGGGGAAAGAACTCGACAAGATGCCGGTCGCCCGGCGCCGGGAATGCACCGAACAACCTGGTCAGCTCCCAGAGAAACGGCCAACCGGGCGAGCGCTCCTGCTGCTCCTCCGTATCGCCGGCTTCGACGAAGTAGCGGCCCAGTGTATCCGAGTCCACCCCCTGACCAAGCTTCTCTGCTGCCAGCTCACGCAGCCGCGGCATGGCATCCTTGCCATCCAGCATGACGTCGGTGAACCAAGTGAAGTGGTTGATGCCAACAGCCGTGTACTGCAATTGATCGCGCGTTGCCCCAAAGCGTGCGGCAATGACTCGGGCCATGTCGATCACACCATGACAGAGCCCGATCATCTCGGCGCCCGTGGCCTTGCGCACCCCGCGACAGATCGCGCTCATGGGATTGGCGTAGTTGAAGAAGAGTGCATCCGGGGCCAGCTCCATGACATCGCTCGCGATCTCCACCATGGCCGGGATCATCCGCAGGGCGCGGGAGGTGCCGCCGGGCATGACGCTGTCGCCCACCGGCTGGTAGATGCCGTACTTGCGCGGAATCAACACGTCCTGCACCCAGGCATCGCGTCCGCCAACGCCGATGGTCGTGATCACGACTGTTGCGTCAGCCAGCACCTCGCGTCTGTCAACCGATGCGCTCAGCTTCAGCCCGGAGCCGGTTGCCTCCAGCATCTTGCGCGTCATCTTCTCGGCAACTTCGAGCGCCTCTTTGTCGATATCGACCAGCGCAATCTCGCCTTCCCAGCCCTGCCGCAGCACGTCCGCCACCAGCCCCCGCGTAAACATGGCACTCCCGGCGCCAATCAAAACCACTTTCTCGTTCATATCTCTCCTGCCCAACAACCAGGCAACTCCGGATTTGTGCGCATGTGTCGTATGATAGCGCATCTCTCACGCAGCCCCTTCTGCAAAACCTTGCATATCCACATATTCGTGTTGTATATTTTAGCATCATGAAGGACCGGAAAACTGAAGGTGCGGCCGAGATTGCCAAGGGCGCTTTCGGCCTCGGGATGGAACGTCCTGTTATGATCCTTGACCAGGCACACACCCGTGATGACGCCGCCGTACACTTCGACATGCACTATGAACTTGAGATGGGCCTCATCATGGAAGGCTCCATGGAACGTTACACGCGGGACACCCGTCGTGTCTGCCGTGCCGGCGAGATGTGGTTCACCGGCATGTGGGAGCCGCACGGGTTCCGGTGTGACGGCAATTGCCACCGGGTGGTTCTCTTGATCTGGCCGCCGGCCCTCTCCGGCTTCCGCTTCCCCGAAGCCGCGGAACAGAACCTGATGCAGCCCTTCCTCCTGCCCCAGGATCTCAGGCCCGTCATTCCGCCGGAACTACGGCAGAGCGTAGGCGCGCTCGCTCGTCATCACCTCTCGTACGGGCGCAACATGTCCCCCGCAAGAAAACGACTCTTCGCGATTGAGCTGCTGGTCTGGCTCTTTGACAACGGCCTGGTCAAACAGTCTGCACAATACGGATCGCAGGAGGGAGTCATGACGATCACGCCGGCGATCGAACTCGTCTTCTCAAGGAAAGACCTCGTAACGAACGACGAGGCCGCCCGGACGTGCGGCTTGAGCCGCGATATCTTCATCAGGGCATTCCGCAAACTCATGGGCGTCAGCTTCCGCCAGTTCGCGGTGCGTCATCGACTCAGCCGGGCCGCAAGGCAACTTGCCACGACGGGCCTCCCCATCAAGGCCATCGCAAGAGAGTGGGGGTTTACGGACACCAGCCACCTGCATCGACTCTTCAAACAGCATTACGGTTGCACGCCCCTGGCATACCGGCAGACTCGGTCGCTTCTCCGGGGTCGACCACACGTTTTCCCGGTGTTTACTGCCTGAAAGGCGGGCTTGCGAGCCGATGTGCCTCTTAGAACGCGTTCTTGGGCTTCATTTCGCGATGTAAGTGTTTGGCCGAATCTGGCAGAAGCTGTCTCATAGGCAAACCTCGGACGGACAGGTCGTGTGCCGTCGGGTCATTTCCCGTCGGTAGAGGGCGAGTAGTGGGCCGGATTTGTAATCCGGCCGTGAGAGTGTCGCGCGTGTATTGGAGAATGTAACGACCTCGGGCAGGCGATTCTCCCACAACGCTCCCGCCTCTCTCAGGCCGGATTGCAAATCCGGCCCACGTTGCTCACCGGCCGGCGCTACAGGTCGGGCACGGTCACATCCGTGCCCATTTGCCCGCGGGGCCGGCGCGCGGCTATGCGTGCGTTGAGCCAGAACGCCGCACCGCAAAGAACCGCGTACCACACGAATACCACCCAGACCGGCACGTCCCGGACGTGGATGCATGCAAACGGCAGGCTCGCCACCACCCGCACGAAGAGCATCAGCGCGCTTACGCAAACAAGATTCACGTGGTTCAGCAGGACGCCCAGGAATTCGAAACAGGATCCCGCGATCAGCGACAGGAAACCGCACGTGACAACCGCCGCCGTCACCGGTACGACCGCGAAGTTGCTCAGGAGGGCGGCCAGGCTGAAACGCCCGAACACGTAGGCCGTGAGCGGCGCGGACGTCAACCACGCCGCGGCCGACAACGCAAACAAGGACACCGCGTAGGAGACCGCCTTTCTGCCCAGAACCTTCAACCCGCCCTCAGGCTGCAGGCGCAGCTCGTCCGCGTGGGTCAATCCGCGGAAAGGCCAGTAGCAGATGCGGTACAGCGAGATCAGACCGAGCACGACCGTGAAGGAAAAGATGAACCCGATATCCAACGCCTGCCCGGGCGCAACCACGAGTATCACCAGCGCGGCAAACGACAAGGCCGAGAAGCCATCGGATTTGCGTCCGAGCAGCGGTCCCAGGTAGTAGACTATCCCCATCAGGCAGGCCCGCACCGCACTCGCCCGCATCCCCGTCGTGGCCGTATAGCAGATCAACAACGGCGCCAACACCAGCACCCACCGCTCCCGCGACACACGCATCAGGCGCAGCAGGACGATGATCATGATGGCCACGATGCCGACGTGGAGGCCACTGATCGCAAAAACATGGACGGCGCCGGTCTCGGCAAAGGTCTCGCGTATCCCGGAATCGACGCGTGAGCGGTAGCCGAGCAACAGCGCCTGCATCATGGCGACGGCCTCATGATGCTCGGCAATTCCGAGCGCCAGCCGCTCAGCGGCCCACCGGCGCACGGCGTAGCACTTCCTGAGAAAGGCCAGCCCCCCGCCGGTCCCTGTTCGGCGGCACTGCCCCTGCCAGGCCAACACGTAACGCCGCGCCCGGAACCGGCCCCACTCTGACCGCAGGATCCTCCCCCGCACGCTCCAACTCTCCCCGTAGCGTGGATGCGGACTCCTCACGCCGCGCAGACAGACGTCGATGCGGTGATCGGTCTCCAGCGTTGCACCGTCCACCCCCTCGAACGACCGCACCCGCAACGCAAAACGCGCCGTCTCGTAGCCGCGGTCGCGGTCGAAGGTCACGTCGGGGTCGGATACAACCGCCCCCTCCAACGCGACCGACTCCCCGCTCTCCTCGGCCGCAAGCAACCCGCGTCCAATACCATGCCCCGGATCGGGCGGACGGCAACGGGAGCAGGCAAGAGTACCCGCCGCCACAGAAACAGCCACGTAGAGAACAACGCGCGTCAGGCAGAAGCGCAAACGGACACCCCGTTCCATCCCCAGTGCACCGACAGCCGTGAACGCGGTGCAGAAAGCAACGCCGACAGCGATCCAAACGTGCGACTCGAACCCCGAAAGCCCATACAACGTGCCGACAAGGTACAGCACCGCAACCGCCACCAACGGCCGCGCCCGTATGCCGCAGAAGATGTCCTTTCCAATCACCCCATCAGAATCGAAAAGACTCGCGCCTCCTTCAATCATAATCGTACGCATTCGGGACAGTGGGCCGGATTTGCAATCCGGCCGCGAGAGTGTCAGCGCGTGTCCTGGAGAATGCGCGGCCTTTGGACGTGGAATTCTCTCGCAATGCTCTCGGCTCTCTCAGGCCGGATTACAAATCCGGCCCACAATGACGACCAACTAAGAGCGGGCGTTCGACACGAGAAGACGAGACGGGAATCGCGCCCTCGGAAATCATACCAACACGCCAAGCCTATCCATCTTTCATCATCCTGAGCCACTGCCTGCCGCTGAGGAGCTCCCAGCTCTCCCGCGGCAATTTGCGTTTCGCTGCCTTCTTCTTGCAGCGCTCCTCGATGTCCGAAGGCAAAGCGTGGAACAAGTGACCGAACGGGTAGCAACACATCTCACAGACCGCCACTACCAAAGCGCTGAAAGCAAACAATCCGAGGAGCACTCCGGGAATGTAGAGAATCGCGAGGCGCTCCTTCTCAGGCCACAATTGAGGAACGACGAAACACGGAATCGTCAACAGCAGCGCGATCACGAACAGCAGAAACGGCCCCCGGCACACGGCCACGAACTGTTTGAAACGACAGGGCTTGCAGAGCCAGAAGATCTCGTCGCCAACTGCGGTATACGAGATCCGCTGTTCGTTCATTGACATGTCGACGAATTCTACGCTCTTCTCTGCAATGCGAAGCGGGTAGCCGCGACAATCGGAGTGCTGCCCGCAACGGTCACACGTGTTCTCACTGTCCCACCCCGTGCCGGCAACCCCCAGGAACGCAAAGCCGAGAAGATCATCTTCACCCTCATCCTCAGGGGCCTCTTCCGTGGGTGTTCTGAACTCAGCAGTGACACCGTGCTTCAACAGCTCCGGATAGGTGTCGGCCAGATTGTCCCACGCACACCAGGTCGTGTCATCCCCGGATCGGATACGGAGCCCGGGTGCAAATGGTGCCGAGGCGAGCTGCTCTTTCAGTTCCTCAATCGAGTAGGGTCCCTTCTTCGGCGCACCTTTGGGCAGAAAGTACCAGGAGTCGCGGTCCGCTCGGTCTGCGGTCGATGGTTGAGCCTGCGACGCGTTGCCCGAACTTGGGTCGGAGGTGAGATTCTGATCGTTGACGTCCTGTTCCATGCTTCCTTCCTTTCAGCCGCAAATCCTGTTACCTGAATACCGCCTGGTAGTCAGCATCTTGCCACCATTGCCGGAACGCTTCGTTTCGCTCAGTGACATGTCTCACACCGGGATCGAGTTTCAGTGTCACGCTGATGTCCGACAGAGCCTTGCGCTTGTCCTTCCCGAGGCCGTGGACTATGGCACGCATCAGATACGCAGCGGCCGATTCGGGGGCCAGGGCGACGGCCTTGTCGCAGTCCGCAACGCCACCCGAGAGATCCCCCGTCATGGCGCGCAAGACGCCGCGGTTTTGATATGCCTCAACGTGCTCCGGATCATTGAGAATTGCGCGGTCAAATGACGCGACCGCCCCCTTGACGTCTCGCATCTCAGTCCGGATTTTTCCGAGACCGAAGTGAGCGCCGGCCGTGTGTGGGTCGAGAGACAGAGCTGCATCGTAGTCGCGACGTGCGCTCTGAATGTCGCCGTTGATGTGGTGCAGGTTACCTCTGTCTGCGTAGAACCGGGCCATCGTCGGGTCGAGTGAGATAGCCTGCGTGAAGTCGGCAATCGCCCGGGCCGTTTCTCCCTTCGCGTAGTGTCCGGCGGCACGATTCGCATAGGCGTAGGCGCAATCGGCGTCGAACTCGAGTGCCGCGTTACAGTCGGCTATCCCCTTGTCCGGATCGCCGTTCTGGATGTACGCGATCCCCCGCGAATAGAGGGCATCTACCGAGCGGGAATGGTACGCTAGAGCGAGGTCCAGATCGCGGATGGAGTCCTCGCACTTGCCTTCTTCTCTGTACTCGTTGCCACGGTTGCTCACGACGGCCGACAGGAGTTGCTTCCGTGTCATCTCCTGAAGGTAGATACCGGCCGTGACGGTTGCCGCCGAGAATCCGCAGGCCTCGACGTAGGACTCATCGGGAACCGCGCGTCCTTTCGTCATGACCTCGATGTTGATTGCGGCCTGGTCGTTACTAAACCTCACAAACTCATGCCGCGGCACGTTGACGGCGACAATGGGGAGCCCGAGACGGTCCGCGAGCGCAACATACAGGGCGGAAAGACCGACACAGCTCCCCCTTTTCTGATCGAGAACAGCGTTCAGGTAGTGCGTTCCCGCTTCGTAGCTGAACCCCTGCTCCTCGAACAGGTAAGTGTTGATGGTTTCCACGATGTCCGCGGGACGCGTCTTGCCCTCAAGTCGGGCGCCAAGATCTTCTGCCATAGCGTCAATGGCACGAATGTACGAATCAACATTGATGCCGGGATACTTGCCCCTGGCGACAAGCAGATTACCTGCCGCCACATCGATGTCCGCTTCCGGGCGGGCCAGATAGCTGCGTTCGGTTTCGCCCTCCTTCGGAGGCGGCCACCTGCCAGGCGACGACGGCTCTGCGCCTGCACGTTCGCCACGGCTCGTGAACGTCGCCGCATCGCCCGCGCGCAAGGCAGACCGGATTATCGCGGTCAGGCCAAGCAGCATGACCGCGCCGACAACGACACCGGTCACAAACAGTACTTTCCGCGATTGACTTGGTGACGACGTCTCAGGAGGGCCCGCGGGAACCTGCAAACTGCCGCCACACGCCGGACAGTCGATCACTTCGCCTGACAGCTCACCCGTAGCCGCCAGGTGCTGAGAGCAGTGTGGACACTCGAATTTGAACTCCGTCATCTCTGCAATCCCATCCTGCCGTAAGCCCCGCAGGTTACACAGCTAATCTGCATCATAGCAGCCCCTGCATCGAGGACAATCCAGCCCAAAGTCGCACAGCCCAGGAATAACAACAGGCTACAGCAGAGGCATACGAAATGAACAATGGAGTGTTTCGTGCGTGAAGTCCTTCCCATGCCGGGGTTCGCAGTAGTGCGTAACGTGCACCCCTACCTGGCGCCAGGCTAGCAGGAAAGAAGCCGTCGGATCAATGCAGCGAAGGCAGAAAGTGAGACGAGAACAGGCGGATAGTCCCGGACAGCCGGCGGGAGAAGTTGAGTCCCCAGCACGGTGGGCCGGATTTGCAATCCGGCCGCGAGAGTGTCAGCGCGTGTCTTGGAGAATGCGCGGCCTTTGGACGGGGAATTCTCTCGCAATGCTCTCGGCTCTCTCAGGCCGGATTACAAATCCGGCCCACTGTGCCAATCATCAACCGCCAAGCATCACTCAACAATCCCCCCCACGAGCTCCCCTACCCTGCCCTCGTCACGTGCGTCGACGGTCGGGCAGACCATGGCGGTGCTGATCGATTCCGGGACAAACACGTCTTCGGCGACCTGGCGGACATCTTCGGGAGTCACGGACCGAATCCTGTCGACCGTGTCCTCGGGGGGTATGAAGCGGCCGTGGCATACGACATTCTCGCCGATCCACGACATCTGGTTGGTCGTGCTCTCCAGGCCGAGGCGTAGCTGGCCGATGATGAAATCCTGGGCGTGCTTCAGCTCGCGCGCGCCAACCCTGCGCAAACGCAGCTTGCGCATCTCACGCACGATCATGCGCAGTGCGCGGTCGCGCGTGGAACGCTCCAGGCCGGCACTGACAACCATGGCGCCGGTTTCCCTGAACAGGTGGCAATGTGAGCTGACCGAATAGACAAGCCCGTGCTTCTCGCGCAAGACCTGGAACAGGCGCGAGCTCATGTTCTCGCCCAGGACGGCGTTCAGAACGCGCAACGCATACCGCCGCGGATCGCGGCGACCGAATACGCGCACGCCCATCGCCAAACGCACCTGCTCGACCGGACGCTGCTGGAGTATCACGCGCTCCTGGCCGACCGCGGCGGTCACGGAACGGCCGGCCACACGCGGACCGCCCGCCACGCGGCCGACAAGCGCCCCGACCGCATCCAAGCACGCCGCGTGATCGACCTGCCCGGCAAACGCAAAGACCGTTGCCCGCGGAACGTAGCGTTTATGGCGGTAGTCGAGAATCGCCTCCCGCGACATCTGCTCCACGGCCTCCGGTTCGCCACTGAGCGAACGTCCCAGGGGATGCCCCTTCCACAACGCCTGCCCCAGCATCTCTTCCACACAGTGCTGCGGCTCGTCGCGGTACATCAGGATTTCATCGACAATCACGTCCCGTTCCCGCTCGATCTCCTGGCGGTCAAAGGTGGAATTCAGGTACATGTCACCAAGCACATCGAGGGCCAATGGAAGCTGGTCGAACGCGACGCGCGCGTAGTAGCAGGTACTCTCCTCCTGCGTGAACGCGTTCAGGTAGCCGCCCTGCCCCTCAATGTCGCGCGAGATATCGAGCGCCGAGCGCCGCCGGGTCCCCTTGAACAGCATGTGTTCCACGAAATGGCTGACCCCGGGCAGCGCGATCGGCTCGTGGCGCACACCGACCCCAACCCAGATTCCCAGGGCGACGCTTTCGACCTGCGGCATCGCCGCGGTGATGACGCGGACACCGTTCTGAAGACGAGTAAGTTGGACGTTCATGTCGCTTACACCAGTGCATTCAATTCCGCCAGCGACACGGCCCCTTCGTAAAGCGCCTTGCCGACAATCGCACCCAACAGGTTCGGCCTTGCGAGCTCACGCAGGGCGGTGACGTCCTTCGCGCTTGAAATCCCGCCGGAAGCAATGACATTGCAGTTGACCGCGTCGCACATCTCGGCCATGGCAGGCACGTTCGTACCGGTCAGCATTCCGTCCGTAGCCGTGTCGGTATAGATGATCGCGGCCGCCCCCATGGTGTCCACCTGGCGCGCCAGATCGACCGCCCGCGTGCCGGTGGTTTCGACCCAGCCCTTGACCTGCACGAAACCGTCACGGGCGTCGATGCCGACGGCCACGTGACTGCCGAACCGCCCGATCATGGAGCGCAGCGTCTCGGCGTCCTCGAACGCCTTTGTGCCCACAATGCAGCGGTCGACGCCGCGGTCGATCAGCCGCGCGATGTCGTCTTCCGTCCGCAATCCGCCACCGACCTCGACCGGCATCGACACCGCGGCGGCAATCTTCGCGATAACTTCAGTATGCGCCGGTGCGCCCTGGAACGCGCCGTCAAGATCGACCACGTGCAGGTACTTGCCGCCCTGCTCCTCCCAGTGCCGCGCCATCGCCACGGGATCCTGGGAGTAGACCTTGGAATCGTCGGCCTTCCCCTGCCGCAAACGCACACAACACCCACCCTTCAAGTCAATCGCAGGGATTATCAGCACTATGTTCTCTCCTTTGGCGCTCGTCGCGAATAACGGTCCGGATACGGCGGTCGTCCTTCCCTGACCATTTTCAGTTCCTCACCGGGGTCCACGGGAAAATCAAAGAGTGCTTCGAGATCCATCTTGAACTCCGGAAACGTCGGACACTCCAATGCGTCTCCCTTGCCGTACCAACCGTCAATGCGGTACTTGCCGGCATCCAACACGAGAACTTCGACGCAGTGCGGGTAAGGCGAGACGAGCCACACCTCCGCAACGCCACTCTCCGCATACAGCTTGAGTTTGCGACTACGGTCGTGAAACGCTGTTGACGGCGAGAGAATCTCAACCACAAGCGTCGGAGCCCCCTCTATGTGTGTCCGCTTGATTTTCTGCGGATCACAAACCACGGCAAGGTCGGGCTGGACAACGTCTTCCGCGGACAGCTTGACATCGGTCGGCGCGGGAAACACCTCGCACTTTCTACCGGCGAAATGATTCCCAAACTGACGATTGAGTTCACTCTGGATACGTTGATGACGGGTGGACGGAGCCGGGGACATGGAATACGCCACGCCGCCGATCAGTTCCCAACGCTCGCCGTCGTCCCAGGACCGATAGTCGTCCCAGGTAAAATGCCCATGCATATCCACCAATGCAGGGTCCGCCATCATGGCAAACCTCCTCTAGATCTTCCCCTTGCTCGACGGCACGCGCTTGTCGCGGGGGTCGCGCTCGCACGCGATGCGCAATGCGCGGGCCAGGGCCTTGAACACGGCTTCGTAGGCGTGGTGCGCTTCCTGGCCGTACATCTGCTCGATGTGGAGGTTCATGCGGGCCTGCACCATGAACGCCTGGAAAAAGTCGTCAAACAGGCTGAGTTCGAACTCGAGGATTTTCTTCTTGCGACAGGCCATGTGCTTGACCAGGTACGGACGGCCGCCCAGGTCGACCACCACGCGCGCCAGCGCTTCGTCCATCGGGACGTAGAACGACCCGTAGCGACGGATTCCCTTGCGCGTTCCGAGCGCCTTGTCCAGCGCCGTGCCGAGCACGAGTCCGATATCTTCGACGGTGTGATGATAGTCGACGTCCAGGTCGCCGGTCGCCTTCAGCGTCAGGTCGATCAGCGAGTGCCGCGACCACAGCTCCAGCATGTGGTCAAGGAAAGGCAGACCGGTGCCGATCTTGTTCACGCCCGTCCCGTCGATGTCCAGCGTCAGGCTGATATCCGTTTCGCGCGTCTTGCGCTTCTCGGTTGCTGTTCTGTGTTTCATGGTCTTCTCTCTCACGTCAGTTTATCCCGCAGCCATGCGATGAGTACGTCGATCTGCTCGTCAGTCCCCACGGTGATCCTGATATGCCCGCCCGTGAGCTCGCCGGCGAAATACCTCACCATGATCCTGTCGGCACGCAGTTGCTCGAACAGTTCCGCGGCGGGCACACCTGCCGGGGGGCGCGTCCAGACGAAGTTCGTCTCCGACGGGCACGAATCGAACCCGAGCCCGGCCAGGACCTCCATCAAGCGTTCGCGCGTCGCCTTTACGCGCTCGACGTTCGCCCGCATGGTCTCCGTATCGTTCAGGGCGGCCAGCGCCAGCGCCTGCGTCAACATGTCCAGGTTGTACGAGTCCTTGATCTTCATCATGGCCTCGATCAGACGCGCAGCGCCCACGCAGTAGCCCAGCCGCAATCCGGCCAGCGAGTAGGATTTCGAGAGTGTACGCGCCACGAGGACGTTGTCGAACGTCAACGCCAGGTCCATGCAATCCGCCTGCGCGAAATCGACATAGGCCTCGTCGATCAGAACCACGCCGGTCGAACGCATGCAGAACGCCTCGACCTCCCGGCGCGAAAACAGCATGCCGGTCGGCGCATTCGGATTCGTCAGAAAGAAGAGCGACACGTCGTAGTCCGCCGGCATCTGCCATCCGAAATCCTCGCCGAGCACGACGGGCCGCCGCGCCGCTTCGCGGATGTCGGTCAGGACGGGATAGAGGGAGTAGGACGGATCGAAGTAGCCGATCGTGCCGTCGTTCTCCACGAACGCGCGCGTACACAGCGCGAGCACTTCGTCGGACCCGTTGCCCACAAACACCTGTTCCGGTTCGCACGCCTGCAGCTCTGCAACCCGCTCGCGCAACGCCTGCCCTACCGGATTCGGATAGAGCCGCAACCGCTCGCCGTCGAACTCCCGCAGTGCCTGCAGCACGCGTGGAGACGGCGGGTAGGGATTCTCGTTCGTGTTCAGCTTGATCGTGCCCGGGTCGAGCGTCTGCTCGCCCGGCACGTACCCCTGCATGGCTTCTACCGATTTCCTGATCGTCGCACTCACAGCGGTTGCACCTACATCCGGCAATGGGAACTGCCCCTTTCAGGTCTGGCTCTTCTCGAATCGAATCCGGGCGGATCGCGCGTGACCGTCCAGGCCTTCCATCCGTCCAAACGCCTCTATTACCGGCAGGGTGTCATACAGGTCTGCGCGCGTAAATGCAATGAAACTCGTTCGCCGTCTGAAATCGTCCACGGTCAAGCCGGCAAACATCCGCGCAGCGCCCCCGGTCGGCAACACGTGGCTCGGCCCCGCCACGAAGTCACCCGCGGACTCGGGCGACCAGGCGCCGACGAACACCGCGCCCGCGCAGTGCACCTTGCGCAGCCACTTTCGCGGCTCGCGAACCATGATTTCGAAGTGCTCGGGCGCAAACTCGTTGCAGAGCGCCATCCCTTCGTCAAGCGTCCCCACCTGTACGATCAGCATGCCGTTCTTCATGACCTTGCGAATTGCCGTTTCGCGCGAAAGGCTCGCCGCCTGCAGCTCGACTTCCCGGGCAACGTCCCGGGCCAGCTTCACCGACGGCGTCACGAGCAGCGCCTTTTCGTGCCCCGTACCGTGCTCGGTCTGGGAGAGCAGGTCGGCGGCAACGAAACGGGCGTCGGCCGTGGCGTCGGCCAGCACCGCAATTTCACTCGGCCCGGCCACGAGGTCCAGCGCCACGTGCCCGTATACCTGCCGTTTGGCGGCCGTCACGTATGTCCCGCCGGGACCCACGATCTTGTCGACCCGCCGGATCGTCCGCGTCCCGTAGGCCATGGCCCCGATGGCTTGTATGCCTCCCAGCCGGTAGATCTCGGTGGCACCCGCAACCTCCAGGGCGAACAACACCTCGGGCGCGATGTTTCCCTCGGCGTCGCAGGGCGTGCACGCCACGATTTCCGGCACGCCCGCGACCTTCGCCAGCGTAGCCGTCATCACCGCCGTGGACGCCAGCGGCGCCGCGCCGCCCGGAACGTAGATGCCCACGCGCTCCAGCGGCATAAACTGCTCACCTAGCTGCCCGCCGCGCGGACTGGCCATCTGCCAGTCCTTGCGCAAACCGGCCCGCGAAAAGGCCGCAACCCGCTTGTAAGCCTCCCGGATCGCGTTCTTGTCCGTGGCCGAAACCGCGTTTCGCGCCGCGGCCAACTCGGCCTTCTTGACCGCGAACTGACGCGCCCGCAGTTTCACGCCGTCGAAGCGCGCCACATACTTCACAATCGCCTTGTTCCCGCCCGCCTTGATATCGGCCAACACGGCCGACGCCGACGCTTCCGCACGCTCATCGAAAGCCGGACGCTTCAGAAAGGAAGCCACGACGCGGTTCTTTCCCGCCGGACTCCACTTGACAATTCGTACACTCATGACTCTCTGCCCTCCCGGTTAGCGCATTAATTTGAAGGTATGGCGCGGAAAGGACAAGCAAATCACAGGCGGCCGTACTCGATCGTAACCCAGCCCGACGTACCGCCCTGCGCCTTCTCCATCCGTGCGGCGTTCATGGCCCCGACCAGTATCCGGTCCAGTGCGTCGCTGCCTGTGCCCTTTTCGATCAATGCGTGAACGACCTCCCGTTCCCGGTCAAAACTCACCCAGAGCCGCGCACTCCACGCCTTGTCCCCCTCTCCCAACACCTCACGCAGACCTTTTCCCATGCGAAACCCGGCGTCCGTCAAGACGCGGTCCGCGGACACTACCAGCCGAAAGCCGAGCGCAATGGGCTGCTCGGAAACCGGACTCGGCGCAAGCGGCACGACGAGCTCACCCAGCTCGCGGCCGGCCAGATCCGAGAGCGAAGCCGCACGCACCGGCAAAGCATGGTGCCCTTCGCCGGAGTCCCACGGAAGCGTGCGCGGCGGCCGCTCGACCGTCGTCAACAACGTGGCGTCCGAGTGCGCCTCCACCTCCGCCGACCGAAAGCCGACGTCACCGCTGCGCCCGAACAGGTCCGGTCTCAGGTAGACTCCAAGCTTGCTGATATCGCTGCCCACAAACCGCCCCCGCGGGTCGGGCATCCCGCGGCTTGACGCGCTGCCCCGGGGGGTGCCCATCGGCCAGGTCAGCCACAATGCCGGCCACGATGCAGCCAGCAGAAGCGACGGCAGGAACACCAGCGTCCGATGCAGAAATCTCTTCAGCGTTGCCATCGGTTCTCACCCGGCAGAAGAATGTGCAGGCAGGAAGATGTCGATGCCGAGTGCGGCGTTCTTCTGCCTTCCGTTCTCCTTGTCTTCCGCCTCTACAAGCGGGGGACGGCGCAGGAGCACCGTCCTACTCCCCGCGCGTGGCGAGGTTCACCCGCGCCACACCGGCCGCGTAGGCCATTCCCATCAAATCCATCACCGTGCCGTGACGGACAGTACGGTCCGACTGGATCACCAGGTCACTGTCCGGGCTGCGGCGGATCCTGGTTCCCAATGCCTCGCGCAGCTTCTCCCGGTCCGTGGGGACCTTGACACGGAACCGTTCGTCGTCGAAGAAGATCAGTTCCTCCGGCCGGTCGGTCACGGAGTTGGGCACGGAGATAACGACCGCAATCATGGTTGCCCGGCTGCCCTCCTCGAACGGCGCCGACGGCATCTCGACAATCACCCCGGGCTGAATCACCTGCTGGTAGCTCAGCAACATGTACAGAACCACCAGCAACAGCACGTCGAGCCACGGCGCCACGCTGACAAAGCCCCTTGCCAGCCGTACCCTCGGCCGGTAGCGGGTGCGCAACCCGGTCATCGGGCCGCCTTCACTACTGCTCTGAGGAATCATCCTTTTCAGCCTTTCCGCGGTCGGTATCGAGGGGGGCCGACAGAAACGCCACCATCTCGGAGGCGCTGCGCTGCATGTCCAGCACAATGCGGTCGACTTTCACAACCAGTAGATTGAACCCTACGTAGCAGGGAATCGCCACCGTCAACCCCGCTGCCGTTGTGGTCAGTGCCCGCAGCATCCCCCCCAACACGTTTGCCTGCTGAACCAGGGGCGCCTGTTGCTGCATCACGATGATGGCATCCACCATTCCCAGGACGGTGCCGAGAAGTCCCAGCAGGGGCGCGACCTGGGCAACCATCGAAAGCACGACCAGGCGCCGTTCCATGCGGGAGACCTCGGAAACGCTGGCGTCCTCGACCGCACGCCGTACGCCTTCCGAGCCCTCGGAGCGGTGCAAAATGGCCGTCTTCACGATATACGCCACCGGTCCGGGCGTCTCCTCGCAAATCGTCAGCGCTTCGGTCACGCTGTGCCGCTTGAGGATGTTCACAATGCCCTTCAGGAAATCGTCGTGCTTGATACGCGCACGATGCAAATGCAGCGCCCGTTCGACATACACGCAGAACGCTACGAGTCCCAGCCCGGCGATAACCCACAACACCGGGCCGCCTTCACGAATCAAATTCAAAAACATCGCAATCTCCAACCAAACCTGACGCTTGTCCCGCCGTATTCCTGCTCAGCGGAGCCAAGGCGGTTCCCAAGCCACCCGCTAACGGCGGAGGACCGCCGTCTCCAACCCCCAAACCAACCAACCAATTAACCAACCAACCGATTAACCAATTAACCAATTGACCAATTAACCAATTAACCAAATCAGTAGACCCACCACCGCTCGGACCTCAACTTCTCGAGCCGTGCTTTGAACTCCTCGACGCCGGGCACGTCCGTTTCAATCACGCGCGCCAGCACCCGCGCCGCCCGTCGCCATTCCTCGCGCGCCACGAGAATGTCGACCGCATCCCGCGACGCCCGCGTGAACCACATCACGGCAGCCTCGCTATGCCAGATATTCGCCTTGCGTTCCTCCAGGAACCTGATCATGACCTTGGAGTAGTACTGCTCCAGGGCCTCGTCGGTCCTGCCCAATTTGAACATGCAGCGCCCTACCTTGTACTCGGCCTGGAAAACCAGGTCCGCCGGCGCATTCTCGATCTTCGTGATTACCTGGTAACAACGAATCGCCTCCTCGTAGCGGTCGGGCGTGGTGGTGCCCAGCATGAAGTGGCAGTCGCCGCGCCGCCCCCATGCGGCCGGGATCAGTTCACTGTCGGGATAGCCCGAGATGAGCTTCTCCAGAATCACGATCGCTTCGGCGTATACCCCCAACTCACACTTGGCCTCCGCCTGCGCAAACCAGGCCTCGGCAGTCCTGGTGCTCTTCGGATAGTCGGTAACCAACCGCGCCAGCAACTCGATGGCACCAAGGAACTCCTTGCGTCTCAGCGCTGAACGACCGGAAAACAGCAGGGCCGCGTCGGCCAGACGATGGGTGGGGTACTTCTCCACAAAGCGGACAAACCGCGTCTCGGCCGACTCGAACTTCTGCCGGTTGTAGTAGTACTCCCCCGTCCAGAACAAAGCGTCGGGCGCCCACGGCGACTCGGGAAAACGTTCCATGAAAGTATCGCAGATCTTCAGCGCTTCATCGTCCCGATTCAGCCAGTAGTGGCACATCCCCTTCATGAATTCGGCATGCTCGGCCACGCCGCTGTCACAGAAACGCTCCGTGACTGTCGCGAAGTCGCGCAACGCCTCGCTAAAACGATAGATACGGCACTGCACCAGCCCACGCATGTGCAAACCATCGGCGTAGTACACGCCGTTCGAGTAGCTGTTCAACATCGTCGACAGCAACGCCACGGCCTCGTGCCACTGGTTGCTCGCCGAGCGCACCTCCGCCAGCTTGAGATACGACTCCTCCGCCTGCTGCGTCCGGGGATACATGGTCAGCACTTCGCGCCACGACTGTTCGGCGCCCCGCACATCACCCGCGGCCTTGCGGCACACCGCGAGCTGAAAACGCGCCGACGCCACCAGCGGGGATTCGGGATAGAGCTCCAGCAACGCCGCATACGTCGCCGCCGCCAGTTTGAACTGCCCGTTGCGGTAGTGTGCATCTCCCTTGCGGAACAGGGCGCGCTCCTTCTTGGAACCGGGCTCGAACAAGGTGTGCGCCTTCTCGAAGGCCGCGGACGCTTCCGCATAGCGCTCGAGCCTGGTCAGCGCCCACCCTTTGCCGTAGCACGCCTCCGCCTGCGAGACAGCGTTGGTGAAACACTCGAGGTGGTGCTGATACTCCGCGACCGCCTCGCCATAACGCCCGTGATTCAGCAACGTCCCCGCCAACCGCAGGTGCAACGCCGACGCCACTCCTGCTCCCGGTTGCGCCGAAACAAACGCCTTCACCAGCGGAATGCCTTCCTCCAACCGCCCCACCTCCAGCAACAGACGGCCAAGCTCCGACTGGCTGCGCAGCTTCAAGTCCTTGGATACGGCCAGCTCACCGGCCTGCGCCACCGCCGTAACGGCTTCCGTCAAATTGGTCTCCGCCTCGAAAACCGCCGCAATCCCCAACCAGACGCGCGCCCGCAGGTCGCCACCCGCCTCCGCATCGCTCGCGACCACGTTCAACACGCGCCTGGCATCGGCCAAACGCCCCTCCTGACGCAATACCTCTCCCAGCCAGAACCGGCCCTCCGGCACAGCCGGCCCACTCTTGCCCGCCGACGTCAGCTGCTCCAACAGCGGCAATGCCTCCTTCGCTTTGCCGGCCGCAATCAGGGACTTGGCCCAGTCCAGCAGGTTCTGCCCCGCCTCCGGATCGCTCGAATGACGCTCCTGGAACCGGGAAAACAGACGCCGCGCCTCATCGCCCTTGTTGGCCTTGAGCATGCACCACGCGCGCAGCCGCATCTCCCGGGAACCGTAGGCGCTGTTCGGAAAACGCGTCTCGAAATCCTTCAGCGCGGACAACACGTCATCAATTCTGCCCTGCTCGTAGCAGGCCAGCGCACGCCAGTACTCCGTGGCCGCGGTCACCACCGCCTTGCGCCCCCAACGAGTCTTCGCCGTCAGCAGCGCTTCGATCTGGCCGTACTCGCCCTGCCCCCGCAAGGCCCGCATCAGCAGGACCACGGCAGCCTCGGGCTCGACCGCCTTGCCCGCCGTGTCCTGCAGATAGCTCTCCATCTGCGATTGCGCCAGCTCGAACAAACCGTCCTCGAGAGCCGCGCGCGTCACGTTCAGACGGGAATCCTCTTCCGAAGGGGGCTTCTCCTGGGACAGAACGACCCCGGTTGCCAGCCACAGGGCCAGCAGCCCGCAGGACACACGCCGCAGCAAGCCGGCGCCCCGCCCCTCACCCGGTCCTCCTGCGTCGGACCGACCTCTCCCCCGAGGGGAG
>CAZKRK010000102.1:0-20156 GCA_964555035.1 uncultured Victivallales bacterium | reverse complement strand
GTGCCGAGCTTGTCCGGCACGGCTCATGCGGGGCCGCCGGGGACGGCGGCAGGGGCGGGGGCTGGAACGAGGCTGCTCCGCAGCCGCAGTGCCAGCCGGGGGAAGGGGCACGGCACGAACCTGCTCCGCAGGTGCAGTGACGTGGGGGTGGTAGCGCGTGAGACGACCGACGGCAACACCGATCACGGTTGTGCGGGCGATCCCCGTCAGCATGAACCGTGACAGCTATGCTGGCGCGGTTCATGGCCCCGGTAGGCAGCGCAACGACCGTCGGCATGGGGAACGCGCCGGGTCTTGCAGCACGGCCCGTGACAGCCTTCTGAGGCTGGCGCGGGACGTGCGGGGTAGTACCACCGCGCGCAGCGCGGGGGGCTGGTTCTTCCAATGACGATTGAAAGCCGGGAGAGACGCCTTGTATCGCCGGTCACGATTTCGGATAGTGGGTCTCAAACCAGGTTCGAGTTTGTTGATTCAGACTCCACCGAGCCGGGGGCTTTCTCTGTCCTGGTCGCGTAGCAATAGACACAGCCTGCCGGGCAGGTGTCGTACGTGCCGATGTCGCGGCTGGCCACGCAGCGGCAGGCTTTGCGTTGACCGGAATCCTTGGCATGCTTCACCTCAATGCCGAAAGCCCGCCGGATCAACTCGTCGTCGATGCATTTCCCCGGCAGGACGCCGTACGGCCGGAGGTCGACGGTCTCGGCGCAGCTCGTGACGGTCATGCCCGCCGCGCCTGCCGTCTCGACCACGAATGGAATCAGCTCATCCAGCTCGCCCGCGGTCGGTTCGCGTACGCCAAGGCTCTCCAGCCGCTTCTTCACCCTGGCGTAGAGGTCGACCAACCGAAGAGCGCGTTCTCTGGATTTCCCACATTTCAATCGGTATGCGTATTCTCCACGTATCGGGATAGACGACGAGAAGTGCCGATGCAGAGGAAGAACGGATGAGCACGAACGCGGGAGCCGGAACCGGGAAAGCCCTTGTTCCCTATGAGCGGATTGCGTCCGTCATATACCTGCTTCGAGGTCAGAAGGTCATGCTTGATAGGGACCTGGCCACCTCGTACGGAGTTGAGACGAAGCGTCTCAAAGAACAGGTACGGCGGAACATTGACCGGTTTCCTGCCGACTTCATGTTTGTCCTGACGAAGGACGAACTCGCCGAATGGAGGTCGCAATTTGCGACCTCCAATTCCGACCGTATGGGGCTCCGCCATCCGCCAATGGTGTTCACCGAACAGGGCGTTGCCATGCTGTCCGGTGTTCTACACAGTCCTCAGGCCGTTGAGGTGAACATCGCGATCATGCGTACCTTCGTGCGCTTGCGCGAGTTCCTTGCTTCCCAAGCCGAACAGGGCAAGAAGCTGCGTGAACTTGAAAAGACGATTGCGGAACACAGCGAAGGAATCGCAATCCTGTTTGAGGCGATTCGCGAGCTGACATCTGAACGCCCACCCGTGATCGGATTTCAGGTGCATCTCGGCGAGGGCAGCGAAGGCGAGCCAAGGACCGTGAGGGAACGGAGAGCGTCCTACCGCACCAAGTCGAAGCGGAAGAAGCGCAAGCGGTAGAACCCGCCGGGATGAGCCACTAAAATGGTGGAGCCTCCACCAAGCCGGGGGCTTTCTCTGTCCTGGTCGCGTAGCAATAGACACAGCCTGCCGGGCAGGTGTCGTACGTGCCGATGTCGCGGCTGGCCACGCAGCGGCAGGCTTTGCGTTGACCGGAATCCTTGGCATGCTTCACCTCAATGCCGAAAGCCCGCCGGATCAACTCGTCGTCGATGCATTTCCCCGGCAGGACGCCGTACGGCCGGAGGTCGACGGTCTCGGCGCAGCTCGTGACGGTCATGCCCGCCGCGCCTGCCGTCTCGACCACGAATGGAATCAGCTCATCCAGCTCGCCCGCGGTCGATTCGCGTACGCCAAGGCTCGCCAGCCGCTTCTTCACCTTGGCGTAGAGGTCGACCAGGCTGACAACGCAGCGGCGGGTGTGACCTGCCAGTTGTTCCCCAATACGCGCGAAAGCCTCGCGGTGGTGAGCGACACCGGCAGCATCCGAGAACACGATCGGATCGTAGCGCCAGACCACGCGCTCGGGACCGACCCTGCCGGCCAACTCCACAAACGTCTTCAGAGCCGCATCCAACGCCGGCGCACGCGGCTCGAGCGCGCGCCCGTGGTCGACCACCGTGTAGAGAAAATAGTAACGGTAGCCAAGCCGGTCCAGCTCGCCCAGGTGCGGCATCAGGGGACGCGCGTTGCGCGTCCAGAAGACAACCGCGTCCACGTCCTCCGGCCGCAGGGAAACGCGCGACACCTGCCGCGGATTGAACGGATTAGGGACATCGCAGCCACCGGCGCGAATGCGCTCCATGAACCACTCGGCATGGAAAGCGGGAATGTCCGTGCGGCGACTGGCACTGACGATCATCTTACGCCACCGGCGTGACGCCCTTCTTCAGAATGATGTTGCCGTACTTGGCGATCTCGCCGGTCATCACGACCGCGTAGGCGTCCTTGGCACGCTCGTAAAACGCGAACCGTTCCACGCGTTCGATCGCGGCGCCTTCGGCATGCTTGTCGATCTCGCGCCGGTAGGAAGCCTCGACCTCGGGGTCCAGCGTGTCGCCTTCCACGGCGGCCATCATCGCCATGGGAGCGTCAACGTAACTGTCCAGCTCGAACAGCGGCAGAATGCCGTCCAGCAGGGTCGGAATATTGACCCCATCGGCCCGCAGCACGTTCGGGTTCACGGAATGCCCCGGGAAATGGGCGTCGGCCAACACGATTTCGTCGCCGTGCCCCATCTCGGCGATCGTCATCAACAACTCGGGCGACAGGGCGGGTGAGATTCCTTTGAGCATCTGCTTCTCCTCTATGCTGCGGTTGAGTGTTGCCCGAATGCTAGGTTCCCCTGCGTACAACGGCAAGCCGATTCGGCAACCGCGCGGCAATTGCCGGTGGGCCGGATTTGCAATCCGGCCGAGAGAGTGGAGAGCATGCCAAGGGAATGGCTGGACCACAGGCTGGTCATTCTCGATGACATGCGCACCCTTCTCCCCGGCCGGATTGCAAATCCGGCCCACTGTTCTTTCAACCCCACTGTCGACCGATGTCCCAACCACAAATCAACCAATTGCCAATCAACCAATATACCAACTTCACCGCTGTCTGATACGATAGAACCCGCGGGAGCCCGACATCTCGGGGCGGTAGTACCAGACATTGCGATACGGCGGCGGCAGAGGCAACGGGTTGACCGCCGCGTCGGTCCAGTTGCTCATCGTCAGGGATCGGATCGCCTGCAACACCTGCGCGCCGGAACCGTAGTCGCCGATCGTTTCGATCCGCCAGGTATGTGCGTCGATCATGCGTACGTCTACGATCTCAACCGGCCGATGGGGTCCCTCGACGCCGACCTCGTCGGTCGTCAGCTCGAACGCCAGGTCGAACGGCTCACCCTCGTGCGGGTGTCCAACCGGCAGGAAGGTGTCGCTCCATGCCGTGCCCGGGTTGGTCGAAACGTGGGACGCCTCCTGGCGCACGTCGTCGTTGATCGTCCAGCCCCAGCCTTCGTGTTCGCCCACCAGGAATTCGTCCGGGAACACCGCCTGCACGTTCAGCCAACCGGGTTCTCCTTCCGGCACGTCGTCCCAGGGCTCCATCGCAACCTCGGGGCTGAGCAGGTCGACGTAGTACCGATACTCGTGCTCGTAGCGATTTGTACCAAGCCAATCCTGTTCGACCGTCCCGAAGTACATCTCGTGGCACTCGGCGATCGGCACAAAGAAACTCTCGCCGCCCTCGGGGTAGCCCGGTCCGTGCGTGTGCCAGCTCAGGTCGAACCCTATCGGGCGATTGGCCCCGGTCGGGGGCGCAACCGGGTTGGTGTCGTTTCCGGTAATGCCGGAGTGCCATCCGATGTACGAGCCCCACCAGTGGATGTCGGTAACGCGGCGCCCGTCATGCACGAAATCGTCCGCCCGCAGTACGCCCGTCTGTCCGTCACGACGCCAGCTCGCCATATTGACGCCCTCGACCATGTCCGGCCCCTGGGCCCACTTCTTGGCGCGGCGGCCCACAACGTCGGTCAGCAGCTCGAAGGCCATGTTGACGGATTCCCCCGCATAGGGATGGTTCACGATGCCGCTCCACGGCGCCACCTGCGGCGGGTAGACCAGCTCGTCCCACACCGGGGGCTTCTCGCCGCGCGACAGCACGGCGTCGTCATTCCAGTTTGCGCCGGGATCGGCAGTGGCCCAACCCCACACGCCGTTGGACGGCGCGACGGACTCGTAGCGCGCCTCGACGCTCAGCCAGTAGACGTTGCCCTCTTTCTCCAGCCACGGCTTGGACAGCTTGACGTGGTACATGTACTCGTGCTCGAGCGGCGGGTCCGGCCGCGGGTCCATCTGCGACAGGTCCACCGTGAACTCGAACGTCTCCAGGACCGTGCCGACCGGTGCGTTCGTGGCGCCCTGGGACGCCAGGGGCACGAACACTTCCTCCAGCAGCGCACCGGGCATGCTGTGATTGCTCTCGGTCGCGGCAATGTCGGTGTACCAGCGCAGCACAAACCCGTTGGGCCGGATGTCCGATGGCGGAGGATTCGACGCCATCCCGATGTACGAGCCCCACCAGCAGAGTCCGTCAATGGAGCGGCCGTCGCACAACCAGTCGTCGGCCACGCGGTAGTGCGTGCCGCTCTGGCTGCCGTATTCCAACCCCCAGGACTGAATGTCCAGCCCCGCCTCCGGATCAGGGGACTGCACCCACTTCGGAGTCAGCGTCGGTTCGGGCTCGGGCCCTGCGACGCAGTTTACCTCCACCGGTATCACGATTGCCCCCTCGGCAGGATCGTTGTGAATGATGCGCAGCGTACAGGTGTGCACGCCGACCGTCGTGCACGCGAACACGATGTCGAAGTCCAGGTTCCCCGAGATGACAGGGAGCGTGGCCATGATGGGGTCCTGCTGGCACCACGGCACGTTGGTCGGCACGGAACCCGTCTCTTCCGTCACTTCGACCGCCAACACTTTGTGGCCGCTGTTGGTGATGGTGAGGTAGTTCGTCACCACCTCGTTCACGACGACCGTGATGCCCGTGAAACTCAACGGCCACGCGTCAATCACCGGTCTCTGCAAGGCGAAGTCCTGCGTGGTGGTAACCTCGTCGACGATGCCTATTGACGCGACCGTCTGCGTCGAGTATCCGGGTGCGGAAGCCGTCACGTTGTACACCCCCGCCGTCAGTGCGACCGGGCCGTAGTATCCGTTGGTGGGGTCCGCCGGAACGACCAGACCGCCTGGATCGATCCACACGGTCGCGGCGGTGCAGGGGGGCACGGTGCCGGGCAATTCGTAATCCGTGATCATGCCCTCCAGCCAACCGTTGGTGGGCTCTGCCGGCTCGTCCCAGAATTTGTTGCCCGTCAGCGTCTTGCCGGCCAGCGGGTGGGTGTATTCAATCCAGTTGTCCGTTTTGATCGCGCCATCGACGCTTGTCGCACCGACGGACGTATGGCCCGTCGGGTCGGCTTCCACGATGTGGTAGAAGTCCCACCAGCCCGACGCACGGAGTCCGTACCAGCCGTTCGTGTCGGTGACGGTGTTGGTGACGAACGTGCCCATGTCGGGATAGGGGTTGAGGGAACCGTAGAGCGAGACCGTGACGCCCGCGAGGGGATTGGTCTCGATGCCGAGCGTGCCCCGGAAGACACGTCCCTGCAGCATGGGCGTGGGTGCCTCCTCGACAACCAGCATGTGGTCCTCTACCTCGCCGCCCATGGCCACGCCGCCGAGCCCCAGGTTGCCTTGCGCGCTGATGCGGAAACGCGATGCGTATCGGCCGACGGGCAGCGCCGGTACCGTGATCGCGTTGGTTCCTGCGGGCAAATAGGCGTCGTGCACCTTCTCCGGCCCAGCCGAGCCGCCGAGCGGTTCCCACACCCCGTCCTGGTCGAGATCGATCCAGGCATCGACGTAGCCGCCGCCGTTGACGATGACCGTCAGGTTCGTGACGTAGTCGCCACCCGGATCGTCGGTGGACTGGGGCACAAACACGCCGTTTTCGTCGTCGATTATGGTGACGTCGTCCTTGGTGAAGCTCTCGGCAACGTCGCCATCGATGTCGGCGTCCGGCGAATCGGTCGCGTCCCCCAGCCACAGTCCCGTAGCCGGATTGGTGACGGCATGCCGGGGCCCGTCGCTGGACAGAGTCGAGCCGTAGCCATCGCCGTAGTCGAGAAGCGCGACCTGCGGCGTCACGTAGTCCTCCACCTCGCCATCGAGGGCCAGACCGTCATATGACGATACTCCGTGGGAACTGAACCTGAACCTGGAGACAACCACGCCGCCCAGATGCGGTATCTGTGGCACAGCGAATGCAAGGTGGTTGGTTCCGGCCGTCAACGCTTGATTGGTGAACACACGGTCGCTGTTGTTCCACGTCCCATCGCCCGCGAAGTCGACCCACGCGTCCAGCACACCCGACTGCGAGGCCACCACATCCACCGTGAGCGGCGGGCCGCCCAGGATGAGAAGCGACGTGAAAGTGACGCCGTCCTCGTCATCCGTGCCATTCTCATCGTCACCCGATGACGTTGCGTTGGGCAGACCGTTTGTCTCGGCGTCGATGGCTACACCAAGGCAGAAGTTGGAAACGACCACATGGCGCGCACCGTTGTCGGCCAGAAGCGTGGGGAAATTGGCGGAGTCGGTCGCGTCGCCGAAATCGAGCAAGCCAATGAGGCTCGCGTGTTCGGCCGTGTTGTTGTGAGGGAGCGTGTCGAGCGTGTCGCTGACGGCGGTGAGCCTGGCCGTAACCACGCCGGAGGCGTTGCTGGCGACCTCGGCCCACACCGACCCGACGATCGTGGAATTGGACATGACGGCGGAGAGCGTCAATTGCAGCACGTCCGGATTGGTGCTGATCAGGCCGTTAGTGTGCAAGGAGGACATCCCCAGCGGCAATTCAAACGTAAGCACGGTGTTCGACGCCACACTGGGGCCGTTGTTCACCGCTTCGAACTCGTATAGAACTTGAGTGCCCGGAGCGATGGGAGTGTTCGTCGGGAGCGTGATCGACAGCTCTGTCACTTCCAGGTCGGCACACTCGATCTCGACCGGTCCTTCGTAGAGCGCAAAGGCCAGGTCGATGGCGTTGGAGTGCGCGGGGTGCGCCGGCGGGTAGCGCAGCTCGCGCCATTCGCCGTGCACCATGTCCCAGCGCACGGCACTGTCGTTCCAGTGGTTGGACGAGGTCTTCCACCCGAAACGGCCGCCCTCGCTCAGCTCGGCCCAGGCGCCGAGCCAGTAGACGGCCGGATCGTTCGTCGAGCCGTACTGAATGAAATCGAGGTTGGTCACGGAGACGCGCCAAACCTGCCGGTCGCCGTTGGGCAGCCTGATCGAATTGTCGGGGTCCCACCACCATTCGTAGTCCTCCCAGTCCAGGCGATAGTACTGCTCCTCGACGAACTCGCCCGGAGCAAAGTCCCGCTGCCAGAGCAGGTTGCCCGGAATGCTGTAGCCGTAGGGCGACTCGTTGCTGGGAACATCGGCGTAGAACGCCAGGTGCAGCGATTGAATCTGGCCGGGGCGGTAGTCGTTCGACCATGACCCCCACAGGTCCACGCCGGTGATCGTGGCGATGTTCGTGCACCTGAAGTCGTCCGCCATCAGCCGTTCCGTGCCGTCGTAGCGGTCGACGCGAACGTCGATGCCGCTCGAAGTCAGGTCGGGCGGTTGCAGCCACTTCTCGTCGCCCATGTCACGGACCCGCTCGCCGGCGACCGTGTCCGTGTGCGTACACGAGTTGTTCTGCTGGTGGTAGTCGGGCGTCGTGCTGGTGACGGACGCCGTGCTGACGGCGCTTCCGGTGGCCTCGGACCTTACAACGGCGTCGACCTGCACAACAAATATGACAGCGTGACCGACCTCCACCGGCTCCATGTAGGCCAACGGCCACTGGAGAACGTCGGGATCGTTACTGACGACCACGGGCGAGATGTCGGCCGCAACATAGTCGATCTGCCAGGGCAGTTCCAGAGTCACAACCGCATTGTGGCTCGTATGAGATCCGAAGTTCCGCAACACCACGGCGTACTGAACATTCGATCCAGGGGAGAGCAGGCCCTGCGCAGGCCAGTTCCGTATCAACTCGATGTTCAGATCGGCTGCCTGCGTGTCGCCGGGCTTGTCCCAGAACTTGTTGCCGGTCAGCGGCTTGCCGGACAGCGGAGCTTCCATGGTGATGCAGTTGACCGACACAACCCGGCCGCTGACGGTCGTGGCCCCGGCGGAGAAGTGGCCCGCCGGGTCGGTTTCATGGATTTGAAACACGCTCCAATTCCCCGACGCGTTCAATTGATACCAACCATTGGTGTCGGTCGTGGTGGAGGCAATGAAGTTGTTCGTATCGGGCAGGTAGGCTTCAGAAGATCCGTAGAGCGAGACGGTCACGCCCGCCAACGGCGTGGTCTCCACGCCCACGTCGCCCGCGAAGACGCGGCCGGACAACATGCTGATTTCGCTGAGGCGGAAGCCGATGTTGGCGGCTTCCGTGGTGGGCAGTTTGTAGTCCCGCGCCGGGTTCAGGTCACGCTCCGGGCTGTCGTAGGCGCCGCCGCGCAGGCCGAACTTGTCGCCCTCGAACAGGGTCGCGTTCCACTCCCAGACGTTGCCGCCCTGGTCAAGTGTTCCGTAGTGGCTGGCGGAGTTGCTGAACGCGCCGCACTCGGTCGTGTAGTAGGGCGCGCCCAGCGTGTAGTCGTCCGGCTCTACCAGAAAATTGGCGCTGTTGCCGGGGTCGGGTCGTACGAGATCGTTGGCGGGCGCTTCGTCCGACACCGTGGGATAGCGCCAGTAGCCGGGACCGCCGGGCTTCTCGGGATCGTAGTAGGCGGCCTTGTACCACTCGTCTTCGGAGGGGATGAAAAAGCGCCCCCCCTCGGCCGGCATCTTGCGCGTCACGGCCATGAGCTCGGGGTCGGTCAGGGCGCCGTGCAGGGCGTAGGAACCGTCCTCGGTTGTCGCGGGATCCTGCGGGCCGATTGGCTGACCGTTTGAGAGCCAGTTGGCAAAGCGCGCGGCATCGCCCCACGAGACGAAGTTGACCGGGCGCGCCGCCCGGTCGTCCGCGACGCTGTAGGAATACTCCCCCGGTTCGCCGTGCCGCTCGATCTTGCAGCCGAAGTCGCTGTCCCACATCTGCGGGTTGTACAGCCCGTGCGGATCGTCCGTCGCGACGGCATTGAGGAAGATCGCGTACTGCCCCGCGGTGATTTCGCACTCGCCCATGCGGTACTCGTAGTCAACGCCGCCGCAGTTGGCGTCCTCGTAGCTGCAGTCGTCGTTGCCGGCGTTTACCACCGACACGAAACCGGGGGGATCGACCATCTGGGTCAGCCACCACATACGAAGCGCGGGCGTAGTTCCCCTTTGCACCTTGTAGGGTGTTGCGTCGTTCCGGAAGTGGATCCAACCGACGTTCTCGCCCCAGGCATAGCCGTCGAACACACCGTTGGTCGGGTGCATGGTCACGTTGGTGTAGGCCGTTTTGAAGTTGATCCACCCCGCCTGCGAGCTGTAGGCGTATCCGGAGCAGGCGCCCTTGGCGTCGACGTTCACGCCCCAGTTGTTCGTGGACGAATTGGCGAAGGGGCCGTTGGCGTCGACGCCCATCCGGATCCAGCCGATATTCTCGCCCCAGGCGTAGCCCGAGAAGAAATTGGTGGTGCTCGTGGTGTGATAGACCACGTGATCGTACCATCCCGACGTCTTCGGGCTGAAGTTGATCCAGCCCGTAGTCTCCGACCAGGCCCACTTGTTGCTGTCGGAGATCGTACACGCGAGCGTATCCCCGAAGTCCCACTTGACGACCATCGAAACCGTGCCCGCCATCGTGCTCGTCGCCAACGCGAGTCCGAGCGTAATGCTGAGCCGGCGAAACATCATTTTGCTGCTTAGCGTTCTCATCGCACTCCTCCCGCGTTAGGGCCTGTTCTGGATCGAGGTTACGTGCGTTCGCACGGGCCAGACGTAGCCTGGTAGTGACTTCTTTCTCTTCAGGGATGCGGCATTACGCATGTTGACGCACAGCGCGTTGCTCACATCATATGGATCCGGCCAGCTCTTAGGGATTACGTAGGTCGTGCTGGTCCAGTAGAACTTGTCGAGCGGCGCAGCGTTCCACATGACGTTGGTGAACGGGTGCCCGGCGGGAAGCGCGGGCTCGTACTGACCGTAGTCGAGCAGGCTGCGCAGCTCGCGCACGTTCGGCAGGCGCCAGTCATTGGTTCCTCCCAGCGTGGTGAGCGCATGGCAGTTTGTGACCGCATTGCTCCAGGTCATCTGGCCGTACAGCGAAGCGTCTTTGGCCCACATCAGGCCCGTCAGGTTGTCTATGATGCAGGTCGACATCAACCCCGTACCGGCAACGAACCTCGCGGTCGGCCACTTCTTGCCCCGCTGGAGAGCCCCATCGTCGGCGGCGTAGTAGGAATTGGTCTGGCCTGTTCTCGGCAAAGGCACCACCGGGACCTCCGCCCCGGCCTTCCCCTGAATGCCGAAAATGGTCACACCTGTCACGATATTCCCCGACGCAAGGTCCGGGTCTACCTGGTTGAGAGACGTGCCGGCATAGTATCCCGCCGAGACTACGTTCGTATCGGGCGAGAGTGTCAGCGGCACAATCGCACCGCTGACCGGCACACCCTTGACCCAGGCCGTCTTGTTCGTCAGTATGTCGGACGCTTCCGCGGTGCCCGAACTTGTGTTGGCCACCGTGGATGTGCCGGAAATGCCGAAGAGCTTCACGCCGCCGACTATGTTTGAGTACGCCAGATCGGAATCCACCACCGCGAGATTGGTGGCTGCGTAGTACCCGGCGGAAACCGCGTTCGTACTGTCGGACAGCGTCCGCGTCGGGATCGTGCCGGTGACTTCACCGCCGTCGACCCAGGCCGTCTTTCCGCTACGGATGTCGGTCCCGGAGGCGTCTCCGGAGCTGGTGTCTACGTTCCAGATGCACCCCAGCACCCCGAAGATTTTCACATTCGCGCGGATATTGGTAGAAAGGAGGTCGTTGTCCACCATCGTCAGGTTCGTGTCCGCGTAGAAGCCGTTGGTCACCTGCGGGGTGGCGGGCGAGAGCACGCGCGTGGGCACGGCGCCGGTCTGAAGCCCCCATTCTCCTCCTGTCGTCCGCAGGCTCCAGAACGTGCGGCCCGCACGAACGTCGTTCGTAGTCGCGCCGTTGACATCGTCCGCTACGGGCGCTTTCGCCATGCAGTCGTCCAAACTCGGGCCGCTGCCTTTGGTCATGTTGTCCGTCGGACCTTTCGACGGCTGATTCGTGGTGCTCGGGGAGAGCGCGTACAACGGCCAGCCACCCAGGTGCAATCGGATGTCGTCTAGAGAGTACATGGCCGTGTTCGCGTTGGTCGTCGAACCGGGCGGCTCGAGATTGCCCGCGAATGTGGCGCATCGAGCAACCAGCAGCACTCCGACGGTTGCCAGGATCGTTCGGTGATGCATGATGCTCCCTCCTGAATTCAACTCACGATCGATGTACATTAGAACCCTCCTCGGACGGGCCAGAACGAATGGCTGGCATAGGTCTTGAGCGTGCTGTCTACGGTGCCGTCCTCCACGTATACGCGGTAGGCGAAGTTGGTCGCTGCCGGGTCCGTCGTGCTGGTCCAGTAGTACCACCCTCCCGCTTTGAAGGGCTTGCCCTTGTCCACTACCAGGAGCGGGTAGCTGCCATAATCCAACAGGCTCGCGAGCTCGTTTACGTTCGGCAGGCGCCAGTCGGAGTAACCGGCATAACTCATGGTTGCGCACTCGTTCAGGGCGTTGGCCCATGTGCTGTATGGGGTACCCATAGCGTCTTGCAGCCACATGAGTTCGGTCACCCTGTCTTTTACGACAGTGTGGGTCTTTCCGTTGATGTTGGTCGGCATCGAACGGAAGCGCGGCGTCCGTTCAGCGGCGCCGGCCTCGTAGTGTCCGTCATCACCGACAAGGTAGCAGTTGGTCTGTCCGGTCTTCAGCACGGGGGCCGGAATCGGGGCGAGGATGTGGGTGCCCGCCACACCGAATATGGTGGTTCCCACGATGATGTTGGACGCCTGCAGATCCGTGTCCACATCGCTGAGAATCGTCTGCACGTAGAACCCCGCAGGCACGTTGTCCGTCGAGGCCAGGATCGCCTCGTTCGTGATCGACCCCGTGATCTTCGTGCCGTTCGCCCACGCGATCCTGCCGATGCGGATGTCGTTTGAGGTCGCGTTGCCCGAGCCGGTATCGACCACGTTCGCGTCGCCCTTGACTCCGAATATCTCGACGTTCGCCAGGATGTTCGAGGGCGCCAGATGGACGTCCACCTGCGTCAGGTTCGTCGCCGCATAGTACCCCGCCGCTACGACCGTGGTGGTCGGTGACAGCGTCCTCGTAGAGGTCCCCGTCACGCAGACCCCGTTCACCCAGGCGATCTTCCCGCTGCGGATGTCGTTTGTGGTCGCATTGCCCGAGCTGGTGTTGACGACATTGGCGTCGCCCGGAACCCCGAATATCTCAGCATTTGCCAGTATGTTTGAAGTTGCCAGATCCAGGTCTACCTTGGTGAGGTTCGTCACCGCGTAGAAACCGTTCGATACGATCGTGGTAGTGGCCAGGAACTGCCGCTCGGCGCCGGTGCCGTTTGTCGTTCCCCACGGCCCGCCACCGCTGACGTTGAGCGACCAGTACTTCTTGCCCGCGCGGACGTCGTTGGCCCTTGCGCCGTGGACGCTGTCGTGTTTCGGACACGCCTGCATGACTTGATTGAGGGTCACCCCGCTGGACACGCCGCTGGGAGGCTTGGTCGGCTCCTCGAACGCCGTAACCCTCTTGGCCGTGTTGGACCCCTCCGTCAACCGGTCATAGATCTGCTGCAACGTGTACATCGCGCTGTTGCTCGAGCTCGGCGATCCAGGCGGATTGATCGTCCCGGCCACCGCGCACAAGCAACACGCAGCCGCCCCCACAACCGCTATCCACATTCGAATCACTGGTTTCATGCTTCCTCCTCGTGTTGTCTGTTTCGCGACAATCCCCCACTCAACCAATTGCCCAATTACCAATCAACCAACTCGCCCTCACTCTCCCGGCAACGATTGCGCGGACGCGGTAGCAGCGGTCTTCTGCGTCGGCCTGCACATCCTGTTTCATTACGAGCGCCGGCGGCGGACCCAGCAGGTCGGAACCGGCGTCGATTTGCCACGGTGGATCGGCATGTTGCACGTCTCTTGTTCGGTTCGACGGGGCAACTGTCGCTGTTAGTACTCTATGTTCGCATTGCCACCGCTGCCGGTTACGTTTCCTGCGCCAATGTGGAAGTTTGTCGCGCTGCCTGCAGAGCGATTGCTGCCGACATAGTTGCCGTTGTCATCGCATCTGATGCCAAACTGCCAATCACCGCCGGTCACATTCCGCTCGGCAATGGTATAAGAGGCGTGTATGACAATGCCTCCGCCAACATTCAGCCTGCAATAGTTGTCTGTCACAACACTGCCGGTTGCACGTATGCCGGCGCCATCATTCCCAATGGCCGTGCAGTTCCTGATCACGTTTTGCCCATGCATGGTTATCCCGTGGCTGCCGTTCTCGTTGGCTGTGGTACCAAGGACTCTTCCGCGCAGTTCGATGAGAACTCCGTAGGTGCCGTTGTCTGTTGAAATGCAGTCGCGAATGGTACTTGAGTACGCACAATGCAATCCGTGCGAACTGTTGTCGGAGGCTTTGCATTCGGTGACCAGGGACTTGCCTCCCGTCTCTATTCCGGTGCCGCTGTTTCCGCTGGAAGTGCATTGGTGGATTTGAGCGTCCTCGCCGGTCTTGATCCCTGTGGCGCCGTTCGTTATGACCAGACATCCTGTGAGAGTGGCGTCGTTGCCGAGCGCGATTCCCATGGATCCGTTCTCCACGCAACGAACGTCAGTCAGTACGCAACGGTCTGCATTTGCCAGGTATATGCCACTCCCTGAAAAACCACGGACCGTGCCGTTCTTGATGGCGATATGCTTCCTGGAGCCGGCCGTAATGCCGTCCCATGAATTGGTGGAACCGATCAGTGAGTGTCCGCTCAGATCAATTGTGACGTTATCCGCCAGGATGCTTATGCCGTGCGCGGCCGGCGCCCCATTGAGAGACCCGGCAAATGTCACTGTTGATGGCCACTCGATGGATTCAGGCAGTTCGCACAGAAGGACATTCACCTTGTTGCTGTCGGCGATCTCGTAGTTGTCGTTGTTGTCGCGCACGGTGTTCCCCGCCACGTAGTTGTCCCTGCCGTCGATCTCCAGCCCGTTGTCCGCGCCGGTGCAGTGGTTGTTCACGATGCGGTTGTTGCTGCCCGTGACGCGAATGCAGGCCGACCCGGACCCCTCGCTGCGATCCGTGAGCCTCCCGGTGGCGTTGTCGGTCACGAGGCAGTTGTCCCCCACGGTGATCCCCTCGAATCCGCCGCGCAACGATTCGCACCCCCTGATGGTGGCGTTGGAGTCGGCGCTGATGCCCCAGTTGTTGTAAGCCGATACGCAACCGGCAATGAGACCGCTCTTGACGTTGATGCCCGTGGTGCTGCCCTTGACAGTGCATTCCCTCACAGCGCACGCGACACCGCCATCGATACCTGTGACCGAGTTCGTGAGAACGGTGCACTCAACAACCGCACCGTTCGGTCCGGCAGCTACTCCGGTGCTATTGTGCAGCGCCGTCACTTTCTCGATCCTGTTGCCCTCGCCTGCAGCGTTGATGCCGTACTCGCTCAACCCCTTCCACTCCAGTACCGTTCCATTGCGTACCACGAGGTTCTCGTACTGGGCGGGTTGGTGGATTCCGCTGCCGCTGCCCGCTCCCGGTCCCTTGAGCATGAAGCCGTTGAGATCCAGCGTCACGTGGTAGGCATTGACTTCAATCCCGTGGACCCCGAGGTTGGTCACGACGAGGTTCTCCGTCACGACGTAGCTGCCCGACTCGTTGATGACGAACGGCGCCTCCGAAATCGGCGTCCGCGATTCGGCGATGGAGGCATGGTGCGCCGCCGCCCCGGCCAGGTTGGCGGCATCCTCCGTGCGGACGAAGATCTCGTCCAGCGAGTGCATCGTCGGCGCCGGCGGTCCCGGCGGATCCAGCGGGGCCTGGGCCAGTGCGAACGTTCCGGCGAAGACCAGCCCCGCCGCCAAGGCGTTGATGACGCGTGTGGTCCCGTTGTGCATGTCTGTCTCCCTTTGTGTCGCGTGTAGCGTGTGGCGCAGTGCTGCCGCTGCGATCGATTGTCTCGTGGGCCGGATTTGCAATCCGGCCGAGCCGGAATAGAGCATATTGCGAACAAGTGGAGAACTCACGTTCGGGGCTTTGCTCTTCACATGCTCTCCCATGGCGCAGGCCGGATTGCAAATCCGGCCCACTGTCTCACTCTCCCGGCACGATTGCGCGGACGCGGTAGTAGCGTCCCTCTGCGTCGGCCTGCACATCCCGCTCCATTACAAGCGCCGGCGGTGGGCTGAGCAGGCCCGGACCGGCGTCGACCCACCCCACACCAAGGCCGTTGGTAGCCTCCTCCAGGCGATAAAGCCGTGTCGGACGACAGGTCCATTCAACCGCGCTCGTACTGCCGTTGCGCGCAAACGCGGTGATACGCAGGCTGTCACCATCGTCCAGCGGATTTGTATCGGCGGCAAACTCCTCGGCATCCGTCGCGCCGTCGTGGTCGGAGTCCACGCCGCCGTCGAGCACGTTGGTCGTACCGGTGCGGGCATATTCCCACGGGTCGGGCACGCCGTCGCCGTCGTCGTCGGGGCCGGAATCGAGCCTTTCAGTGCGCACGTGCGCGACAGTGTTGCTCAGGCCGACCCAGCCGATATTGGCGCCCCAGGCATAACCGGAAAGACAACCCGAGCGCAGGTCCACGCGCGGACAACCGTGAAGCTGCTCGAACACGACCCAGCCGATGTTCTCGCCGTAGGCGCAACCGTCCAGTCTACCCTCGCCGTCATGATTAACGCCCCAGTCGCTGCCCGAGGCATTGGTGTACTGCCAACCGTTGGTCGGCGTACCGGCCCCCAACTTGATCCAGCCGCAGTTCGCGCTCCACATGTGCCCGGAGCAGTAGAACCGGCCGATCACCGCCCCGTTGGTTATGTCCCCGCGCGCATCGATCCAACCCACGTTCGCCCCGTAAGCGTGCGGATGCGCGGGATCGATGGTCGTGTCGGCACGTGTGCCGAAGGTCATAAGAACTGCCGGCGCCAGCGCGAGGCACGTGAGTGAGACAACCAACCGGCGCGGAGTTCGCATTGCGTTAACCATACTCCCCTCCCTTTTGCAGGCCCTAGCGCGTAGATCCACACGTCACGGCCGCGTCGCTACTTTGGGGAGGGTACCACAGCCCCCAAACCCATTGCACGCTTCTTTCCCAAGAAACATGCGCTCTTCGTAGAACGGCCGTAGCGGGTACGCGAACCGGCTTCTCGTCTCCGGTCGGCGCATCGCGCCGACCTCCGGCGAGTCTACGAAGGCGGGCCGCCCCTACGCCTCCCCTACTCTCCCAATGCGGGCACGTGGAAGAACATAAGGTCCTCTCGACCAATCGACCAATTGACCAATCAACCAAATCCCTACTCCCCCACCGCGCGCACGCGATAGAAACGGGCGGCTTCGTCCGGCGCTACGGCGCGGGTCCAGGCGCCGGTACCGTTGGCGTCCGTCCATAGGCCGCCGTTCGTCATCCGCCAGCCGCCGCTCACGAGATTGGTGCTGGTATCGACCTCGTACTGTCTCCAGTCGGGGCCCGTCCACTGAAGAGTCACGATCCCCTCGCCGGCACACCGCATCTCCGATACCTGAAAAACCGACGCGGCGTTGGTGGGGTCCGTGCCGACGAGATATTCCGTGAGGTTGTCCACACCGTCACCGTCGTCGTCGGCTGCGGCGTCCATGTGGGGGACGCCAGGCGGGCCGTGCTGCGCCTCCCACCAGTCGGGCAGGCCGTTGCCGTCGGCGTCGAGCTCGAAGTCGAAGGCGATGTTGACCCAGTGCTGGGTGCCGCGTTCGTTGGCGACGCGCTCCACCCAGGTGCTGCTGACGCACTCGGGATGGTTGCACCACCAGGCCCAGTCGTTCGTCATCGCGCCGTAGGCGTGCGAGTCCATCACCAGCGGATAGCGGTACACCAGCGTGCGGTTGGTTCCCATCTGGTCCAGGCACAGGTAGTTGCCGCCGTAAACGATCTGGTAGTACCGGTTCGTGTGCGAGGGCGTATTGTGCCGCGCGATGCCGTTGGTCGCAAAGCTCGCCAGGTCGACCCGCGCCGTAGCCAGGCCGCCTTCCGTACCCGTGTACATCTCGCCCCAGGTGTGTTCTTCGCGGGACAGTCCCGGCTGCGTCCAGTCCCAGTCGAAGTAGACCAGCGGCGTATCGTCGATGGCGTAGATCTTGGAGAAGGCCTTGTTTCCGAACGCGTTGCTGACCGAACCCGAATTGCGCCACCCCAGGGCGCCGGTGGACGTGCTGACCGTGACCCAGCCGCTCGTGGTCGGTCCCTGCGCCCAGACGTAGCACACGCCCTGGCTCTGGCGGGCGGGTATCCCGAGCGCCCGGAAAACGGTCGTGGCCAGCATGGCGTGTTCGACGCAGATGCCGGTTTCCTGTTCGAGCGTATAGACCGGGCCGCGGAACCAGTCGTAGAAATCGCGCCCGTAGCACCACCCGTTGGTGGCCACGGTCTGGAACACGCCGGCGGTCACGTCGCGATAGGGTTCCTCGTTGCCGGCCAGCTCGTCGTAGTGAACGTGGCGCTTGATCCAGTCGTAGGCCGCGAACGCCACATCGTGGGCATTGGTGCGTTGGGCCGGGTCAAGCGAACCCAGGATGCGGGCCGTGAGCGAGGTGATCGCCGGGTGCCCGGTGGTGTACCAGGCGTTGCTCTGGAGAAAAGGCGCCAGCGCGGTCGGATAAGCGTTCGTGTCCAGAACGGCGTCCGAAGGCATCCGCATGTTGTTCGTCCACGCTGGCCTTACCAGGCCGAGGCTCGCGCGGCGGATGTGCAACGTGTCGCCCATCAGCGGCGCCGTCACGGGCAGGGACAGGTTCACGTTGGTGACGCCGTTGGCGGGCACGCCGACGTTGCCCCGGGCGCCCCAGTGAGAGTGGCCGTGGGACGCGCGTATGACATAGCGCGGAAACGAAACGGGCACGTCCGCGAGCGTGTAGGCTCCCGTTGCGTCGCTCCACGTTTCGTGCGCCTGGTCATATGGATCGGCATGCAACCATACGCGTGCGCCGGCGACCGACGACTCGCAACGCGTCACCTGCCCGCTAATGCACCCGGTCAACGCCGGTCCGAAGTACAGATCGTCAAACCAGGCAGTGGCCTTCCCTTTGACGAAGCACACGATTGCCGCCGTTGCCGCGCCGGGCGGCGCGCGGAACTTGAGCTTGCCGCGGAAGTCCAGATCGAACTCCCGCGCGCCGGCAGTGTGCTCGAGGAGCTCGACCCCCAACAAAACGCTGTTCCCGGCATCACGGAAGACAGCCTGCAGATTGGCGTAGCTGTTAGCTCCCGCCGACATATTGGTCCAGGCGACGTAACCCGTGAGCTCGTAGACGGTGCCCGGCGTAACCGCCACTCGCTGCTCCCACCACCCCATCCGGTTGTTGGGCGCCACGATCCTGATCGACCGGTTTCCGCTGTTGACCCGGCCGGCATCCCACAGAAACGCTGCCGGATTCCCGGTGCCGGCCGTTCCCCTCGTCCATGCCTCCGGGTTGATCCCGCCACCGTGCTCGAACCCGCCGTTGGTGAGCATGTTCCGGTCGCCCAGCACCGAAGCAAAAAAAACGCACGCCTGGGAATGGGGCATTGCGGTCAGCTCGTGGAGCGCACCCGTCACCAGGTTCAGCGACCGCGGCACGCCCACCGACTGCAACGCGGCCGCAAAGTCAATGCTCTGCCGGTTGGTTATGCAGGGATCCGCCGTGCCGTGGGCAATGAAGAACGGCGGATCGTCGGCGCTGACGTGATGAACCGCGCCCGCATTGGTCATGAGGCCGACGTAGTGCGGGTAGGGCTCGGCCGGGTTGGCCTGGTTGGCGATGATGTCGCCCAGCTCCCAGCCCAGGAGGTCCGACTCGGGCGACCCCGGATCGTTGTGCCAGTCGCCCAGCGTCTCCAGGCAGACGGGGCCAAAGTAGTCGCCCGCCACCTGGACCCGGCTCGAAAACCGCAGGTTGCCGCCGACCGTGCCCTCAAGGTAGGCGTTGTCACCGCCGGTCCCGGCCAGGGCCGCGAGGTGCGCGCCCGCCGACGAACCCCACACGCCGAAGCGCTCGGGATCGAGCTTGTACCTGGCCGCGTTGGCGCGCAAAAAACGAATAGCGCCCTTCACGTCATGAATCTGTGCCGGAAACGTGCGTTCGGTGAAGTTCGTATCGCTCGTGAGCCGGTAGTCGATGCTGGCCAGCGCCATGCCGCGCTCGAGTACCATGGACGCCGCACTTACGCCTGAGCGTTTGTCCAATGAGCGCCAGGCGCCGCCGTGAATCCAGATCATCAGGGGCCTCGGTCCGCCTTCGACCTCGGGATAGTAGATGTCCAGGTGGAGGGGACGCCCCTCGACCGTGGCGTAGACCACGTTGGCGTGGGTCGACTGCGGCATCGGCGGGGGATTTGCGTCGTAGTCGAAAGCCCCCCTGGCAAACGCCCGGGCTCCGCTTGTCTCCAATACCAGCGCTGCTATCAAGAGCGAAAACAGCCGTCTCATGAGTGCCTCCCTGCGTTTTCGCAATGCTCGTCATTGCAAAAGAAAGCGCGGTTATCCCATGCCGCGCCTCAACGCTATTGCAATTATCCTAGCACGGCCAAGAGGCTGTTTCACGCGCTTTCCCCCGAAAAAGGCCACTTCGTAGAGCGTCCGTAGCGTGCGGCTCGAACGAGCCGCACCGGAGGGCGCAGGCGCGGCACGGCCCGGCTTCCCGCCTCCTTCCCCCCCATTGCAAGGGCTCTCCGGCAAGTCTACGAACCCCCTGCTCACGCCCGAATGGCACTAGCTTGAGGCTGTCCGAAAAGCCCCTGGAGACGGCGGTCCTCCGCCGTTACGAGCAAATGTGAG
>CAZKRK010000101.1:0-20170 GCA_964555035.1 uncultured Victivallales bacterium | reverse complement strand
GCGCACGCGCTGTGCCGCCCCGGTCAATAGGGGAGCAGTCTTACGGGGTTGGTTTTTCCCAGGGGTTCAACAAGCGCCACGGTCGCAAGGGCACGCTGTGGGAGGAACGCTACAAGAGTCTTGTGGTTGAGCCCGACGAGTTGAACGCAACCGGATCGCACGACCCGCTGAGCGCCGTCGCCGCGACGGCCGCCTACATCGATCTCAATCCCGTGCGTGCGGGCATCGTCGAGGACCCCAAGGACTATCGCTTCTGTGGATACGGCGAGGCCCTCGGCGGAGGCGCAAAGGCACGCAAGGGCATCGGCACGGTCATCCGTTCCCTCGGCGCCGAGAGCGAGTGGCCACAGGCTTCCGAGCAGTACCGCAAGCTCCTCTACACCACCGGCGAAGAGAGCGGGCTCGACGATGAAGGCCGCCCGCTGAGAAAGGGCTTCTCCGCCGAGGAGGTGCAGGAGGTTCTCGACGCCGGCGGCAAACTCTCGCTCGGTCAAGTCCTGCGTTGCCGGGTGCGCTACTTCTCCGACGGCCTCGTACTGGGCTCACGGGCCTATGTCGATGGAGTCTTCAAGCGCCACCGCGACCATTTCGGAGCCAAGCGCAAAACGGGCGCACGTCCCATGGCCGGCGCACAATGGAATGGGCTGTGCACCGCGCGGAGACTACGCCTCGAAGTCATAGCCACGCCGCGGGCCGGGTAGATTCCCGGTACCGCCCAATACTCGCGAAATCGCCCCGCCACCCACCGCCGAACTCTGCCCCCATACGGCCCAAAACCCGCCCCGCTCGGCGAACCACGCCCAAACAACGCGGCTGAATGGCGCTGACTATCCCAACGGCGCGCCTCCTACCACCCCCAATGCCCGCAGCTTCGCACCAGGCACCCACCACCCCACAAGAATACCGCCTCGACCGCACAGAAGGTGTGTCCCTTCCCCGTGCTTCCCCGTGCGCCCGCCTCCGACGAGGCGAGACCCGTGAGTTCAACGGTCATGAGGGCAAGGTCGTTCTCGTTGGTCACCGTTCCGGCCTCATCCAGATCGTTCGTCCCGTTGTCGTTGTCGTCATCGTCGTTGAGGCGGATGAAGAAGTTGTTGCCGGCGTTCGGGCACCATCGAACGATGAAGGCAACAGGCGCGTTTCACTGATGATACTTGACCAGCAACTCATCCCATCGTTTCTTGATTGCCTGTTTTCGACTTGGGTACTGCTCGTGCAGACGCTCCAGCACCGCCTGAGCTTCCTTGCCTTGCCCCGTCCGTATCAAAACCGCTGCAAGTTCGAATTGAGCACGATAGTGCGTATGATGTTCCTCTGGAATCCGGCGGAGTATCCTCAGGGCTTCCGTGTTGAAGAGGTCAATGAAACTCCGCATGTGGGCGCGCTCCGACGGTCGCAACGTCTTCTTGCAATTCCGGATCGCGTCGTAGGACCGTTCATGATCAGGTTGTGCGTTCCACAAGACCGAGAACGTAAACGCGTATCCGTAGTGACGCGTCTTTGGATCCCCGTCCCAGCGTCCGGGTCGTATCCTATCCAGTAGCACAGGGATTGCTGGTCGACCGATGTTCTTAAGAGCATCACGAGACGGGCAGGAAAACAAAGCGTAGATGAACGGCATGTGTTTCCTTCTCCCGAACAACTCCCAATCCTCTTCGCGGAACTCCTCTCCGGTATCCTCGTTGTAGAGCAGCATGTCCGCTATTCGGTCGACTGCATTCGTCGATTTCATGTGGCCAAGGACCGTTATTGCAGCGCCCACGGTCTTTGGGTTGCTCGCGCGCATCTCGTCGTCATCGAGCAGTGCGATCAGTGCCGCTTCTTCATACGGCGATCCGGCCAGCGTCCTTGCCCCTTCTGCTGCCATGCGTAGGTCCCTGTCTCTCAGCAAAGCCGATATCTTCAGCATGCGACCCCATTCCCCTTCTTTCGCCCAAACTGACGAAATCAAGAATAGCGGCGTGGCTGCCGCCAGAACTCTTGGTCTCCATTTCAGCATTTCCATCCTCCCGTTCTGTCGCGTCATGGTGTCAGGTCCCAAGTCGTAGGGGTGGTTCCCCCTCCCATCGTGTTGTCGTTGGTCGATGCGTTGGGGTCCGTCTGCCAGACATCGTTGGTGCTTGCGCGGTACACCGCACACCTCAGGTACCAGTTTGTCTTCTCGGTGCATCGTGTCCATACGGATGCCCCGGGAGGTTTTACATCGACCCATGTTCTCGCGTTGAACCGTCTCCTCAACCGCAAAACGTTGTTTGTCTTCGCAACTGCGCTCGGGTCGTCACGCATGAAGATACACATCTCGCCGGCGTCTATCTCAAAACTGGGGTAGGGGCTTCGTACGCTACCATAGTCGACTCCCGCGACGGACGTCCCAATGTTGAAGAAGTTGGAGATCGAGTCGCAGGTACTTGCCGGACGTCTGGACGGAACCAACTCACCCTCCTATCACTTGCCGCGAGCCGTCCCATCTACCGTTTTCTTCTCCGCCTGTCTTTCCCTGAATCGTGCCAAGACCTGTTCCCGATTGTCACGCCACCACTGCTGGAGTTTTCGCACTTCCTCGCGTCTCTCGCGATCGGGCAGACGAACAACGATCACGGAGTCCTTACCCGGTGGTGAGATATCGAGAGCTGCGATCTTCCTTCTGAGGTTGCTGTAGGCCGCCCTGGACACCCTTGCGGACACGTAGATACCGTCTTTGGGTGGACCCTGCTCATGTGCAACCCTCTCGTCACCCAACCAACTCGCGAGGATATCGAATGACTCTTCTCGATCCGACCTCGTGAGATAAGAGACCGTGTTGACCCTCAAGTGGGGGCTGTCGTTCGTCTTAAGCTTCGCCAACAGATAGTCGTCGGCACTCTCCCCCACGTTGAGCAGGAAAGACCTAGCCCACCGTGCACGAGTCCTTGCGTATCGCTCTACCCCGTTCGGCAGTACTCCGATGATCGAGTATTGTGGCTTGCTCAGTTCCTGAACCAAGAAGTCTATTCCGCAGTTCCCCAACTTGGCGAACTCCCTCTTGAAGTAGTTGTCAACCGTCTCGTTCTCCCGGCGGGTTAGCACCCCCTCGAAAACGCCTCTTACTTCTGGCGGCATCCCCCGCGCAGCCGCCGGAGAGGCGCCGTCGTTTCGCGGGGGAGAAGGTGTAGCCAGTAGACTCAAACATAGGAAACACATGCCGCTCATTCGAAGGTGCTTGCACATACCGTAGTCTCCACGCTGTTCGCTCCTGCCGCTCTCCGTGTTCGCCTCACGGAGCGAAATTATGATACTCGTATATGGGGTCTCCTCCACCGGCATGAGCGTTCAGGTCCGACTTGATCTGGCCGTTGCTCTTGCCGTCGACGACGGCTTCGAAGAAGACCCTCGTTCTGTATTCCAGGATACCGCCAGTCTCGTGGTTGATAGGGTCATAGTTGTAGAATAGCACCCCGCAATCCAACACGTCCGTGAATCGGACACCCGAAAAACAAGCGTCTATGAAGAACTTCCGATACTTGAGTTTCGGTTTGTCCGCGGCGCCACCAGACACCAACAACGCCGTTGCATTAGGTCCGGCTACGTTAGTCCCCGTGTCGTAGTAGTACTGCATTGTCTCCGATCCACTTCGCCACGTTTGCGTTGGGAATGCTTCTCCCACATCTACGGCTGTGAGGGGTGGCCAGCCGGTCGGGGGGTTCGTAAAACTGACATTGTAGAATCGCTCATATCCGAGCTTAGACGTGTTGTAGTTCGTCACGCCATACCGGATCTCGTTGCTGCTGACCACGAAACTCGGGTAGTGATTGACCATAAACGGATAGCTGATCTCCGTTGTCTCCGTTCCGATATTGAAGAAATCGGAGATATTGGTATGGGTATTGACGAAGGCCGGGCCAACACCGCCATTGGCGTGTCCGCAGTAAGCAACGTAGCCGCCCTCCGTATGGAGAGCAGCCGCGAACGCATCTGCATTTGTCACTATGTTGACAAAGAAGCTGCTTTCTTCTGTTCGTATGAGTATGTACTCATCCGTGTCGCGAGGAACACCCCCACTCTCGGCCACATAGTTGGTGAAGTAGGCGTGTTCGGTGAAGTACGGTGAATCGGGGTCTGCCTTGGTCTGAGCATCGTAGTCGAAACAGGCATAAAACAGCTCGCACACAGTAACGGCAACCGTATCGGCGCAGGTGACGGTGTCGTTGCTGTAGGTGAGGGTGAGCTCTACGTCGCGGGCGCCGTTGGTGCTGGGGACGAGGCCTTCGATCCAGAGGTTGGTGGGGACGGTGTTGCTGCTGAGGTCCCAGGTCTTGGGCAACGTCATGGGAGAGGTGGACTTGGTCTGGTTGGTCCAGACCTTGACCTGGTTCGTTCCGGCGGGGATGTCGAGGATGAAACAGCCCCGGGGGCCGGGCGCGGAGGCGCGAAGCCGCAGCTTGATGAGGTCGTCCTCGCCGCTGATGGAATTGGTCTCCGTGCGGTCGACAATGTCGTCACCGTCATCGTCGTCGTTGTTGAGGCCCACGGCGCCGCCCTCGCTCATCTCGAGCTTGTCGTCGGCATTGTAGACGGTGCTGTCGACATTGGACTGTTCGCGTGTGCGGTCATTCCCGCTTTGCCCGTTCAGTTTGCAGCTCGCGATACTGCGCAAGGATAGTAGCCCTGTTCTCTTGCCACCACTTCTGTAATCGGAGCGCTTCGGCGTCGCGATCTTCCCAAGGTATGCGCCCAAGGCTTCGCGCCCACTTCGGCGGAGGTAGACCACTCCGCTTCAGCTTGGACAATAGGTTATGGTACGCCTTCCACGCCACGCGACCAGCATCTATCCCTCCCGGTTCTTCGACACGTGGGGCGTCTTCCTTGGCATTTCGAAAGTCGTTAAGACAGGAGGCCAGCGCATCGAACGAATCCACGTGGTCACTACGCCAGAAAACATGAATCGCATTTACTTTGAAGTAGGGTCGGCCGTTTTTCGCCAGTTCCGTGACCAGCGCAGCAAAGGCGTCGTCCCCGAGTGTTGGTATTACTTGCCGCGCTTCTCGGACAAACGTTCTCCGAGAGGATCTGCGACCACGACCCCCAGGGACGTATGTCGGCTTCTTCAGTTCTTCGAGAAGGAAGTCGATGCCTTCCTGACCGAGAGCGGCGAATTCAGCGCGGTAGTACTGCATTCTCTCTTCCCGTTGAGTAATTGGACCAGCGGCAGAGAAGACGCGAAGCACCTGTTGAGGAACACCGTTAGTTGCTCGTCCGAAAGCACTCGGTCGAGCGTCTGCGGAGACGGCACTGCCGCCTGCCGCCATGCATGTAGCCGTGATCAGAAGGCATGTTTGGTTCACTCTCATTATAACACTCCTTTCCGACTAGAAGACCTTGTGCCCGTAGATGTCACCATCTCCACCACTGTCGAGGTCGCTTTCGATGTCGGCATTGCTCTTGTCGTCCAAGATCGCATCGAGATACGCATTCAGACGGTATTCGCACGCCATACTCGGCACCAGATCGTCATCCGTGTTGTAGAAGAGAACACCGTAATTCATCGTGTCCGAGAAGCATGTGCCCGAACGACATTGGTTCAGGAAGAGCTTGGCGTACTTCAGTTCCGGTTTGTCCGCAGCGCCGGCGCTGACAAGGAGCGAGACTCTGTTGGTCGAACGGGTGGTAGCGTAGTCCGCGTCTTTCGTGTAGTAGTGCATCCTATCATAGCCACTTCGAAAGTAGTTCGTCGGGAAAGCCGCCCCCACCGCAACATTCGTCAGGATCGGCCAACCGGCGGGGGGATTCGTGTATGTGTGATTCGGAAAACGTTCATAGGTCAGCTCGGTCGTGTTGTAGTTCGTCGTGCCGTGCGCATAGTCGCCAGCCCCAACGGAGAAGGACGGATAGGTATCATGCAGGAACTGACAACTCACTCCCGCAGTAGGTGTTCCTACGTTGAAGAAATCCGCGATGGAAACGCATCCTGTAGTAAACGCTGGACCAAGACCGGTGTTAGCATGGGCAACAAGACCCACATAGGCATCTTCTGTGTGTAGTGCAGCTCTGTAATCGGTTTGGGAATTGGCAATGCGGATCAGAAAACTGCTTGCCGCGGCACGTACCAAAACGTATTCGCCCGCCCGTAGTACTGCGCCCTTCGACAGAACGTGATTAGTGAACGCCCCGTACTCCGTAGGAATGGCAGGCGGCCAACCGTAGTTCTGAGCATCATGGCCGAAGGCCCCATAGAAGAGTTCGCACACCGTGACCGCAACGGTGTCCGTGTAGGCGAAGCCGCCGTTCTCGTACGACAGATGAAGCTCAACGTCCCGGGCTCCGTTGGTGCTGGGCGATATGCCCTCAATCCACAGGTTTGAGGGCACAGTGTTCGTGGAGAGGTCCCATGTGTTTGTGAGCGACACTGCGGTGGTCTTGTTCGATCCCTCCCATATAGCGATCCGGCCGACACCGGAGTAGACGGTTTCCAGTTTCACCGTGCCGGCGGACAGCGACGGTCCGAATTTGAGAGTGATCTGCTGAAGATCGTCCTCTCCTGTAATTGAGTTGGTCTCGTCCCGGTCAACGTTCTCATCCCAATCGTCGTCATCGGAGTTGATTCCTACGGCACCGCCCTGCGTCGTCTCGATATTCTCGTCGCTGACGTCGATGTCGGCGTCGTAATCGGCGTCTATGTCGAGGTCGACTATACCCACGATTCCCGTAACCGTCTTTCTGGTGAAGTACTCGTCCTTGGCATACTTCAGCTTGAACCCGGCATCGCCGATGTAGGTGCTGAGATTGGTCCCTTCGACGTAGTAGTTGGTGGAGATGCCGGATTGGGGGGCGTCGTACCAGGTCACGGGCAGGGGCACTGGCGTTCCCTTGTCGCTGCTCGTCCAGAGCTCGACGTTGTAGTCCGCGCCGCTCCAGCCGGCGGAGAGGGTGAGCGTTCCGCCCGCCTCCGACGAGTCGAGACCCGTGAGTTCAACGGTCATGAGGGCAAGGTCGTTCTCGTTGGTCACCGTTCCGGCCTCATCCAGATCGTTCGTCCCGTTGTCGTTGTCGTCATCGTCGTTGAGGCGGATGAAGAAGTTGTTGCCTTCGGTTCCAACGGCCAACGTTATGTCTACGCTGGAGGACGGGAAGGTGTCGAGGTCGGGAAGGGGATCCGGCAGCACTGCGCCACCCGCACTCGCGCTGACGCCAGCAGCGGACGGGGCGAAAACGCCTCGAACCCAACCGAGAAATGCCCGGAGGGCCGTGCCGCCGCTCCACCGGCAGGCGGTACCGATCCCGGAACGGGTCTTGAGGTAGGTGGAGACGCACTCCTGCCGGTCGAATTGGATGACTTCCGAGATCCAGCCGCCGAAGTGGTTGCTCGACGAGGCCGTGCTGCCGTCGGCGAAGCGCGTCCAGCCGGATACGCCGCCGACGCAGACGCCGTCGGAGGAGCTCGCCAGGCTGCCCACGGCATTCGTCTCGCCGATGGTCTCGCTGTTTACCGTGCCCCACAGGTTGGTGTCGGTGAAGCAGAGCTGGAGAGTGTACTGCACGTTCTTTGCGATTTCGGTTTCGAGCCACGCCGGTCCCCACGCCGGGAGGCTCCAGGCGCACATGTAGAGGTTGCCGTCGGCGATGTATACGTTCAGACCGCTGTTGGTCCCGCCCTGTTCGTACAGGACCTGGCGCGTGGTTATGTCGTCGCCGGTTCGGAATGCCATCGCAATCGCCTTGTTGGTGTACGGCCCGCTCGCGCCGATTGCGCCCGTGTTGTCGTTCACTTCGAGACAGTCGTTCGTCCCGTCGAACTTCAGCGCGGGAAGGGCCTTGTACACGTTCGTGTGCCACGTCGGGCAGCAGGCGGCGGCTGTCTGAGTCGCGTCGTTGCCGTTTGCCGTCTTGTCTGCCCAGTTTGTAACGCCGCCGGCGGCGTTTGTCGAGATCCCGCTGTCGGAACGCAGGTGGAAGACCATGTTGCTCGTGGGCGGCTCGTCCAGGATCAGGATTGCGTTGGCGGCGGCGCAGGTGTAGACGCCGTCGCAGACTTCCAGGGCGACGGTGTAAATGCCCGCGCACGAGAAGTCGACGGTGGTTTCCAGGGCGTTGGCGTCCGCGAACGTGGCCGTTCCCGGGCCGCCGAGCTTGCTCCAGGTGACCGTGAGATTGGTCGGTGACGGGAGACCGTCGTCGGCGACACTGCCCTTTATGGGAACGGTGTTGCTGACGAAGTACATCAGGAAGGCGTCCGCGCTGACGGCGGGACGGCTGTTGGTGAGGTGCTCGTAGAAGAGGTCATCGGCGGCGGGCGAGCCGTTGGTCCAGGCGCTGGCGCGCCAGTTGGTGGCGCTGTTCCAGTTTGTGTTGGGATCGAGAATGACAAGCGAGAAGCCGTTCCCGTCGGCGTCTTCCGGCCAGCCGGCGTCTTCGTCGTCGTCAAAGGCGACGGATTGCACGAGCGTATTGGCGCTGTCGCGCAGCTCGACCGGGTCATCAAGGGACGCCTTGAGGTGCCCGGTGAATTCTCCGTCGGGGACGACTCCGTACCGGGCCGCAAACGCACTCGGATCGTCGTCGGGAGCGACGAGGTAGTATTCGCCCGGAGACAGGGTTGTGTTATTCGGGAAGGTGTAGTCGATGTCGTTGCTCAGTTTCCAGTTTGACAGGTCGACGGCGGACATGCCCGTGTTCTTGAGCTCGACGAATTCGTAGTCGTTGTCGCCGGGCGGGTTGTACATGATTTCTGTGATCCGCACCCCGCCTTCCGGCTCCTGGAAATGGAAGGTGGCTTCGCCCAAGGCGCTCCAGACGCCTCCGCTTCTGGCGCGCGCCTTGACCGTTGTGGTCGTGCTCAGGACGATCGAATTCGTGTAGAGGGTCCCGGCGGCGTCCCCCGTGCCGTATTCCCTGGGGTCGGACCCGTCGGTCGTGTAGTAGATTTCGCCGTCGATCGCGGACACGTCGACCGTCACGGAGGAGCCGCTGGCGACCCCGCCGTACGGTGTGAGTTCGGGTGGGTCGATGACCGGGTAGATCGGGTGTCCATGGACCGCGGCCTCCCGGCATTGGATAACCAGGCGTTTGGCGTTGCCGTGCATGAGCCGGAACACGTAGTCCCTGGCGTTGTACCAGTGGTCGTTGCGGGTGATAACGTCCACGTCGTTGCCTGGGCCGTAGGGGGCTTTCGAGTCGCCCCAGCGGGCCGACTCGGCGATCATGGCGTCCTCGACGAAGTTGCACAGCTTCATCCAGCGTTCCTGGGAGTTGGCATCCGAGAGCGCGCCGTCGTTGAAGCAGTGTTCGTAGAGCCGGTCGGCGAACAGCATGCGGAATTCCGCGTTCTGCCACAGCGGCCGGAAGACCCCGGCCACGAGCTGGCCTTCGGTCGTCTTGGCCTCCTTGTTGAGGAAGGAGGGTTTCACCCAGGCGCCGTCGGTCGATAGCGTGCTCTGCGCCCAGGAGACCTCCATGTCCCAGCAGAAGTACATGACCGGGTTCGTGGGATTGTTGCGATTGCCGACGTAGACGTTGCGCGGGCCTTCGAATTCCGCGGTCTTCTCTTCCCAGTCACCGCCACCGCAGTACCACCAGGCGATGACGTAATCACAGAAATTGGTGACGTCCAGCAGCTCCCTGGCGTCCTCGAAGGCGTTCGTAGCGGTCCAGTCGACGTTCGTATCCACGCACATGTCGAAGAGCTCGCCCCACGTGGAGCTGTCGCCGCTGATGTCCGTGCCCTCCTTGCCCGCGTACCAGTCTTCCTTCTCTCCGCCCATGTAGGCCGAAGTGAACCAGGCGTCGGGACGCTCGCAGGCGTTGTAGACGCCCCAGTAGATCCCGTTCAAGTAGAGATGCACGAACGTCCCGTGCACGCCCGTGCCCGACATCGCAATCTGGCTGTCGCGTCCCCATTGGTCGCGCGTGTAAGTCGTCCAGAGCTGGTTCAGGGCCTTCTTGCCCGCGTAGCCGCGGTTCGATCCGGCCCGCAGGACGAGGCGGTCGAACTCGCCGACCGCGGAGGTCGCATTCTCGGGGGCGTTTTCGAAGAACGGGAACCTGAGCTTTGTCTCGCCGTACTCCCTCTTGAACGAGAGCCTGAAGGAACGCTTCAGGTTGATGTCCTCCCCACTTGTGCCCGGAGCTTCGCAGAAGCGACTGTGGGGTTTGATGGAGCAGTTTGCGTGGCAGCCTTCCCGGCTGTCGGGATAGATCAGTTCGATACCCGCGGCCCGCTCGTAGCCCTCGTCGCTGTTTTGATAGTAGATGCCGTCCTCTCCGAAGAGATCGTCCGGGTCCATAGTGATCGAGAGTGTCGGGATCGACAGAAGCGCGCCGTCAACCAGGTTGCTGTAGCTTGGGTCGTGAACGACGTTCGTGTCCATCCCGTAGTCGGCGTCGACCTCGTTGGTGTTGCCGTTGTACGTGCACCGCCATGTGTTGGTGTAGCCGGGCGGGGCGTTCGTCGCGGCAATGACGTCGTCGAGGAAGAGATAGGTCTGGGTGTCGATGTCGGTCGGTTTCTTGTTCGCTTCGTGCGCCATGACGCGCAACACGGTCGTGCCGTCGATAACGACGTCGACCGAGCCGGTGGCCACGCTGCCGTTCGTGAACGACGGCGCAGTTCCGTTCGTGGTGTAGTAGATCACGGCATTCGAGGCGCAGCTTACCGTGGTGGTGAACGTATTTGCGTAGAAGCCCCTGTCCAGCGTGAAGCTCGTATCCTCGGTTTCCGGCCAGTTTTCCAGATCGAAACTGAAGACGTACTTCAACTGTCCGACGTTGCAGGCGGCGTAGTCGTTGTCATCCGTGGTGGTTTCGGTCCACGGGTAGCCGTTGGTGAGTCCTTCCGCGATCAGCCGGTCGTAGATCTTCGCGGCGACATTCTTCACCTGGCCCACGTTCACGGCCGTGTAGTTGTTGGAGTAGGCGAAGTCGCCCACCAGCTCCTTGAGCGCCGTACCGGCGCCGCCGGACAGGTTGGCCTCCAGCTCGGCGCAGGCGTTGGTGGCGAACCACTTCAGTTGCCCCAGGTTGACAGCCCCGAAGTCGTTGGTGACCGGGGCGTCGGTAATGACGACGGTGCGCGCGGTCCACCAGGTGGGGTAGTCCGCGGCGGGGACGTTCACGCCAAGCGCAAGCAGCAAAATGCCCACGGACATTGCCATGGAGCCGGCGGTCCTCCGCCGGATGGGGTGGCGGGACAGCGCGCGCGGTTGAAACAGGGGCGGGCGTGGCTCGGTTGGTTTTCCTTCTGCAATCGACGCGCGGTCGCTGACGGCGGAGGACCACCGGCTCCAATCCGATTGCGGGCCCGTCTCACGCCGGAGGTACGGTATGGTTGTTCTCATGGAACTCCCCTTTCTTGGACGGCGGTCACGGACGGTTTGTGTAGGAACCCATTGAGATGTCGCCGCCCGGCGGGATGCAGGTCACACCCGCATCGGCCGGAGGGTCGGCGTACAGATACAACTCTGTGATTTCGCTGCTCGAAAGCGCGCGCTTGTACACGAGGATCTCATCCAGCGCGCCCTTGAAGAAGCTGCACAGGGAACCGGCACCGCTCTTGTAGGTACCCACCCGTACGGGCTGTGAGTTGTTGTATACCGACGCGTAGAGCGTTGCCTCGTTGTCCGAAAGCGGCACGCCATCCACGTAGAACGTGCCTGCCGTACCCGACTTGACAAATACCACGTGATACCACGTTCCGGCCTCCATATCGTTCTCGGTCGTCTCGACTCCGACGTCGCCGCTGGAGCCGTTCTGGCACACATCGGTGCGCAGCTCGCCGCTTGTACGGTACTGGACGATCCACGATCTCTGCCCGGAGGTGTAGTACTTCGACATCACCGTTCGAGTCGTCGCGGGACTGGATTCATCCGGGTTCATCCAGAAGCAGATCGTGAAGTCACTCGATCCGAAGTCGAAGTTGCTCTCGTTGGCCACCGTGACGTAGTCGCCCGAGCCGTCGAACACCATGCCGCCGCCTACCTTGGCGGCGTTCGTCCACGACGCACCGGTTACCGTTCCCGTGTTGCTGTTACCGCTCTGATCGGCAACGGCGCCGTTGGTGCTGAACGGGTAGTACAGTTCCCAGGAATTGGTCGTGAATGAGTTCGGGGGAGCGACGGTCAACGTCCCATAGACGCGCAGATCCTCCGTGGTGAGGTCAGCGTTTGCCGCCGTCACTCCGCTCAGCCAGCCGCCGATGACGGCCACGGCCGCCAGTGTCGATATGCCGATGTTCTCCAGCTTTGTCATGTCGGTTCTCCTGTATTGGTTGTTCTTCTTCTGTTTATCAAAGCGTTGAATGCGCCTGGACGCCTTCATCTTGCGCTCCCGAAGGCGTGTTTGTTACGACGCCTTTCCAGACCGGGGGGACGCGGGGACGCGCCCTTTTGCGAGGCCGGCCGATGTGTACATCCCCGCGGATGTGAACCGAGACGTTTCTCCCACATAGATTGACCTCCTCGGGGTATACACCTGAGTGGACAACGACTGTTCCTCCCGGTCCCGCGGCTTTGATACCTGCAACGATCGAGCGCTTTGGACCATCCACGGCCACGTACCTCCCCACGGTCTGCGAATCGTCGCCGCCTGAACCCGCGGCAACCGCGTTCGTACCGCCAAGCGGTTCGTTAGCTCCCAACTTCAGAGCATCGTCGGTCCACTCGAGAATCAGTGCGCGGCTTCGCCCGGAGAAACTGTCTCGTCCCCGCGCCTTGCTGACGTGAATGATCCGCGCGGACAGTCGTCTCGGTTCCGTGCCCGTTCCCGGTGCAGCCGTCGCAGCGGTAGTCGTGTTGGTCCCCTCCAGTTGCCCCAGCAAAGCTGCTGTTTGCGCGGTGTTTTCGGTCTGGGGGTCCGTTCCCTTCACTTCTACAATACGAGCGCCGGTGGGGTCACCTGCATCGGTTGCGGTCGGCGACAGCACGTCGTCGACGGCGGCCACCACGGGGATGCGTAGAAGCGTTGTCTCGGTAACTATCGACCCGCCGCTCTCGTGGCGCAGCCGGATGAACGTGGCGGACCCGTTCTCTGCCAGCGGCAGGGACGCGGCCACCCGGATCAGCTCATTGTGGTCCAGGACGAGATTGCCGGCCACGTTGGTTGCCAGTGTCTCGAAATCCGCGTCGGCCAGGTCGACCATGAGAGACGCCCGCGGCGACGAGTACAGCTCGACCTGCAGGCACAGGTCCGATTCCCGCAGCTTTTCGCGGTCAAGCAGCACGTAGAGGCATGCCGGCGCGCCGTCCGCCTGTGCGGTGGGCACGTACCAGGCCGGGACGTTTGTGGCGAAGTGGCCGCCGTCCTTGAACGCCGCGACAAGCCATTCCGGTGCGCCGGGCGGCAGGACTTAGTGATCTCCGACCGTGTACCGGGGCGCTCCCCAGTAGACGGTATCGCCGTCATTGCGGCTCCCCTGGGCGGTCGCCCATCCTGACTCGCAGACGCCGATCGCGAGCAATGCCGCGATCCACAATCTCCTCGTGAGACGTTTCATGTGGTAGGGGCTCCTTTCCTGCTGTTGGTTCGATGCGATTGAAGCACAGAACGCGAATGGGCGTATGTCAGGAATATCCTTACACGGAGTGCAGGGCGGACGGGGGAATGGGACCGATTCAGGAAGTGGGTTGGCCGGGTGCGTTTTGACTTTGTCGGGCCCGGGCGGGGGACGTGGGAAGTCTTGACGGCGACGGTGAAAACCGGCATGGTTTGGGCCGGATTGCAAATCCGGCCTACGGCGAGCGGGGGCGGGGGGGGGGCGAAATGTCAGGTAGCACCTTATAGTGTGCCAGAGAGGTGGTGCGAGTGCTGTCTTCGCTCATTTCTGTTTCAATCCACGTTCAACTCTTGCTCGTAATTGCGGAGGATCCGCCTCCGCTTCGCTACCGCGGGACAAGCCGCCGTCTCCAGGTGCGATCATCCCGTCAGTCCCCGCTGTGGGCGTGAGTGCGGAAGGCAGAAGGTCCTGACGTCCCCTCACGAACTCTACCGGCAGACGGCGTCCCCACTGCCATGTCCCTCATTCCCCGTCTCCCATGCAGCCCCAACCGTCACAAAACCGTCCCCGTCTGCCCTACACGGCAACGCCATTGTCCATCCCCGCCCTATCCGGACACAGACTACCTTCCGCACTCTCGTCCACAGCCGCAACCGCGATCATGTCGCGGCACTCCTTGAGAAGAACTCTCAACTCAGCGTCAAGCCAGGTCTGACCGAGTGACCACCCCAGCCCCATCAGAACCCGTTCGGTCGACAGGCTGGAGATGGGTTCCTGACACCGCACCAGGGCCACGGCGATCGACGCGAAATAGAGCACTGACGCGACTTCCTTTGGCAACATCGCTCCGCATCCCAGGCGGGACCGCTTGGCGTAGCTCTTCGCTGCCATCAGCAGCGTCAAAGGAGGCGCTTCGCTGTACAGGAGATCGTGCAGACTGGTCAACAGCAGGTCACCGGTCGACGCCTGCTTCTCAATCCGTCGCGCCTCGCTGGGGTCAAGATACGCCAGGCCGATGTACAGGGGGGTGGCAAGCTGGTGCCGTAGTATCGCACCCAGCTCCCCCCTTACGCAGTGAGTCTCTTCTTCCACGCCAAAATCCATGACAACCCCCAGGCGCCTATGAGCAGTGTCTCCGTGTTTCATGGTGCTCAGCTCAAATCCTGCCGTCCCGTCACTCCACTTGCTGCCTGTGAAATGTCCCGAAAGAACAGCCCAACTCACAATCCCCTCCACTCTTTACTACGTAAAAAAAGTGCGAATCCTGCATGGCACATCGAAATAAGTGAAATTAGGCAGAAAAAACTTGCATACAATCTCACATATGTTACTCCTACACGGAAATAGCATCCAACCACTCGCACAGGCGAAACAATGAAAAGACATCTCAACATCGCTACGGCCACCCCGCCCGTGCTCGACGCGGGCTTCATTCCCGCCTTTCTCTGGAACCATGCATACGAAACAAGCGCGGCCAACGCCGCTGGAAACATGCCCCTGGCGATCGCACTTGAACGCCCCGACGGCACCTGTTTCGTCAGCAAGACGACGATTCTGCCCCACGAAGGAGACAACGTTGCCCTCAACCTCAAGTACGTCGAACGCCGCGTGAAGTCATTGCTGTGGCGTCTCGGGGGCAGCCGCATCACCATAGGGGGATGCGACGAGCTCGCGTCCGTGCTGGGCAGTATCTACGGCGAGAACGGACAGCGCGCTTTCGACTACAACATCGTCGGCAAGCGCATGTTCCTCGAACCGATCTCCGTGCGCGCATGCCCGCTGGAAGAGATGCCGGAGCCGTACAACGCCACGGTAGACCTCGGCCGCAATCTTGACGGCTGCCGCATCGGCTTCGATCTCGGGGGCAGCGACAGAAAGTGCGCCGCCGTCATCAATGGTGAGGTCGTACACTCGGAAGAGGTTGAATGGAACCCGTATTTCCAGGAAGACCCTCACTACCATGTCGACGGCATCGCCGACTCGCTCAAGCGCGCGGCTGCTCATCTGCCGCGCGTAGATGCCATCGGCGGAAGCGCCGCGGGTGTCTACGTAAACAACGAGCCACGCGTCGCGTCGCTCTTTCGCGGCGTATCCGACGAGGATTTCGACACCTACATCCGCCCGATCTTCACGAAACTCAGAGAACAGTGGAACGGCGTACCATTCGAAGTGGCCAATGACGGCGAAGTGACCGCCCTGGCGGCATCGATGAGCCTCAACGACAATGCCGTCCTGGGCATCTCGATGGGCACGAGTCAGGCGGCGGGGTATTGCGATGCCCGCGGGCGCATCACCTGCCAGCTCAACGAGCTGGCATTTGTTCCGGTCGACTACCGTGAGGACGCGCCGCGCGACGAGTGGTCGGGCGATATCGGCTGCGGCGTTCAGTACTTCTCGCAGCAGGCCGTCGCACGGCTTGCTCCGCGGGCAGGGATCGAACTGCCTGAAGACATGCCGTTCGCCGACCGCCTCAAGGAGGTCCAGGGCCTGATGCAGTCCGGCGACGAACGAGCACGCAAGATCTACGAAACCATCGGCGCCTACTTCGGCTACACGATTCCCCTCTATGCGAGAGACTACGAAATCCGCAATCTCCTGATTCTGGGCCGCGTCACCTCTGGTGAGGGTGGCGACGTCATCATCGAGACCGCCAGGCAGATTCTGAAGGAGGAGTTCCCGGAGCTGGCGGCAAACATCAACATGACAACGCCGGACGAGCAGTTCAAGCGTCACGGACAGGCAATCGCCGCGGCCAGTCTGCCGGCGATTCCGAAGGGCTAGCAGGAGGGTGTCCGAAAAGCCCCTGGAGACGGCGGTCCTCCGCCGTTACGAGCAAGTATGAGTGCACGTGGTGAAACAGAGGAGGAACTTCGTTCGTTTCTGTTCCCGCATGTGCTCAACTCTTGCTCGTAACGGCGGAGGACCGCCGTCTCCAGGTTCAATTGACGGGCGTTTCGCAAACGTAGACCCTTTTCGGATGGGGTCTAGTAGGAAACCGACGGAGCGCCGGGAACTCATGGCAGAGCCACTGAAACTATCAGGGAGGTCAAAATGAAGTTCAGCCAGCCGGATGCCAGTTTATTCATTCCCGACGGCGCACCCATGCCGGATGCGCTGGAACGTACGACGCACCTCTGCGTCGGCGCCCACCAGGATGACCAGGAGTTCATGGCCTACCACGGCATCGTCGAGTGTTTCAGCCGCTCTGACAAGTGGTTCACGGGGGTGATCGTCACCAACGGCGGCGGCAGCGCGCGTTCCGGCCCGTATGAAGACTACTCCGACGAGCAGATGATGCACGTTCGCTGGCAGGAACAGCGCAAGGCAGCCTACGTGGGAGAGTATGCCTGCCAGGTTCAGCTGGTACATCCCAGCTCCTACATCAAGGACCCCGGCAACGCCGACGTGATCGAGGATCTTCGCCGCATCTTCGAAACGGCGCAACCGGAAGTCGTCTACTGCCACAATCCGGCCGACAAGCACGACACGCACGTCGCCTCCATGCTGCGTGCCGTCTCAGCCATACGCGCTCTTCCCCCGGATCGACGCCCGCGGCGAGCGATCGGCTGCGAAATCTGGCGGTCGCTTGACTGGCTCGACGACGGCGACAAGCAGGTGCTCGACGTTGACCGTCACCGTAACCTTGCGGCGGCCCTCTCGGGCGTCTTCGACTCCCAGATCACGGGTGGCAAGCGTTATGACGCCGCCAACATGGGACGCCAGGCCGCCAATGCCACGTTCTTCGAATCGCACGCCACGGACACCAGCGGGGCTCTGAGCTGGGGCATGGACTTGACCCCGCTCATTCGGGACGACACTCTTGATGTTGTCGGGTACACGCTGGAGTTCATCGAGAGATTCGAGGACGATGTTGCCAAGCGAATTGGGAAGTTCGTGAGGTGATGACAGACGTTTCGCGAACCTGGCCCATTCTCGAATGGGCCCTTGAAAGCAAGGAGAGACAGGACAATGAACGTACCCTTCTACGGACACGTCAAGCAGTACGAGAACATCAAGGACGAGATCGACGCCAACATCCGGGAGGTTCTGCTGAGCGGCAAGTATGTGCAGGGCCCTATGCTGGCCAGGTTCGAAGAGCAGGCCGCCGAGTACTTCGGCTGCAAGCATGCGATCGGCGTCGGCAACGGCACGGACGCGATCTGGCTTTCGCTCATGGCGCTGGGCATCGGCCCGGGCGATGAGGTTATCACGCATGCCAACACGTTCTTCGCAACGGTCGAAGCGATCTGGATCGCCGGCGCCAAGGCCGTGATGATCGACTGCGACCCCAAAACGAAGTGCATCGATGTCGCCGCAATCGAAGCAGCCGTCACTGACAGGACCAAGGCCATCGTCCCGGTACATCTCTACGGCCAATGCGCCGACATGCCCGCGATCTGGGACATTGCCGAGAAGCACGGCCTCAAGGTCATCGAGGACAACGCACAGGGGATCGACGGTTGCGGCGACACGTTCAAACAGGGCGACCGCAGCGCAGCGGTGACGACCAGCTACATCATTCAAAAGAACCTCGGCTGCTTTGGCGACGGCGGAATGGTCTTCACCAACTGCGACACAATGAACGAGAAGATCCGCAAGCTGCGCAACCACGGCTCGAACCGGCGCGACCATCACAGCTTCGGCTTCAACAGCCGGCTGGACGATCTCCAGGCCGGCGTACTGAGCGCCAAGATGAAACACATTGGAGAGTTGACCGACCAGCGCATCGCCTGGGCCAAGCGCTACGACGAAGGGCTCAAGGAGTGCACGGCCATCGATCTTCCCTACTGCACGCCCGGCTACCGCCACGTCTACCACCTCTACGCGATCGAGACGAAAGACACGGCCAGGCGTGACGAGCTGCTGCAGTTCTTGAATGACCGCGGCGTCGATGCCAAGACCCACTACTCGATCGCCATCCACCGCCAGGAGGGCTTTCCCTGGGGCAAGGAATGTGAGACAGTCGGCTCCCTGGATAACGCCGAGAAGAACGCGGATTCATGCATCAGCCTGCCGATGTTCCCCGAGCTCACGGCCGAGGAAGTCGACTACGTCATCGCCAAGGTCTGCGAGTGGGACGGGAGAGGTTGATTGGTTGATTGACCGGACGGGGGGGGGCGCAAGGAGAAGAAAAAGAGGGCCGGCTCAGTCTTGTGTAGGAGATGACTGGCAGAAAGATGTGCTGGTAGAAAGATGTGCTGGTAGGAAGATGTGCTGGTAGGAAGATGTGTTGGTAGAAAGATGTGTTGGTAGAAAGATGTGCTGGCAGAAGGATGATACGGTCAATTATCCCATCTTTGTTGCATTTTCATTTTTCTACTTGTGCCATACTTGGGTTGCGGGCAACGCCCGCGTTGCTCAATTGGTTGATTGGGTGAGCGGGGAACGGCGCTTGGACAGGTCCGTTCCGGGAGGCACGATCCTGGAGCCGGCGGTCCTCCGCCGGTAGAGAACGGCCGTCTCCAGATTGCCCGCTCCGAGCCAATCCAGGTCCCGTTCGAGTGACTGGGTCAGATCGCCTTGAGGGAGATTGAAGATGAGCAAGTACAGTGTCGTCGTCGTGGGCATGGGGAAACGGGGCAAACACCACGCCATACATTTCCAGAACAACGAGAACTTCGAAGTCGCGGGCGTTTGCGACATTGATGGAGGGCGCCTGGCAGAAGCACAGGAGCTGCTCGGCGGCGATGTCAAGACATCCACGGATGCCGCGGCGCTGGCGTCGGTGCTCAAACCGGACGTATTCTGCTTCTGCACTATGCCCCACCTGCGCGAGGACTTCATCCGTATCGGCATCGAAAACGGCGCCAGGCTGATCGCCTTCGAAAAACCGGTAGCCGATTCCAGCGCCGCCGGGGCAGTTGTCAAGCGGCTGCTCGACGAGAGCGGCGTCAAGGCCGTCGTCAGCCATCAGCATCGCTACGGCGCGCACTACCGAAAGGTCAAGGAGATCGCCGCGAGCGGTGCGTTGGGCAAGGTACACACGATCTATGCCTCCACGCCGGGCTGGATGATGCACATGATGACCCACATGATCGACTACGTGCGGTGGTACAATGACAACGCCGATGCGCAGTGGGTCATGGGGCAGGCCTCCGGCAAAGGCAAACTCAGCGACAATCATCCCTCCCCGGACTATGTCGCCGGCATCATTCAGTTCGCAAACGGCGTGCGCGGCATCGTCGAGACCGGCGCCGGTGCGCCCAATATCGCCGAGGTGGCGAAGTGGTGGGGACGCAACCGCATCCGCGTGATGGGCGACGACGGCTTTGCCGAAGTCATCACGAACGGAGGCTGGCGGGCTGTGACCGGGGACGGTGCGGCAAGCGGCGAAGGGGCCATGAACTACGATCGGGACATGCCGCGGTACATCCGGGAGATGGCCGACTGGCTGAACGACGACGCCAAGATCCACCCCTGCAATTTCGACAGCGCCTACAAGGGCTTCGAAATCATGATGGCGATCTGCCGCTCCGTCCTGGAAGGGGGGCAGGTGGCGTTGCCGTTGACGAGTACGGGCCACGAGCTCGAGGAGCTGCGCGAGAAGATGCCGGAAAAGAAGGTCATCCTGGCGCACCCCGACCACGCGGCGGAGTTTGGGGGATAGGAGTCGTCTGCGTGTCATTCTTCCCGCGACAATCTCAAACGCCGACGCCCCGGCCCCTCACCCGGTCCTCCTGCGTCGGACCGACCTCTCCCCCGAGGGGAGAG
>CAZKRK010000100.1:0-20222 GCA_964555035.1 uncultured Victivallales bacterium | reverse complement strand
CACATCTTCCTACCAGCACATCTTCCTACCAGCACATCTTTCTACCAGCACATCTCTCCACCAGCACATCTTTCACCATCGCGTCTCTCTGCCTTTTCGCCTGCGTTCAACAACAGGGAGGTACCAAACATGCCAGAACCACGAAAGAGAGGGAATACAGCTCCCGGGCTGGCCTTCATGCTCGCCGCCGCCTGCTGCAGCCAGGCCGCGGTCAAACCGGGCGACAATCTCCAGGCTGTCCTGGACGCCGGCAAGAGCTTGCTCTTGCAGAAAGGGGCGGTCTACGAAGTCCATGAAACACTGCGTTACACCAAACCGGGACAGAAGATCCTGACGCCCGGCGTGCGCACGATCGCCGACTACGCCACGCTGCGTATCGCCGACACCAACCTGATGGAGCTCGTCGACGCCGGCGGGGTGAGCGGTGCGATATTGAAGAACGTCATCGTCGACGGCAACCGCTACGGGCTCTCCACCGTGCCGAAAACAGGCGCAGGTGGCGGCGGCCAGCCGCCGTTGGTCTTCTTCGGCGGTGCGGGCGCGGTCGACCAGCAAGTCTGCGGCAACGTGATGATGAACACCCGCACGTGGTCGACGCTGAAAATCCACGAGGGCGCGACCAACCTCGCGGTCGAAGGCAACATCATTCTCGGCGCCGGTGTCGACCCGCGCGGCAACGGGCGCGATACGCGTGAGTCGCCCTTCGGCTGGGGCGACGGCATATCCTGCGCGGCCCGCAACACCACGATCCGCAACAACCTCATCGTCGACCCGACCGATGTCGGCATCGTGCTGTACGGGGCGCCCGGCTCGATCGCGGAAGACAACGTGGTGGCCTGCATTTCGCGGGAGTCGCTGGGCGGCATCAACCTCGTCGACGCCATCAAGCACTACTCGCTGAACGACGATCACACGCTGGCGGACTACCGCGGCGTGGTCGTTCGCGGCAACCTGATCGATGCGTTTGGCGCCAGGATCCATATTGCGCTTCCCATGGGAGGGCCGCCATGGACCCCGAATTCGAAAGGGAAAATCCTGACTGGAGCCAAGGTTCACGGGAACATGATCGGCGGAGGCGCGGCCGCCTACGGGTATGTGGTCAATGGCGTTGAGCGTTTCGAGGTCTACGACAACAAGAGCACGGCCACGTACTCCGGCATCGGCGAGGGATTGAATGCCAAGACCCCGCCGGACGAGCCCGGACCGTTCTTATACGATCCTGAGGGGGTCTCGAACTCCAAGCTGCAGCCCGAGTTCAAGCCCTGCACGCGTCATCTCGTTCACCTGCTGCGCTGCAACCATGGAGAGACGAACGCGCTGGGCTACCGCGTCTACGGTTATGGGGAAGCCGAGGCCGAAGCCGTGGCTCGCGCCGCGTACATCGAGATGCTGGGCCGTCATGCCGATCCCGCCGGTTTGGCGGACAAGGTCAAGTGGCTGCAGAGGGGCGGCACGGCCGACGCGATGCGGATCGGAATGATGAGCAGCGGCGAATTCAAAGGCAAGTTCGGCGAGGTGGCGCCCGACCGGTTGCACGTCTACCGAACAAAGCGCTGGTTCGATATCCTCAACAGGATCCAGGCCGCGTTTCTCGCAAACCAGGGCAGGCTGCCCTCCGCCAAGGTCCTCTACACGCAGGCGCTGAGCGTGATGGAAGGCAATCCGATTTCCACCCCCGCCGATACCTCGACGCTCAAGGGCAAAGTAATGTGCGGATACCAGGCCTGGTACCGTTGCCCGGGGGATGGCTCGGGGTTGAGCTGGGTTCACTACCGGGGTCAGGCCCGCATAGGTGAAGCGGGGGATTTCTGGCCCGGGAGGTGCGGCATCGAGTACTGGCCGGACATGAGCGAGCTTGGCGATGACGAGAAGTTCAAGACCCTGTTCAAACGCGCCGACGGCCGTGCCGCCTATGTCTACAGCTCCCATGTCGCCAAAACCACGATTCGGCACTTCAAGTGGATGAAGGACTACGGCATCGACGGCGTCTTTGTGCAGCGCTTCATCACGGAAACCACCATCGACTGGGACCAGGAGGCCATTCTCAGCGGCAAGGGATTCAACCGCGTGCTGGAGCACTGCCGCGAAGGCGCCAACAAATACGGACGCACCTATGCGGTCATGTATGACCTGACGTCCATGCCGCCGAACTATGTCGGGAAGTTCAAGGCCGACTGGCGCTGCCTGGTGGACAAGCTGAAGATCTCGCGCGATCCCAACGACAACGCCTACCAGCACCACCGCGGCAAGCCGGTCGTCGGGATCTGGGGCGTTGGTTTTGACGGTCGCGGCTACGGCCCGAAGGACTGCGCGGCGCTCGTAGATTTTCTGAAGAACGATCCGAAGTACGGCGGCATGACGGTCCTGCTGGGGACCCCCCTGGGGTGGCGGGTCGGAGACCGTGACGGCGGCGACATTCGCAGATGGGAGCCGGTGTACAAGGCTGCCGACATCATCTCGCCCTGGACGGTGGGACGGTTCGGCGGCCAGGGAGGCGCCAGGGACTACGCGGCCAAACGCGCGAAAGAGGATCATGCCTGGTGCCGCAAGCACGGTATGGAATTCATGCCCGTTGTCTTTCCCGGCTTCTGCTGGTCAAACCTGAAGAAAGGCACCAACGAGAACCCGGGCGCATTCATCGACCGCGAGGGCGGCGGCTTTCTCTGGTCACAGTACGAGGCGTTGATCGGGGAGGTCGGCGCCACCATGATTTACCAGGCCATGTTCGACGAGCTCGACGAAGGCACCCAGATCTACAAGGTGACGAACGACCCACCCGTCGGCAAAAGCACGTTCAAGACCTACGGCGACTTGCCGTCCGATCACTATCTGTGGTTGGTCGGGCAGGCGGGCAGGATGCTGCGGGGGGAGATCCCCTTGACCAGGGAGTTGCCGAAGAGGAGGTGACGAGTGCGATTGGATTCTGAATCCGTAAGTTCTGTGCGTTTTGCGGAGAAGATGGAGAGGGGAGATATGCGTGTACGAGTACGGATGCTGAAGGCGCACAAACCCTTCCCGCGTACTCTTACACGTACTCGTACACGCGGATCTCTTTGGTTGCGGCCGCGGGCTGCCTTGGGATGAAAGAGGGGACGCCTGCCAGAGTCTTCGATCGTAATCTTGCTCGTAATCATCAATCCTGGACCGTGGGGAGAAGGATGGGAGATCGTGCGGGGAGACGAATGATGAACAGAAGGAACAGGCGAACAGAAGGAACGCTGAAGGAGACGAGGGAGTTCCTTCGACATTTCTTCTGTTCGCCTGTTCCTTCTGTTCGATATTTGGCAGTACGCAGATCACGAAAGGGAGGGAGTATGAACAGACGAGACTTCATGCAGGGCATTGCCGGGGCCGGCGTCGGACTGTCGGTGAGCACACGGTTGCTCGGAGCGGAGACGGTCGAATCCAGGCCCAACCTCCTCTTCATCATGACCGACCAGCAGCGCTGGGACGCATTGAGCCTGGCGGGCAACACGGTTCTCAAGACGCCGAACATGGACCGCATCGGGCGCGAGGGCGTCTACTTCGAACTCTGCAATTCGCAGTGCCCGGTTTGCGGCCCCGCCCGAACCAGCTTGATGACCGGACGCACGGTCGAGCACTCCCGGGTGCGGACCAACATGGACGCCGACGTCGCCGACCGCACCCCCATGCCCTGCTACGACGAAATCCTCGCGGAACGGGGGTACGCGACGGAGTACTATGGCAAATGGCATTCGCCGCTGGGCCGGGCGCTCAAGTACGACAACGCCGTCACACCGGCCGGCTGCGCGAAGTGGGAACGCGGGCCTGGGATGCAGCCGCACTACAATGCCTATCTCAACAGGCGCGTCAAGCGGGTCAAGCTGTCGGGGAATCCGGACATGGCCGGCATGCAGGAACAGACCTTCGACCATCGACCATACAGGACGAACCCGCTCGACACCCGCCACGGCATGCCGCCGGGCATCAGGACCGACGCCAACGGCAAGAAACTCATCGTACGTCAGCCCGACCAGCACGGAATATCCACCGTACCGGCGAAGCACACCGTCACGGCCTTCCAGGCAAAGCTCACCATCGAGGCGCTGGAGCGGCTGGCCAGGCTCGACAAACCGTTTTCGCTGCACTGCTCGTTCCACTGCCCGCACTCGCCGATCACACCGTCCGAGCCCTATGCTTCCATGTACGAGCCGAAGGATATGGTTCCGCCCGCGAGCATCGGCGACCCCATGAAGAACTCGCCCTACGTCCATGAGAACGGCCGTTCGAAGATGCCGCGGTACGCCGATCCCGAGAAGATCAAGTACATGATCGCCAACTATTACGCCTTCGTGAAAGAAATCGACGTCTGGGTCGGCAAGATCCTCGACAAGCTCGACGAGCTGGGGCTGGCGAACAACACGCTGGTCATCTTCACGTCCGACCACGGCGAAATGCTCGGCGCGCACGGGATGCGGGAGAAGAACATCTTCTACGAAGAGTCCGTGCACGTTCCGCTGCTGATGCGGCTCCCGGCACGGATCAAGGCGGGTTCCGTGGTGGACGCGCCGGTTTCGCAGATCGACCTGTTTGCCACGATTCTCGACTACCTCGGGGCCGGGCGACACTCGTCTGACGGCAAGAGTCTGCGCCGCTACATCGAGGGGAAGAAGAGCGACGACGACCCCTATGCCGTCAGCGAGTGGAACTGGCGCGGCCCAGTGCAACCGAACCTGATGGTGCGCACCAAACGCTGGAAATTCTTCTGCCCCAACACGGCCGACTCAAAGGTCATGAACGTGCTCTATGACCTGGAAGACGATCCGCATGAAATGAACAACCTCCTGGGCCGCAACCCCGACGAGAAGAAGCACGCGGCTCAGGGGAAGAAGATGAAAGCACTGCTGGTCGAGTGGCTCAGAGAAGTCGACTCGCCGCATCTGGAAGAAGTGAAGAAGAGGAAAGTCTGATGCCATGAAGAAACTCACGACCTTGTGCGTACTGCTGTTTTGCACACCACTGCTCGTCGCCGCAAAGCCCAACGTGGTCATGTTTGCGGTCGACGACATGTGCGACTGGATCGGTCCGATGGGATACGAGCAGGCGGTCACGCCGAACATGGACCGCCTGGCAGAGTCGGGGGTGACGTTCCTCAATGCCCACACGGCAGGCATCTTCTGTGCGCCCTCACGATCGGCCATTTTCACGGGACGGCACGCCAGCACGACCGGCTGCTACACAACGCAGGTCTACTTCCATGACCATCCCGGCATCACACCGCTGCAGAAGGTCCTGCAGCAAGGCGGCTACGTGACCTACGGTGCGGGCAAACTCTTCCATCATCCGGCCGGATACATCGACCTCCGCGCCTGGGACGAGTTCTTTCTGCGTAGCGAAGAACTAAAGCAGAGGGGCTGGGCGCTTGAGAGCTGGACAACCGACATGCCCTTTCTGCCGTCCCCCTACCCCAACAGCATCTTCAACCACGACCGTGAACCGGCCAACAAGTTCTTCATGGAATGGGGCAAAGTGCTCAACGAGAACGAAGCGAAGATGGCCGACACCATCCGCACCGAATGGGCCTGCAGTCTTCTCAAGCAGAAGCACGCCAAGCCGCTATTCGTTGCGGTCGGACTCTACACCCCGCATTTCCCGAACTACTGTCCGGAGAAGTACTTCGACCTCTACGATGCAGACAGAATCGAACTGCCACCCTACAAGGCCGACGACCTCGACGACCTGCCGCCGAAAGTACGCCAGGCAAAGCAGGGACGCAGCGCGCATCACAAGCGCCTGGAGAAGCTCAACGCGGTTGACGATGCGATCCACGGTTACCTCGCCTGCATCTCATACGCCGACGCGATGCTCGGACGGGTGCTGGACGCAATCGAGTCCGGCCCAAACGCCGGCAATACCGTTGTGGTGCTGTGGAGCGATCACGGTTACCACCACGGCGAGAAGTTCGATTGGGGTAAGCATACGCTCTGGGAGCGCACCTCCAACGTGCCGTTCATGTGGGCGGGCCCCGGCGTCGCCAAGGGCGCAGAAGTGGACGCGTCCGTCAGCCTGATCGACATGTTCCCGACTCTCTGCGAGCTGTGCGGTGTGGAGGACGCACAGAGGCGTGACGGCACCTCGCTCGTGCCGGTTCTCGAAGACCCCGCGATCGCGAAGGACCGCGACATCCTCCTGCCGGGCATGCGGCCGCGGGAATACGCGATCGTGAACAGGGCTTGGCGTTACATCCGCTACGCCGACGGTACCGAAGAGCTCTACGACACGAGGCAGGATCCGAACGAGTGGAAAAACCTCGCGGGGTTCCCCGAGTTCGAATACGTAAAGCAGCGGTTGGCGGCATCCGCGCCGAGGACCTTTGCGAAGCCGGGTGCAACCGGCGGCGACCGCGGACTGGTGGTCGACGGCGGCAGCTTTCGCTGGGAGACGGGACGCAAGAAGGCGCCAAAGATCCTGCCGGCATCGGTGCACGGCGCCAAAATGGTTGCGAGAAAGAACACCGACGAGGCGCGGATGTCACGGGTGACGATCAAGGGCCGCCCGGCCTGGACATCAGAGGTCCGTGCGGACAAACCGACCTACTTTTACTTCAAGCTGAAGGACGAAGCATTCCGCGACGGCAGGCAACCCAGGGTTCAGGTCTCAATCACCTACCTCGATCGAGGAAGCGCCGCGGTCCTCGTTCAGTACGACTCCAGCGACGAACATGCGAACGCGTCCGGCACCTTCAAGGAAGCAACCAGTTTCAAGGTCGGCCGGACGGGCAAATGGAAGACCGTCGTTTTCAACCTCGAGGACGCCGTATTCTCGGGCCGTTCCAACGGAGGCGATCTGCGCGTTGGCTTTGCGCGGCCCGATGCAAAACCGGTAGTTGCCGAAGTCCTTGTGAAACCGATCAAGTAGGGAGTAGACGTCAGCCGAAAGAGGAACATGAAAACACGCCGTAACAAGTACCTGGGCATCGCCAGGATGCTGGAAGCGCGGGTGAAGCGCGGCGACTATGCGCTTCGCAAGCTGCCCGGCGAGATCGAGCTGGCGCAGGAGACGGGGGTCAGTCGCATGACGGCGCGCAAGGCGTTGGTGCACCTGATCGACAGGGGCATCCTGGTTCGCCCGCCACACGGGCGCCTGGAAATCGCAGACGGCCGCAAGGGCAAAGCCGGTGTCCATCAGTTTGCCTTTCTCATGCCGCCGGTGATATCGCAGGACGTCCAGGCGTGGCAATGGGCCGCGGAAGAGGCCGCGGGCGAAATGGACGGAATCCTGCGTCCCGTGATCTTCACGGATTGGAACGACGTTCTTGTGTCCGATGCGTTGAAGGGGTTCGACGGCGTGTTTCTTATGCAGACCGGTGTAGATGTTCCCCCTGAAGTCGTCGAACGACTCACAAACGATTCCTGTCCGGTTGTTGCCCTGGACCTGGATCTTTCGGCCAACGGCATCCCCTCGGTAACCATGTTCCCTGACGAAGCTGTCTGGAAACTGCTGGATCATCTCAAGGAACTGGGACACGAGCGGATTGCCTGTTTCAACACCTGCAAGATGAACACCGTCATTCAGCGTCGTTTCGCGGCGTGGGAAGCGTGGAAGACGGCGAACGGAGCAGAAGGGGCGCCGATCAACTCACCGGGACAAGACGAGAGCATCGACTATGGCGCCGTGTGGGCGCAGCGGGAGTTTGGCCGCTTGCTCGACGAGTGCGGGTTCGACGACACTGCCGTCCTCTGCACCAATGTGTGGACGGCGCTGGGGGCGGAGAAGGCCATGGAGGAACGCGGTCTGAAGGTGGGCAAAACGATTTCCGTTTGTGCCATCAACGACGAGATGCTGGCGCCCTGGCTCTCACCGTCGCTGACCTCGCTTCGGATGGCAGATGCCGGACCGCTATTGGCGAAGTGCATCAAGTGGATGATGTCGGGCGGCAAGGCGTGGAAGGGGCCGTTCTTCCTGACGCCGGACGATGTGCCGCTGCACGTAGGCGAATCCACCGGGGCGGTCAAGGGATAGGCTGTTTGGAGGCGAACCCGCGGGTTCTGTGCGTCTTGCGGAGAAGATGGGGAGGGGAGATCCGCGTGTACGAGTACGTGTACGAGTACGGATGCCGAAGGCACACAGACCCTTCCCCACGTAATCTTACGCGTACTCGTACACGCGGATCTCTTTGGTTGCGGCCGCAGGCTGCCTTGGGGGGTGAGATTAGGGGCGAGATTAGGGGCTGGAGTTCCTGGTCCAGTAACGCCCCAAGGCGCGCGGCGTCTTGGACAATTCGGGGGTGGAAACGGCAGAGATACTCATTGTGTCACGTCCTGATTTCCGTTTGACACCTTTTTGCCGTTGCGATGGACCGCCCGTCCCCAACGGGGAGACACGTCACAGCCCAGCGTTCCCAACGGGGACGCACGTCACAGCCCAGGGTGAAACCCTGGGGACACCGGCCAGACACCCAGCCACCCAGGCTCCCTGAAGGGCAGCAACGCCCCTCCCGCCGCGTTCAGATGTAGCTCCCCTTCAGGGAGCGGGGCTTCCGGTGGTGCGTGCGTTGCACCCGGCGATCCTCGCCGGGCTGTGATGTTGCTCGCCTTCGGCGAGCCGCCCTCCCGTCTCCGGCGACGAGAAGGTGTCACAGCGGTTTCCGAGAAGTAGGGAATTATGTGAAGCGGAACTCTGAGCCTGTGCCGAGTGTGGCTAGGGTCGAAAAATGCCGGATGCAACAGACTCATTTCTCGACCAACCCATCTTTCGGCCCTTCTCTCTCCCCACACTTGGACATTGATAATTGAGCATTGAACATTTCTCCAAACTTCCACCGGTCAGAACACGTACAACCCCGTCAGTGCCCATTTCGTCAGTTCCATTTCACGGGAGTCTTGCGCCTGCTTGTTCTCTTCCACGCACTTGATGCGCCGGCGCAGCTCGGGGATCAGGAGTGGGGAAAGAGGGCGCTTTGCCCAGTTCGACCTGCTCGATACGGAGAACTTGCCTAATGCTTCGGCATTCTGCTCGTGCGCGAGGCGCAGGATGTCGGCATAGGTCAGCTCAGAACCGGCTGGAAGAGCAACGCGAACGTCGGCGTCGTTCCACTCGAAGAGCACGGCGATGCCTTGTCGGTCCGGCACCACCAGAATATCAAAGATGTGCAGGCAGCCGTCTATCGCCATTTCCTTTCCTCGTCGAAGGACCTTGACCCCATCGGCGTTCTGCGACCGAAACGACAGCATCATGCTTCGTCCATACGGGCACAGCTTCTGCAGATGCAGTATCGGCAACCTGCGACCGCGCGCATTCGTGTATCCTCGCTTCACGGCCAGATCGAGTGCGACGGCGTCACCGGGCGTTCTGGGGCGTAGCGTGCATGCCTTCGTCAGCAAAAACCTCCGGTAGTCCAGCGGCCGCCGGAGAAACGGATCGAGTTTGTTCCTGAGAATCTCCTCTTGCCAGGCGTCCGCTACGCCGGCCATTTCGTTGAGCGCCTCGCGCAGGACGCCCTTTTCCGAAGGCGCGCGGTCGGCAGGGTGTCTGCCCTCAAAACACCACTCGGCAACACTCCGCCATGTCAATCCAACCAGGCACAGGGAGCGCTGCCTGGTTTTGAAGGCATCGGAAATGGCCGATTTCAGCTCACCGACGTTGTCGGGCGTCTCGCCCTGGGCATATGCGATGAAAAAGCCGGCCCCGGGATCATCGGGCAGAGAGCGCTTCAGACCGGCCAGAACTGCTTCGGCGCTAGGACGTCGCTGCCTCAAGGCGTGCAGCTCGGCGGCGTACCACTGGATGATCGTCTTCTGGAGAACCTGCATCATCGCAGCTTCTTCCGCAGTCATCAGAACGTCGGGGGGTGGAGCCGGCTGCTCTTCCGCCCGTGTGGGACCGCCCAGAACCGTCAACCCAAGACAGACGGCAATGCCGGCTTTTGTCAGGGCTTCCGGCACATGCCAGACTTCGCGGTAGCAATGGGAATTGCCGTGCCGGCGTTGCAGCCAGCACCCCCCTTCACAGGCGGCTGCATACCGGCATGCCGCACATCTGCCGGTCGGCGACCAGTGGCGCAGATCCGAGAAGCCGTTCTCCCAGATGTCCCGCAGCGTTCGCTCGAGAACGTTCCCCGCGCTGGTTGTCCGATCCATGGTCGTGCACGGCACCACTTCACCGTCGGGTAGCACAACGCACTGTGCTTTGCCCGCCCCGCAGAAGAACGGTTCGTTCCGCACCAGCGGCTCCCACAGCCCGCAATAGCCGATCTCATCGGCCATCGTGACCGGGAAATGCCTGCGTTTCTCAACCACGAAACGCAGGAGGTGTTTCAACTGTCCGGACGACAAACGCAAGTCGGGGCGGTACGCGGCACGACCTTCGGGCACGAGCAGGTGCAGCCCCCACATCGAAGCTCCGCTTTCAACCACGACACCAAAGGTGATGGGCAGGGACTCGACATTTGCAGCAGTCACCGTCGTGCCGGCAGCCACGCACCCGGGAATCAGCTCACTGAAATACACGATACTCTCTATGGCGCCGTCGAAAGCCCCGCCGGGGCGCATCTGCGATTTGTTGCACTTGCAGGGTGGCCCCCCGCGATCCCGCCGTGCTGGATGCCCGGTTGGACGTGGGCGCGAAGGGTGACGGCGTGGCGGACGATACGGAAGCCCTGCAACTAGGACTGGAGATGAGTTGCGCCCGTAAGGGCACCTCGACGGAGATCCTCCGTATTCCAAACGGAACCCGACTGTTCTCAGTCAGGATCGGCCTCGTTCTTTGTTGACTCAATACCGATCCTATGTCATTTTTCAGTCGCATGGATGGCAAAGATGTCATGACTCAATACCGACATTGGAGGACGGCCGATGTTTGTAGGGCGTGAGTACGAAATGGGACTGCTTGAGTCGTTTCGCAAGCGGCGGACCGCCGGTCTGGTTGTGTGTCGCGGCCGACGACGCATCGGCAAGAGCACGTTGATCGAGGAGTTCGGCAAGAAACGACGCTTTCTCGAGTTCTACGGGCTCGCGCCGCGCGAAGGGATTGGCAACGAGGAGCAACTCAAGCACTTCGGCGAGCTGATGGGCAAAGCCTTCGGCCTGCCGGCGATGCGCTTTGACAACTGGCATGAGGCCCTCATGACCCTGGCCGGGCTCACCGACAAAGGCGAGGTGATTATCCTATTGGATGAGATTTCCTGGATGGCATCGGGTGACAGGGATTTTGCGGGAAAGCTAAAGGGCGTCTGGGATACGCGCTTCAAGAAGAACGAGCGGCTGATCCTGATCCTGTGCGGTTCCGTGACCTCTTGGATCGACAACAACATCCTCAGGGACAAGGGGTTCATGGGACGAGTCTCGCTCACGATCACCCTCGACGAGTTGGCCCTCCATGACGCCAACAAGTTTTGGGAGGGGGCTGGTCTCGTCTCCACCGCCGAGCGGCTGCGCATGTTGTGTGTGACCGGCGGGGTTCCCCGCTACCTGGAAGAGATCCGGCCCGATCAAACCGCGGAGAGCAACATCAAACGGATGTGCTTCTCCCCCGAGGGACTGCTCTTCAGTGAGTTCGACAAGATCTTCCAGGATATCTTTGGCCGGCGCTCGGCGACCTTCAAACGTATTGTCGAAGCACTGTCCGGCGCGCCGCTCGAACCGGGAGACCTGTGTCGCGCGCTGGGCGTCAAGCCCACCGGAGGGCTGTCGGAGATGCTGTCTATGCTGGCCGCCTCGGGCATGATCGCACGGGACTTCGCTTGGGACACCTCCGGCCGCAAGACTGCGCTGAGCCGCTACCGCATCCGCGACAACTACCTCCGCTTCTACCTGCGCTACATCGATCGCGAGAAAGACAAGATCGAGCGCGGTCTCTATCGGGACGTTCACCTGGACAACCTCGTGAAATGGGATGCGATCATGGGGTATCAGTTTGAGAACCTCATTCTCAACAACTTGGGCACTGTTGTGAAGCATCTGGACATTACACCCGAGAGTATCGTCAGTGCTTCCCCTTACCTCCAACACAAGACTCGTCGCCATGAAGCCTGCCAGATCGACCTGCTCATTCATACCCGCCATACGCTGTACGTTTGCGAGATCAAGTTTCGCGGGAAGATCAACACCGGCATCGGGCCGGAAGTGCTGGAGAAGATCCGCCGTTTACCCCGTGCCGGCAAGCTCTCCGTCCGGCCCGTGTTGATCTATGAGGGTGACTTGGCGCCCGGCGTGGCGCGATCCGACATCTTCGTTCGGACGATCTCGGGCGCCGACCTCCTCCGCGGTCCCTGAGTCCACCGCCTTTCCGGTCGGGTGTGCCCCGAAATCCTGGACGTTTGCCCACTCACTGAAGTCTGTCGAATGCCAGCGAGGTGTCTCTTTGACCGGCAGGTCGGGGAGCTCATCCGGTCATGGAAGAGACGGCCGGGATCTCGGGATACCGTCTTCTCCCGATTTCTGTCACCCCGCTGTCGCGTAGGAGACTAACCGGTTGACCGGTCAATCGTACTCACTCCTTGATTGACGCGGAGTCGAGTGTGAGGTGTTGAGATGCGATCCATTTCTCTCGGCAGCGGCTATCTCACCGCCGCCGAGTGGGATTCATCGGGCGGAACAGCTTTTCAACGCTCACCCGAAACATCATGAAACGTCCCACAAGAGGCTATAGAATGATATGGTTGCGTCTGGGCAATGGTGCTCAGACGCAACTTGCGGGTAAAGGGTAGCCCTGGACTTGCGGCACCATGCCATCCGGTGTAAAAGAACCTGCCGTGAGATGCTGCACAAGAAGAACTCGAACGAGGGAGGGAATCAAGCATGTCAACTGACACTAAGACGATTGGTTTGAGGAACGCCGCGATACCGTGTGTCACCGTCGCCGTCTTCGCATCGCTCGTTCTGACCGCCGAATCGGCGGGGCGTGGTGATCTGAAGCTCTGGTACGAAAAACCCGCCGGGAAATGGATCGAGGCTTTGCCGATCGGCAACGGAGGCTTCGGGGCCATGGTGTTCGGGGGCGTCGCGGAAGAACGAATCCAGTTCAACCATGACACGTTGTGGAAGGCCGAGCCGCATGACTACGCTCACAAGGGCGCGGTCAAGGCCCTGCCCGAGCTTCGCCGGCTGCTGTTCGCGGGAAAACAGGGCGACGCGCACAAACTGGGCAACGCGGAGTTCATGAGCGTGTCGACAAGCGGGAAGAACCGGCAGGAACCTTATCAGCCGTTCGGCGATCTCAATCTCCTGTTCCCGGGACACGACGACGCGACCGAGTACTACCGTGACCTCGACATCGAAAATGCCATCGCCACCGTCAAGTACCGGAGCAAAGGCGTAGCCTACACGCGGGAGCTCTTTGCATCCCATCCGGACAAGGCGATTGTGATTCGCCTGGCCGCCGACCAACCGGGTAAGCTCTCATTCAGCGCCCAGCTGCAGAGCCCGCACAAAGACGCGGAGGTCACTGCAAAGGCAGGCACACTTGTTCTGAGCGGCCGGGTGGAGGGCGGCAAGACCCGCTTCGAGGCTCGCGTCAAAGCTCTGGTGGAAAACGGCGGCGTGAGTGCGTCCGCGGATGGACTGAAGATCGAGAACGCCGACAGCGCGGTCCTGGTCCTGGTGGGCGCCACCAGTTTCGTCAACTTCCGCGACATCGGCAGCGATCCCACAGACCGTTGCGAGAAGCTGCTCGCCGGTGCAGCCGGCAAGACATACAAGGAGCTGCGCAAAGCGCACGTGGCCGACTACCGGCAGTTGTTTGACCGCTGCACACTCGACCTCGGCACGAGCGATAGTACGAAGGCGCCGACTGACCGGCGACTCAAGCCGTTTGGCCCTCAGGACCCCCAACTGGCGACGCTCTTCTTCCAGTATGGCCGCTACCTGCTCATCGCCTGCAGCCGGCCCGGCACGCAGCCGGCAAACCTGCAGGGGCTGTGGAACGAATCCAAGCGGCCGCCCTGGGAATGCAAGTACACCTGCAACATCAACACCGAGATGAACTACTGGCCGGCCGAGTTGACGGGCCTGTCGGAGTGCCACGACCCGCTCTTCGATGCCCTGAAAGACCTGTCGATCACGGGCGCGACCGTTGCCAGGGAGCACTACGGCGCGCGCGGTTGGGTTGTACATCACAACTTCGACCTCTGGCGCGGTGCGGCTCCCATCAACAATGCCAACCACGGCATCTGGGTTACGGGCGGGGCGTGGATGTGCCAGCATCTCTGGTGGAGGTATCACTTCACGGGCGACAAGGATTTCCTGAAAGAGGTTGCATATCCGCTCCTGAAGGAGGCGAGTCTCTTCTTTCTCGATTTCCTTATCGAGGACCCGAAGGGCGAGGAGAAGCACCTCATCAGCGGGCCCAGCAACAGCCCCGAGACAGGCGGGCTTGTGATGGGACCGACCATGGATCACCAGATCATCCGTACCCTTCTCAGAGACACGGCACGGGCCGCCGAGGTGTTGGGGGTTGACGATGACTTGCGGAAACAGTGGCAGAATACAGCCTCCAGAATTGCGCCCAACCAGGTTGGAAGCGTGGGGCAACTCCGCGAGTGGTTTTACAAAGAGAACCCCAAATCGAAGCACAGGCACGTCTCGCATCTCTGGGGGCTGCATCCCGGCCTCGAAATCCATCCGCGCAAAACACCCAAGCTGGCCGAGGCCTGCCGGGTAACGCTCGGCTTTAGAGGAGACGGTGGCACGGGCTGGTCCAAGGCCTGGAAGATCAACTTCTGGGCACGCCTGCTCGACGGGGACCATGCCTACAAGATGCTCAGCGAAGCCCTGCGCGGAAACACGTATCCGAACCTCTTCGATGCGCATCCGCCGTTCCAGATTGACGGCAATTTCGGCGCCACGAGCGGCATTGCCGAGATGCTCCTGCAGAGCGACGGCGATGAGATCGAACTGCTTCCCGCGCTCCCATCGGCATTCCCCACCGGCAAAGTGACCGGGCTGCGCGCACGCGGCGGATTCGTGGTCAACATCTCCTGGGAAGATGGCAAACTCGCCGACGCTTCCATCGAGTCACTGGCCGGCAACCCGGCCAAAGTCCGCTACGGCGACAAGACGCTCGCGCTTACGCTGAAGAAAGGAGACTCGAAGACGGTCAAGTTCTAGCAGTACCCGCTATTGCGTCCGGCGGGCACAAACGCTATTGTTCGCCGGAATCGAGAAACGTCACAAAGGAGACAAAGGAGAATCCCATGACCCGTCACAAATCCATCGTCGCAGTCCTCTCGGCCGTCCTTCTCACCACCACGCTCGCCTTTGCCGCGGATGACGGCGAGTGGATTCAGCTCTTCAACGGCAAAAACCTCGACGGCTGGAAGATCAAGGTCAAGGGCCACGAGCTCGGCGACAACTACAACGACACTTTCCGGGTCGAAGACGGCGTTCTCAAGGTGTGCTACGACAAGTACGAGAAGTACAATGGCAAGTTCGCGCACATCTTCTACGAAAAGCCGTTCTCCAACTACGTGCTGCGCTGCGAGTACCGCTTCGTCGGCGACCAGTGCCCCGGCGGTCCCGGCTGGGCGTTCCGCAACAACGGCCTGATGCTCCACGGCCAGTCGCCCGAGAGCATGCGCAAGGACCAGAGCTTTCCGTGCTCGATCGAAGTACAGCTCCTCGGCGGCAGCGGAAAGGGGAAACGCTCGACCCTTAACCTCTGCACGCCGGGCACGAACGTCGAGATGGACGGCAAGCTCTACCGCCCCCATGGCGCCAGGTCCACGTCCGAGACGTTCCACGGCGACCAGTGGGTTACCTGCGAAGTCGAAGCGCGCGGCAACGAGGTCATCCGCCACAAGGTCGGCGGCAAAACCGTGCTGGAATACACCAAGCCGCAGCTCGACGAACGCGACGGCGACGCCAAGAAGCTCATCGCGGAGCAGGGCGGCGACAAGATGCTCTACGGCGGCACCATCTCCCTCCAGGGAGAAAGCCACCCCACCGAGTTCCGCAAAATCGAGCTGAGGGTACTCAAGGACTGACGACTGGGCGCGGGAGTGTCATAAGAAGTGAGAGTACTGACTGGGCGGGTTGTCAGTGGGCCGGATTTGCAATCCGGCCGAGAGAGACAGTTGAGCATGCCGCCGGGAATGGGCAGCCTACAGTCGGGCCATTCTCTGGTCATGCTCACCGCTCTCTCGGCCGGATTGCAAATCCGGCCCACGTCTCGTCGAACACGTGTTCACGAACCTGGGTTGCAGGCAGCGCACGCGGTGATTGGCGGACAGATTGGCGGTTGTTCGACATGAGGACGACCAGACACTTGGAGACTCTTTTGGCGGCAGGTCTCGTTGCCGGCTGCTCCACAATGCCTCCGAACACAATCACCCAGTTCTCGACCCGCGCCGCGCTTGAACGCGGCGACTTCCAGGGCGGTTTTTCCTGCGGCGAGCTCGCGCAACACGGAACCCTCGGCGCCGGGTACGCGCAGGCTCTGAGCGCAACCATCATTCTCCTGAACGGCACTCCTTACGCCGCCGACGAAATGGGCAAAGTGCGTCTCGCCGCGGACGGCACGCGGCTCACCTACGGCTGCGCGGTCCCGTTCGTCTGGGACACTTCCCTCAATGTGTCGTCGCGGATAGACCACCAGGCCGTAGAGGCCCTGGTAGACAAAGCCGTTCCCGACAGGGACCTTCTGTGCGCCGTCAAGATCGCGGGCCGGTTTCTGGACCTGGATATCAGCAATCCCTCGCGCCAGTCCGCCCCGCAACGAGGGCTCTCTGACATTCTCGAGGGCCGCCCCCGCATCCGCGTCCGGGACGCCAAGGGAACACTGGTCGGTTTTCGAAGTCCCGACACCCTGGAACACGTCCGCGAGACGGGACTGACGCTCTTCTTCCTGTCCAGCAACCTGCAGACCGGCGGCGGAGTGACCGGATTCACAATGCAGGAAGGAACGATCGAGATAGACGCCTGCAGCCGATTTCACCTGGTTCAGCCCGGTGCGACGACAGTCGACAAGGGCATCGTAGTCGTACCCAAACGATAGGCCCTGCCACAACGGGAGACAGTACAATGACAGACAGCACGACCTGCAACACCGCACCCGGCACCACCAAGAACTGCGGACTCGCCATCACGGGGTTCATTCTCGCACTGCTCAGCTTTCTGTGCTGCCTCGGTCCCGTGACGGGGATACCCGGCGCCATCTGCGGACACGTCGCCCAGTCGCGCATCAAGCGCTCCGGCGGCGCCCTGGGAGGCGGAGGACTGGCCCTGACCGCGATCGTCATGGGGTGGATCTCCTGTGCGATGATAGTCGTCTGGCTGATCTTGTCAGGCATGCTTCTGCCTGCTGTCGCCCAGGCCCGCGGGCGGGCACACCAGGCATTGAGCCAGAACCACGCCAACCAACTCGCGATCGCCTGCACCATGTATGCCCTCGAGCATGACGAGATGCTGCCCGACAGCCTCGAACAGCTACGCGAGTCCGACGTATTCGACGGGCCGCTTCCCTCCAGTCCGTTCGCCCCCGAAGGCGAGACTTCCTGCGGCTACGAGCTGGTTGCGCGCGGCAAGATTTCGGCGTATGAGAATCCCTCCACGACCGTACTCCTGCGCGACAAGTACACCGCCAAGGACGGAGCACGCGTGGTTGCCTACCTCGACGGGCACGTTGAGGTCGTCCGGGAGGAATAGCAGTAGTTGAACCGCATTTCGAGATCCTGTACCTCAAGGCCGACGCCCTGGACTCCGACTCCGAGATTCCGCCCCCGGCGTGGCTGTGCCTGATGCGGAAGCGTAGAACCGGTCTCCCGGACTGCCGGTGAAAAGCCACTTGACCACCCGTAGCAAAATGCTACACTGTTTGTATGAATCATCCTGTCAGACTATCGGATACCCTTGTGCTGGATGCCCGGTTGACTGGACGTGCCGTACGCCGTTCGATCGCCGGGCAGATCGAATTCTGGGCCAACTTGGGCAAGGCGATCGAGCCCCTCTTGCAGGGCAACGTCGCCATGGCATTGAGTCGCGCCGGCACCGCCAAGGCTCTCGCGGACTGCCTCGACACTGTCGATACGGCCCAAGGCCGAGAGCGTCTTGACGCCTACTTGGAAACGCGACCCTACCCCCACTACGAACCGGCCACTGACAACCCGGGATTGCTCGTGCGGATCGACGAAGACGGCACACGAACTCTGGGCCGCTTCGTCAACCGCGAGTTCAGACCGGTCGAGACCGCATGAAGGGCCTGCTTAACAGGCACCCCGTGATGGTGGCTATCGCGGGACCCAACGGAGCGGGCAAGACAACGTTCTTCCATGCCCACATCAAGTCGTGCGGACTGCGCTACCTCGACCCCGACGCGATTGCCGCGGGACTGCGCCTCAGTCCTCGCAACACAGCCGAGGCCGTGTCCTCCCTGCGCGCCACGCTGACTGACGCACGTGAGAGCTTCGCCTTCGAGACGGTTTTCTCCGACCCTGTAGGAGACAAAGTCTCCTATCTGAGAAATGCGGCCGACTCGGGCTACACGGTCGTCCTCTGCTTCATCGGACTGGCGAGCCACGAAACCTCGGATCAACGCGTAGCCATGCGTGTTTCACAGGGCGGTCACGACATTCCGTCCGAGAAACTCCGCGACCGCTACCCACGCACACTGGAGAACCTGAGACGAGCGATCCAGGAGCTACCCCACGTGTACGTCTTCGACAACGAAGACCTGCAGACCCCCTACCGCAAGGTGGCGGTCTTCAAGAATGGCGACGCCGCGTACACGTCAGATCCACTACCGGCGTGGCTGACGCCGCTGTTGCCGCGGACCTGATGCTGTTGCAGGGCCACCACTGGAGACGGCGGTCCTCCGCCGTCTCCACTTCACAAATCACCAATCGACAATCGTCAATCGACCGCCCCTCTCTTCTCCGTGGCCGCCAGGTAGATGCCCGCCAGAATCAGCACGCTCCCTGCCAGCATCATCGGAGTCAGTCCTTCGCCGAACAGAAAGTAGGCCAGGATCGTGCTGCCGACCGGCTCGCCCAGCAGGCTCACGGCCACGATCGTAGTGCTGAACCACTTGAGCGCCCAGTTGTAGCTGGTGTGCCCCGCAATCTGGCTGATGACGGCCATCCCGAGGAAAGCCCACCAGGTTTGGCTGCCAAACCCGCACACGGGCAGTCGCAGCATGAAGACCAACAACCACAGGACGATGGTGGCGCTTCCGTAGCATACGGTCGCGTAGGCCAGCAGGGACAGTCTCGCCCGCAGCCTGCGCCCCAGAACGAGATAGACCGCAGCGGCAATAGCACCGACGACGGCCAGCAGGTCGCCACGCAACGCGTGCCCCCTTATCGACGCGCCCTCCCAACCGATCACGACAGCGCCGGCGACACAGACCGCCGCACTCAAGAACGTCTTCCGCCCGACCCGATCGTGCGTGAGAAACGGCGCCATCAGCGCCACCCAGAGTGGAATCGTGTTCACCAATACCACGCTGTTCGCGACGGATGTATAGTCAAGCGAGGCGATCCATGAAGCGAAGTGCAGCGCCAGGAACAGGCCCGACAGCCCTGCCAGACCGACTTCCCTGCGCGTCAGCCCGCGCAGCTCGCGCCCCGCCTTACGCAGCGCAAACGGCAGCAGAATCAACGTGGCCAGCCCGAGTCGGTACGCCGCCGTGACCAGTGCGGGAGCGTCCGCCAGGCGAACGAAGATCGCCCCGGTTGAAACGGCTACGACGCCGACAACCAGCACAACCGCCGGTGACACCTTTGGATGGGTAGCCCCCATCAACCAATCAACCAATTGACCAATCAAACAACGTAATGGCGGGGGTGAGTGGGAATCGAACCCAACCGGGACCGTTCAAAGCCCCACACTGGATTTGAAGTCCAGGAGGCCCACCAGGCGCCTGTTCACCCCCAAAAGAGGAAGGACCGCACTGTAGCACACGTATGCACGCGCCGCAACTCTGAGATGGCGCGTTGTTCCGGTTTATACCAGCCTCTAGTGTACTGTCACGCAAATACGTTCACGGGATTCCCGGACCGGCTCGCGAGGACGCTCGCCCTCCATCCCGTTGTACCAACGTTGGTTATGACAATGGAGGGCGAGCGTCCTCGCGAGCCGAAAGTGGGTTTTCGATGAAACGTATTTGTGATACACGACACTAGAACGTCCCGGCACAAAATGGAGACGGCCGTCCTCGGCCGTTCCGACTCGGCGGTCCTCCGCAGCGCCCTTACCGGCGGAGGACCGCCGGCTCCATTTAGTGACTCACCCTCCCAAAGCTGTCGAAAAAAACAAGAAAAACCGGCGCTG
>CAZKRK010000099.1:20262-20443 GCA_964555035.1 uncultured Victivallales bacterium | reverse complement strand
GTCGCCCTCGTTCGGCGTCGGATCGCCCACCGTCTTCGCGATCCCAAGGTCCACGAGCGTGACCGTGAACGCCGCGCTGTCGCTATCGCTGCCCGGGTAGGCGTCCGCCTGGTCGCTCTGCGTGACCGTGGCCGTGTTCGTAATCGTCGTCCCCGCCGTCCCGGCGTCGATCTCAACCGTG
>CAZKRK010000099.1:0-20162 GCA_964555035.1 uncultured Victivallales bacterium | reverse complement strand
ACCAGCCCTCGACCGGAGACGAATCGTCAACCGTCTTCTCGATCTCCAGGTCCGCCGAAAACGGCACCGTAAGCAGGACAGAGTCGCTATCGCTGCCCGGGTAGGCGTCCGCCTGGTCGCTCTGCGTGATCGTGGCCGTGTTCGTAATCGTCGTCCCCGCCGTCCCGGCGTCGATCTCAACCGTGATCACCAGCGTTGTGCCGCAGTTCACCGCCAGCGACGAGACGGACCAGATCCCGCTGGTGCTGTTGTAGTCGCCGGGCTGCGACGATGTCTTGTAGGTCGTGCCCGACGGCATGTTGTCCGTCACCTCGACGTTTGTCGCCGTATACGGCCCGTAGTTCGTCAACACCAGCGTGTAGTTCACCCACCAGCCCTCGACCGGAGACGAATCGTCAACCGTCTTCTCGATCTCCAGGTCCGCGGTCTGCCCGCTCGAGCCCCGCCAGCCGGGATCGTAGCCGCTGTAGTCGCTGGCATTTGAGCCGCTGCCGTTGGCGGCAGCCTTTACCCGGTAGTAGTTTGTGACCCCCGACGCAACACCGCTGTCGTCAAACGTGGTTGCGGTCTGCCAACTGCCCAGGGCCGTCTTCACCCCGCCCGTTGAAGTCGCGCGGTAGACCCGGTAATGAGTGCCTCCGCTGACGCCGTTCCAAGTCACCGCGACGTGATTCGAATGAGTCCCGTCAGAGGCTGAGACGCCGGAGGGAACCGCCACCGGGCTGGCGTCGTACTCACCTTTGACCGCCACGTCATCGATGTTCCAGCCGCAGTACTTCCAGCCTCCGTCGGTGGGTCCTATTCCCCATCGAACCTGCACGGCGGATTCCTCGTCCGCCCAGGTGGACACGTCATATTCACAGTAGCTCCAGGACCCACCCGCCAATTCACCACTGTTCTCCCATACCTGATGCCAGGTGCTACCGTCGTTGCTGACATGGACAAAGGCTCTGTCGAAGCTGCTACCCTCAACACCCAGCCACCGCCGGAAGGTCAGAACAACGTTGGTATACTCGGAGCAGTCGAACGAAGGCGTCGTTGCCCAGGCTGTGGTGCTCATGCCGTTGGGGTAGTCGCCACTCAGGTTGTAGCCGACCACATTGCTACCCGTGTAACCCGACGTCGGGTCAGGATTGCCGTACTCTCCGCCCCCACCGGTCGGCGCGCCCCAGTCCCATAGTCCTTCTGTGGCCCAGCCGGGATCGGCGTCCATATCCGCCACGTAGATGTCGGGCGGGGCAACCGTCAGGGTAACGGCGATGCTCTGTGGCGAATTGCAGGCGTCGGGGGCGGTCACCGCAACGGTTGCGTCGTACGTACCCGGCGGCAATCCGGAGGAAGAGTAGTCAAGCGTGACGACATCCAGCTCACCGGTAGAAGACCCGTAGGTCGGCATACAGGCAAGCCATTCCGCGTTTGTCGCAATCGAGTAGCTCATCGTCCCCGGCCCCAGGTTGCGTACCGTGAAGGTTTCGCTGACTGCGTTGCTGCCGGACGCGCACGACGGGGTCAGCGAGTTCGTGGACAGATGGATCGTCATCTCGTCGGCCGATTGCACCGTGATTTCCGATTCGTACGGTTCGCTGTCATGTTCACTGGCCGTCACCGACATGGAACCCGAACCTGCCGGGGTAAAACTGAAGTGCGCCAGCCCATCGACGTCCGTAGTTGCCGTGTGGTACTCAAGGGGATCAAGCACGAGGGCGACCAGGGCGCCGGCCAGCGGAGATTCGTCCCGCGTAACGACAACGTTGAAATCCACGGGTGTACCGGCGGTCACCTCACCGGGGTGCGTGACGCTCAGACCAGCCGGCGTCTGGGTACGCAGTGCCAGCTCGGGGTCGCCAAGCCAGCTAAACAGACGCGCCGTCAACGTGCCGTAACTCGTGTTTCCCGAACCGTGCGTAGCCAGAACGTAGGCCCGTGCACGATCGAGCGCTTCTGCGGGGCGGAACGACTGCGGGTAGACAGCGACCGAGCCATAGCTGTTCGGGGAATCGCTGTAGTCGTCCCAGAACGTGTCCATCAGACCGACGAGAAAAGTGTCGTTGGGCCCCGAGTAGCTGATGCGTGCCGCGCCTGTGAAGCCCACCGCCCCGCCGTTGCTGTTGCGCATCCACGCTTCGGCGAAGGCGTCGCGATCTTCCCAGTGGCCGGTTCCGCAGTTCAGGCTGAAAACGAAGGGCAACTTGCTGCCGTTGAAGAGCCCGGAGACATCGCTTGTTCGATAGTCCGGGTCCGCCCACCCGAGGCCGTCATACGACTGCCCGCTCTGAGAGGCATACCCGTGATCGCGGTGGATGACGATGCCGACACCGTTGACGATTGCCGTGTTGATCGCCGCCTTGGTGTTGTTGCCGAAGGCCTTCCAGGAGCCCGGCACGGGATCCGGCGGAACGAGGCGGCCGTAGAAAAAGGCTGACCGGTAGTGCAGTTCCGTGGCGGTCGGGTCGAAGACAGTCGCGCTGTTGGTGTAGTCCGTGATCCACTGGAAGGCAGTGTGAATCGTGTACCCCTTGGAGGTCTCCGCTGCGAAGTAGTCATAGTCCGGCCCCAGGAAGTCCCCCGCGCGGTGCAGGCCTTCCATGAACCATCGATTGGCTGTGTAGTCCTCGTTCTCGTCATCCTGGAATGCACCCGCCAGCAACGCATGGTCATAGCGGTGTTCCGGATCGGGAGAGCGATCGTATCCCAGCGACTTGTCGACCATGGTCGTGATCTGCGAGTCGGAGTCACCCGGCAATCGCCCGACCGTCAAATCCGGGTAGTAGTCGCCCCCGTCGACACACGCATAGGGCAGGTCCGAGTAGTATGGCATGTTGGCGCCGTCGCAATACGGGTGGTAGTCGATCTGGGCGCCGGGAAGATCCTCGTGATCGCCCACGAGCAGCACGAAACGGGTTGGCGTGCCGGCGTCATACGCGTTCTGGATGAAAGTCTTGATGTCGGCTTCGGTGCTGCCGCCTACTTCCGTGAGCGTCGCGACATACGTGCGATAGCCCTTCTTGTGCTTCCAATCGGCGAGAGGTTGGACTTCATCGGAGAAGGCGTCGGCGGTGATGATGAGGTAGTCGGCATCGGCAGCGGTGGCCGCCGCGTCGGGTTGTGGAGGAGAACCGGGGGCCGCCGCTTCCGCGGCCACGGCCTGGGGCATACGGACGTCCACGGCGTCGGACAGGGATGAGCCCCAGGGATCGGGCCGCTGGGGCTCGATGGCTCGGGGAAGCGACACTTTCAGGTGAAAACGCACGCGGTGAGCCAGGCGCAGCTTCTCCTGGACGGGGTTGTAGGATACAGGCGAATACACGATTCGGGCGTATTCCCGGCCCCGGATTCGCACGGTGCCGTCCAATCGCACAGGGGGCACATCTCCAACACCGTCGACCGCGTACGCGTCCGCGTTCTTACGAAGAGGCGCGCGCCGTGGCCGCTCACCGCCGACCGGACTGCGCATGTCGGGCAAGGGCGGCTGGACCGGAGCAAGTTTCACCGTCCCCTCGAGCTCGAACCATTCCACCTCGTCAATCTCCAGGGCTATCTTGGAGCCGGGGGTAATGCGCACGAGTTCTTCGCGAGTGGGCGCCTCGGGATCGCCGATCGTACCGGCGATCGGGACGCCGGGGATGCCGAGGCGCACGTACTCGTTGCCATCCGCCAGTGTCACCGTGGAAAGGTCACAATACGCGATCTCGGCGCGGAGCCGTGCCCGTTGGTCCTGCTTGGACTCGAGTGCGATCCGCTCGCGGGAAGCCGGACCTTCGTCAGGGAGCCGGCCAAAACCGATCCTTCGTGTCTTTTCCACGGGTGCCGCGGCCGTTCCTGCCCCTTGGCCGAGGACTGTTCCGGTCGCCAACCCGGACAGCAGGGCGGCCGAACACAGAGCCTGCGCTAAGGCTCGCAGGTAAACACGTCGACGAAGCCCGCGGCACGGTGTCGAATTGCAGTCTGAACCAACGCTTGCATCAGCTACTCTCATAAGCGAACCCCGTTCCTGCCTACGCATACCAAAAACAGAAGGGCGCGAACTCCTGGTCCGCGCCAAACCTGAGGGACTGCCGGGGCCGGTGCCACAACATGAAAACGGCCTTCGCCACGGTTGTGGCGAGGCAAGCGGTGAGCCGCTGCCGTCGTCAAAACCGCTACCCGCCCCGTCAACGCAACCAAAGCAACCGCCACCGCCCGTCACAGCTCGCATATCCCTTTCGTGAGCCGAAGTAAGCTCGACCTCGGTTATACTCGGGTGAGTATACACCTTCGCACGCTGTCTAGGCAAGGATCTTCTGGTTGCTTCAGGGCACTTTTCTTCTGTTTCTGTGTCCGTTCGTGGACTACTCTTGCGGCCTGTCTTCATCTGCCGGCCAACGGCCCCAAACAGGAGGGAACTCATGCGCAAAAGTCTGTATCTGCCGTTCTTCTCAACCGCCGCACTCATCGTTCTCACGCTACTGCCGGCCAACGCCGACGTCCGGATGCCGAAAGTGTTCGGCAACCACATGGTTCTGCAACAGAAACGCACGCTGCCCGTCTGGGGCTGGGCAGACGCGGGGGAGAAGGTGACCGTGCAGCTCTCCGGGCAGCCGGCGGTGTCAACCCAGGCCAATGCCAAAGGCGAGTGGCGCGTTGACCTGCCGCCGCAGAAAGCCGGCGGCCCATTGACGCTGACAATCACCGGGAAGAACAAAATCGTCATCAAAGATGTCTACGCCGGCGAAGTCTGGCTGTGCTCCGGTCAGTCGAACATGCAGTGGGCCGTGCTCCAGGCCGGGAATCCCAAGGAGGAGATCGCCGCCGCCAACTGGCCCCTGATCCGTCACTTCGCCGTGCCGCGTCGTCCGTCGACGACGCCGTTGCCGGACGTTGAGGCGACGTGGGTGGTCTGCAGCTCGAATACGGTGGCCAACTTCACGGCGTGCGGATATTTCTTCGGCCGGGAGCTGCACAGGGAGCTCAAAGTCCCCATCGGACTGATCAACAGCTCGTGGGGCGGCACGCGCGTGGAGCCGTGGACACCGCCGAACGGATTCGCGGCAGTCCCGGCACTGAAATCCATCCACGAGGAAGTCTGTCTCAAAGACCCGTCTCATCCAGTCTATCGGAAGGAAGTCGGCGCGTTCCTCGCAGAAACCGAGGCGTGGGTCAAGCAGTCGCGCGAGAAATAACGCCGGTTCACCACTTCTTGCCGTTGCGATGGACCGTCCGTCCCCAACGGGGACGCACGTCCCAGCCCAGGGTAAAACCCTGGGGACCGAGCAGGCAGGCAGGCAGCGCCCCGCTATCTGCGTCTGAACCGCAACATGAGCTTGCGTACGAAATTCAACGGGTGGCGCTTGTTGGCGCGGAGCTGCCCCGGGACGGCCTCGGTCGAAGCGGGCTTGTCTTTTTCCGCTTCAAGCAGCGGCGTCAGGGTCGGTATTGCCCCCCGCAACCGGGCCAGATCTTCGGCGTGGGTGAGATCGAACATGAGCGGCGTGAGCGACACGAACCCGGCCTTGATTGCGGCCAGATCGGTGTCCTCCGATTCGTCCGACATGCGGAAATTGCCGACGTTGGCGTACTTGACGACTCCGCGACGCCCTTTCTTCGGCTTGTAAAGATCGTCGTACAGCGACGGCGACATGCGCGCCGAACGGTAGCCCGCGATTTCGTGAATGGGAACATTGGGCACATTGACGTTGAGGACGGTGCCCGCCTGGACGGCCGCGGTCTCATGCCCCTCCACCAGGGCGCGTGTCACGGCCGCGGCGGTCTCCCACCAGAAGGGAGCATGATGCACCGCCAGCGAAACGGCGATGCTGGGCAGCCCCAGCAGGGCGCCCTCGGCGGCCGCGGCCACGGTGCCGGAATAGAGGGTGTTGATGCCGGCATTGTGCCCCATGTTGATGCCGCTGATCACAATGTCGGGACGCTCCTCGAGCAACCCGTTCAAGGCCAGTTTGACACAGTCAGCCGGCGTGCCGTCAACCGCGTAGCCGGGGACATCCTCCGAGACCGAGATCTCCTTGGCCCGAAGCGAGCGGTGCATCGTAATCGCGCGCGCAACGCCGCTGCGCTGGACATGGGGCGCAACTATCGTGAGCTCGGCCAATTCCTTCAACGCGCCGGCCAACACCCGCAGGCCGGGCGAAAGGTAACCGTCGTCATTTGTCAGCAGGATGTGCATAGAGGGGGCAGATAGTGACAGAGTGCACGACGTTCATCAATGCTCCAGTGGGCCGGATTTGCAATCCGGCCGGGGGAATGTGGAGCATGCCGAGAGCATGGCCTGACCCTGGTCCGTTCGTTCTCGACAATATGCTTGTGCTGTCGGGACTGCCCGGATCGACCAGAACGAGCAGGCAGTCTACACTCAGACGCCTTACCTCTCGGAATTATCGGTGACACCTTCTCACGTGAAACGATCTACGACTAGCGGTTCTCTGCCGTGTTGTGACGCATGCGCGGCAAACGTAGGTCCGATTTGCAATCGGACCCAATCCACGCACGTTGTTTCAAATGACGGGGAACGCCACGTCTGAGCGGCGTTGGGTCCGATTACAAATCGGACCTACTTTCGCGCTACCGACGGTTTTCGTTTACCCCGGCGCAGGCCGCGGCGCGATTTCGAGTTGGGCTGCAGGGGGCTGACGTGTATTCTGTAGGCTGTTTGACGAACTAACTGGAGGATCTGTGATGATGCGAAGACCGGTTTTCTGGGTGCTGGGCGTTCTGACTGCGTGCTGCGCACTTGCGCAGGCGGCAACGGTGCAAATCGAAAGGGGGCTGATTGTCTGTATCGGCGGAGACGCGCTCGAGAGCCTTGCCGACCATTGGAAGAAGCCGGGCTGCGTCTTTCACTGTCTGGAAACCTCGGACGCGAACGTGTCAGCCCTTCGGAAGAAGCTCCGGGCCGCGGGGTGTCACGGCAAGGTGTCGGTGGCACGCTTCGACGGCGAACACCTGCCGTACATTGACAACCTGGCAAGCACGATCATGGCGGGTGGCGAGTCGCGGGTGGCGCGCGACGAGCTGATGCGTGCCCTTGCGCCATACGGCACGGCAATCGTCGAGGGAGAGAAGACGACCAAACCGTATCCCAAGAACATGGACGAGTGGCCGCAGTACCTGCACGGAGCGGACAACAACTGCGTGGCGCAGGATACGGTGGTGGGGCCGCCGCGACATGTGCAGTGGATTTCCGGTCCGGCCTGGACGCGGTCACACATGGGAGCGGCAACGATCGCCAGCATGGTTTCGGCCGGCGGCCGCCTGTTCATTATCGAAGACACGGCACCGGCCGAAAACCCGTACCTGCCGGCCCGCTGGCGGCTGATCGCGCGCAGCGCCTTCAACGGCATAGAGCTCTGGACGCGTGACTTCCCTGACTGGGAACAAGTCACGGTCTACATCAAGACGTTCCACGCCCAGATGCAGCGGCGACTGGTGGCAACCGGCGACACGGTGTATTGCACCCCGGGGCTGACCGCGCCCGTAACGGTCCTCGATGCGGCAACCGGAGAGACCGTCAGGGAGTTCAAGGGGACGGAACGCACGCAGGAGTTCGTCTACCACGAGGGGCGTCTCTATGCCATGGTCGGCGACCGCATGAACTCCGGCAGAGGCGGGGCGGGCGGAAAGAGGAAAGGGGCCGGGGGGAAAAAGGGAGGCGGCAGCAAAAAGGCCGCACCGGGAGGCGGAACGGCCTTTGGCGGTCAGGGCTTCGATCTGTCGCTCTACAACCCCTTCACTCCCGATGTCGCCAACCCCACCAGCGTGATCGTGGCGATCGACACCGATAGCGGCAGGGAATTGTGGCGGAGCAAAGAGATCAGTCGCTACACGGGCTGCTCGATGGCCCTCAAGAAGGACAAGCTCGTCTACCAGTCCGCCGCGGGCGTGTTCTGCCTCAACGCCGACACCGGCGCCGAGAACTGGGCGGTCAAGAAGAGCATTCCCTATGGACGCGGCGCCATGCCCAACACGCTGGTGCTTTCGGACGAGGCCGCCTACTCCGAAGAGGGCAATGTCGTCCGGGCCTACTCGCTCGCGGACGGAAGCGACATCTGGGGCAAGTCCATCAAGGCCCGCAAGGGATACCAGGCCGCAAGCGACCTCCTGATCGCGGCCGATGCCCTCTGGCTGTGCGGGAACTGCAACAACGCCAAAGGCACCGTCTTGACGAAGCCGACCAGCTACGACCTGAAAACCGGCGAGGAGCTCAAGACGATTCCCCAGGTGCTGTCCAAGCCGATGGGACACGACCGCTGCTTCCGCAATTTCATCACGTCGCGCTTCTTCATCAACAGCAAGACCGGCGGACCGGACTGCATGGATCTCCTGAGCGACAAGGAGTATCCCTGCCCCTTCACCCGCGCGACCTGCAGCATGGGCGTGTTGCCCTGCAACGGATTGACGTACCTGGGACCATATGCCTGCCAGTGTCACCTCCCCGTCGGGCTCCACAACTTCAACGTCTACTACACCGACGAAGCGGCGCTGAAGACAAAGGGGCAGGTCATGGAGGTTGAACGCTCGAAGCGTCTCGAGAAGGGGCCTGCCTACGGACACAGCGCCGGAAGCGGCGACGCCCCGTGGCCGACCTACCGCCAGGACATCCGCCGCTATGCAGGCACGGCCGAGGCTGTGCCGGGAAAGGGGCTCCAGCCGTTGTGGACGGTTCGGTTTCCGACGCGGGCAACCGCCCCCGCGATCGCCGACGGCAAGGTGTTCCTCGCCGAAACCGATGCCCACGTCCTGCGCGCACTGGAAGCATCCAGCGGGAAGACCCTGTGGGAGTATGTTGCCGGAGCTCGCGTCGATTCGCCGCCGACCTACCACAAGGGACTGTTGCTCTTCGGTTGCCGCGACGGTTGGGTCCACTGTCTGCGCGCCTCCGACGGTGAGCTTGCGTGGCGTTTCCGCGACCTGCCCGACAAACTCATCTGCGCCTTCGGTCAGCTCGAGTCGGCCTGGCCGGTACACGGAAGCGTGCTCGTCAAGAATGACACCGCCTACTTCTGCGCCGGGCGCTCCTCCTATCTCGACGGCGGGCTCTTCATCTACGGCCTGGATCCCGTCACCGGTAGGCTCAAACACCAACGGCAATTCTACGGTCCCTACGGGGAGGACGGGTTCCCCGAGTTCGTCAAGGAGGGCGGCCGTTCGGAGACCGAAGTCATTCTGGGCACGACCGCGGACGTGATGACAAGCGAAGGCGACACGCTCTACATCCGGCACCAGGCTTTCAACGCGGACCTGACCGACGGTACGGCCGGCAAACACCTGATGGCCTCCGCGGGGTTGCTCGAGTCGCAGCGGCAGCACCGCGAATACGCGCTTGTCCGGGAGCAATTCAACCATCGCAAGATGTGGACTTCCGAGAACTCCCCGTATCCCACGGGGGATATCATCGTCTCCGACGGCAAAGACTACTACTCGGTGTTCAGCATGCCGGTGAACCGTCACTCGCATTTCGACCCGCGCGCCAAAGGCTACGCGTTGCTGGCCAAGACCCGGGACGACGCCGGCTGGACGAGCAAGTGGAAAACGAACATCCGGATAACCGGCAAGGCCATGGTGCTGGCGGGCGACGCCCTGTTCGTGGCCGGTGCGCCTCTCGTCTTCGACCCCGAGGATCTCGCGGGCACGTACGAAGGCCGAGGCGGTGCTGTCCTGCGCGCAACCTCGGCAGCCGACGGATCGGAACTGGCCGAGTACAAACTCGACGTGCTCCCCGCCTGGGACGCCATGGCTGCCGCCTACGGCAGGCTCTTTATCGTCAACCAGGACGGCAGCATCGTGTGCTGGGGGGTAGACTGAGACTCCCTGTGGGCCACCGCCGGGCTTGTCCTGTCCCCTATGCACAAAGCAATGGACCGCCCGTCCCCAACGGGGACGCACGTCCCAGCCCAGGGTGAAACCCTGGGAACCGGTCACACACCCAACCACCGAGGCTCCCCAAAGGGGAGCAACACCCCTCTCGCCACGTTCGGATGTAGCTCCCCTTCAGGGAGCGGGGCTTCGGGCGGTACGTGCGTCGCCCCCGGCGATCCTCGCCGGGCTGTGATGTTGCTCGCCTCCGGCGAGCCCCGTTTCCCCGGGTCTTCCGCAAGAACCTGTGGGGCTATGCGATCGTTTGGGCATGCCCGAAGCGGCAGACACTTCTTGTGCATGATAGTCAGGCCAAGCCCGGCGATGGCGCAAATCGGCGCACACATTTTTCTTCCGAAAACACTTCACCTCGCACACGTTTTTGGGCAACTTGGGGCCTTTTGTGATGGAGCGGCGCCCACATCAGGGGCGTGATTGAAGAGTTGAATCGATCATTTGCCGAAGGAGTCAGGCATGCATCCTTACAGAACGCATACGTGCGGCGAGTTACGCCAGGAGCATTCGGGAGAGACGGCAAGACTGTCAGGTTGGGTATTCCGCAAGCGGGACCACGGCGGAGTTCTCTTCATCGATTTGCGCGATCACTACGGAATCGCGCAGGTCGTGGTGCAGCCGAGCCGCGAGTTCTTCGAAGAGTGCACGCGAATCAAGCTCGAGACCGTGATAACCGTTACCGGACCGATCGAGCCGCGCTCCGAGGATACGATCAACCCGGAAATGCCGACCGGGCAGGTTGAGCTGTTGGCCAACGAGGTGCGAGTTGAAGGCGCCGCCGATACGCTGCCGCTCTACCTCGCGGGCGAAGAGGAAGGTCCCGAGGATCTTCGCCTTCGCTACCGGTTCCTCGACCTGCGTCGCGGACGCATGCAGGACAACATCAAACTGCGTTCGGACATCGTTTCCAGCCTGCGCCGGCGAATGGTGGAACATGGGTTCCGCGAGTACCAGACGCCGATCCTCACCTGCAGCTCGCCCGAAGGCGCGCGCGACTACCTCGTGCCCAGCCGCGTGCACCCCGGCAAATTCTATGCGCTGCCGCAAGCGCCGCAGCTGTTCAAGCAGCTTCTGATGGTGGCCGGCTTCGACCGCTACTTCCAAATTGCGCCCTGCTTCCGTGACGAAGACGCGCGCGCCGACCGCTCCCCGGGCGAGTTCTACCAGCTCGACATCGAGATGTCGTTCGTGACGCAGGACGACGTGTTCGCGGTTGTGGAAGACGTACTGGCCGGCGTGTTCAACGAGTTCACCTCGAAGGCGGTCGACCCGACACCGTTCCGGCGCATCCCGTACAAAGAGGCCATGCTCAAGTACGGGTCGGACAAGCCCGATCTGCGTATCCCGATCGAGATGCGGGACGTGAGCGACATCTTTCGCACGTCGGGATTCAACGCTTTCAAGAACGCCGTCGAAAAGGGCAGCGTCGTCCACGCGATCCCGGTCAAGGGCATTGCCGACCGGCCGCGCAGTTTCTTCGACAAGCTCGTCGAGTATGCCCGGTCGATCGGGTCGAAGGGGTTGGCGTATTTCGTGTGGGACGAAGACAAGGTCAAGGGACCCGTCGCCAAGTTCATGACCGAGGAAGAGCTTGCCACGATGGCCGAGCGCTGCGAGGTCGGCGTGGGTGATGTCGTCTTCATGGTTTGCGCCGACGAAGCGACGACAAACCGGATCTGCGGAGACCTGCGGCTCAAGCTCGGACGCGACCTGGACCTGATCGAGAAGGACGTCTATCGCTTCTGCTGGGTGGTCGACTTCCCGATGTTCGAGTTCGACGAAAAAGAACAGCGCGTTATCTTCTCGCACAATCCCTTTTCCATGCCCCAGGGAGGCCTGGAGGCCCTCGAAACCAAGGATCCCCTGGACGTCGCGGCATTCCAGTACGACATCGTCTGCAACGGCGTGGAGCTTTCGAGCGGCGCAATCCGTAATCACAGCCGCGAAGTAATGTACAAGGCGTTCGAGATCGCCGGCTACTCGCGCGAGGACGTGGACCGGGAGTTTTCCTTCATGCTCAACGCCTTCAAGTTCGGCGCTCCTCCTCACGGAGGAATTGCCCCGGGCGTGGACCGTATCGTCATGCTGCTGGCCGAAGAAGAGAACATCCGCGAGGTGATCGCCTTCCCCATGAACCAGCGCGCGCAAGACCTGATGATGAACGCCCCGGCAGAGGTCACGCGGAAGCAGCTCCGCGAGCTGCACCTGAAAGTCGACCTGCCGAAGGACGAGGACTGACGGCCGGGTATGGGCTGACAATACTGAACAGAAGGAACAGGCGAACAGAAGAAATGCCGAAGGGAATGCTGAACGCTCTCGCGTCTACTTCGGCATTTCTTCTGTTCGCCTGTTCCTTCTGTTCACCATTGTCAGCCGACCCGCACTTCCGTCTCCTCCCGCGTCGCCAACTCCTTGAGCCGTACCGAGCCGCGGGCGGCATCGTCGGGGCCGATGTAGGCGGCACGGGCGAAGCCCTGCTTGTCGGCGCGTCCGAAAAAACGCCCGGGCTTGCGGTCCGGCGCGAGCGCCAGCTCGACGGTTGCCCCTTCGGTCCGGAGCCGGTTCGCCAGGCGCATGGCCATCGCGCGCTGCTCTTCCGCCATGAAACCCACGACGACTTGCGCCGCCGGGGACGGCGCCGAACGGCCGCGATCGGCCAGCAGCTCCGCGATGACGACGTCACCGAAACCGAGTCCAACGCCCGTGGCGGCCTTGCCGCCCACTTGCGCCAACAGGTTGTCGTAGCGCCCGCCGCCGAAGACGGCGCGGAACTTCCGGTCGACGTCGAAGGCTTCGAACACGATGCCCGTGTAGTAGGCCAGGCCCCTTATGACCGCGATGTCGAAGCGCAGCATGTCGGCAATGCCGACCGTCTCCGCGAGCTCGAGAAAGCGCACGACGCCGCGGCTGGCGTCGGTAGGTTCACCCAGCAGACCGACGGCATCGTCGAAGCTTTGGATGGACAGCAGGCTGAAGATGTCGGGGATCGCGCCCGCATCGACTCCCTCCGCGGTCAGGAGTTCCTCGATCTGGGAGTCGTCGATCTTGCCGCGTTTGTCCAGCGCCAGGAACGTCGCGTCATGGTGGTCGCGAGAGATGCCCAGCTTGAGCAGCAGGTCGGTCAGCAGGGCGCGGCTGCTGAACGTGACGGCAACCTCTTCCGGTCCCAGTCCGAGTCCGCGCAGGGCGTCGACGGCGGTGGCGACGACCTCAACCTCCGCGGCCACATCGGCTTCCCCCACGATGTCGAGGTTCCACTGGTAGTGTTCGCGTTTGCGGCCGCGCGTTGTTCGTTCGTAGCGGAAACACTGGGCGATCGTAAACCAGCGCAGAGGCATGCTGAGCGCGCCCTGCCTGGCGGCAATCATGCGTGCCAGGGTGGGCGTCATTTCCGGGCGCAGGGCCAGGTCGCGATCGCTCTTGTCCTTGAAGGTATAGATCTGATCGGAGATCTCCTCGCCTGCCTTGCGCTTCAGAAGCTCCAGGCTCTCAACCACGCACGCGTCGTAGTGCTGAAAGCCATGCTTCAGCGACGAGGTCTTCCAGGTGTCAAACAGCATGTTGCGGAGGGCCATGTCCTCCGGGTAGAAATCTCGCATGCCCCTTGGGGGCGCCAGGGTCTTCCGGGATGCGCTCATGTGGTTCTCCAATGGGCAGACACGGGAGGTGAGAGGGAATCACGGATTGCCCGTGTCGTCAACTACGGGGTGTAATCGGACCTGCTTGGTTGAGGCGAGTGGGCTCGGTGTCAGGACCCCAGCACCTTCGCCTTCATCTTCTTGCCGGCCTTGAACTTGACAACCTTCCGCTCCGGGATCTGCACGATATCCTGTGGCTTGCGGGGATTGCGGCCGATGCGTGATTTGCGTGTCGTCACCTCAAAGACGCCGAAGTCGCGAAACTCAACATGGTCACCCTTCACGAGTGCTTCGGTGATGTAGTCCAACGTCTTCTGGATGACCGCATGCACATCTTCCTGGATGATATTGGCCTCTTTCGAAATCCGAACCACGAGTTCTCGTTTTGTCATGGTCACCCTCTCTTTTCTCGTTCGCCGGGCCTGCTTAAGCTCGTCTTGCCGGACATGGACCAACCGGGCAAAACACCAGTTTTCTTGATGTAGTCGCCAACGCCGAATTGTATATATCGCATGGGGGGAAACACTTATGCAAGAGAAAATGCGAGGCGGGCGGCAGGTTTTTTTTGGCGACCGCGCAACGGGGACGTTCATCGACAACGGAGTGATCCTTCGTCGTAACCCGTGACGGAAACGGTCAGCACTTGATTCACGGCGTTGCCGCGCCCGGCAACAACGCTGTCGACATACTCGCGCGTCCAACCCCGCCCCGCCCCGTTGGGCGTTGATCTCTCGACGAGAACCGAAGCCTCCTGTCCCAGGAAACCGCGCGCGAAGATGTCCCTCTTCTCCCCGCCGAGTTCCTTCACGACGGTGACGCGCCGCTTCTTCTCCGCTTCGGGAACCTGCCCGGTCATGGCGGCCGCCCGTGTGCCGTCGCGCTTACTGTAGGGGAAAACATGCAGGTTGGTGAAAGGCAGGGCTTCAAGGACCCGCAGGGTGTTCCGGAACGCCGCTTCCGTTTCACCCGGCAGGCCGACCAGTACGTCCGTGCCAAGACCAAGTCTGGGGATACGTTCCACGGCGTATTCGGCGAGCTTCAGGTACTTGCTCACGGTGTAGCGGCGCCCCATGCGGGCAAGCACGTCGTCGTCTCCGCTCTGGAGCGGCAGGTGCAGATACTCGCACAGCTTGGTCCGCGACGCCATGAAGTCGACGACCTCTCTTTCAATGGTCGTGACTTCGATGGAACTGACGCGCGTGCGCAGAATGCCGTCGACCTGTTCCAGGGCCGCGAGAATGTCAACCAGCCCGCGCGCCCCGTCGCGATAGCACCCGACGTTGGCCCCGGTCAGCACGACCTCCCGGTAACCGCGGTCGGCAAGTGACTTGACCTCGTCGACGATCTCGCCAAAAGCACGGCTGCGGGGAGCATGCCGGGCCGATGGCACGATGCAGTACGCACAGCGGAAGTCGCAACCATCCTGGACTTTCACGAGGGCGCGCGTTGTCCCGAAGATGGGCGCCGGACCGCGTCCGTCGTGTTGGACTGGAGCAGAAGACCGGTCAGGGCAGAGACAGCCGGGGGCAAGCCCCTGCTCGGCGATGATCTCCGGCAGCCGCAGCTTACCGCTCTGGCCAACGGTCAGGTCGGCCCCGGAGCGTTGTCTGAGTGCTTGGCCGTTGACCTCCACGGCGCACCCCGCCAGCACAGCCACCGCGTCGGGGCGTCTACGCTTGAACGCCCTGACGGCACGCTCGCAGTCCTTTTCGGCACGTTGGGTAATCGTGCAGGTGTGGACAACGTAGACGTCGGCAGTATCTCCGGATGAGACAACGGCATACCCCGCCGCCTCGAAACGCGCCGCCATCTGCGCCGTTTCGGCCTGGTTGAGACGGCAGCCAACGGTCTTGAACGCTACGGTTGGACGATCGGAATCCTGCAACACCACTCAACCAGCTAACGCGGACATTGCCCGCAACTCAAGTTACAAACACATGTGCGGCCGGACGTGGGCCGGATTTGCAATCCGGCCGGCAGAGCGGCGAGCATGACACGAGAATGGCCGGACCGAAGGCTGCCTGTTCTCGACAGTACGCTCAACTCTCTCTCGGCCGGATTGCAAATCCGGCCCACTGTCTTCCCGCTCCCCATCACGTTCTCTCAGGACCAAGGCGCCAACCAACTGCCCAACTGCCCAATTAACCAGTTAACCAGTTAACCAGTTAACCAATCCCTACCCCAACACCGCCCCCGTTCCCGCGTTGCGTACGAGCTGGGAGTAGCGTTTCAGGTACCCTTCGGTAACCTTGGGCGTGAAGGGAGGCAGCTCGTCCCGCCGGCGCGCGATTTCGTCGGCGTCCAGGTCGGCTTCCAGCAACCGCTCCCGGATGTCGATGCGAATCGTGTCGCCGTCTCTGAGAAGACCGATCAAACCGCCCTCGGCAGCCTCCGGGGAGACGTGACCGATGCAGGCGCCACGCGTGCCGCCCGAAAACCGGCCGTCCGTGATCAGAGCCACGCTTTCGCCCAGACCCTGTCCCATGATGTACGACGTCGGGGCCAGCATCTCCTGCATGCCGGGACCGCCCTTCGGACCTTCGTAGCGAATCACGACCACGTGACCCGCCTGCACCCGGCCGGCGAGAATGCCCTCGCAAGCCTCTTCCTGCGAATCGAAGATGATGGCCTTGCCTTCGAACTCGAGCATGCTCTCGGCAACGCCCGCCTTCTTCACTACGGCGCCGCCTTCGGCCAGGTTGCCTCTCAAGATCGTCAGACCGCCGTCGGCCGAGTAGGCGTTGTCCAACGGGCGGATCACATCCGTGTCCTTGATCCGCGCGCGGGAGACGTTGCGACGCAGCGTCTTGCCGGTAACCGTCAGGGCCTTGCTCTTGATCAACCCCCTTACCTTGGAGATCTCCTTGATGATCGCACTGACGCCGCCGGCGCGGTCAACGTCCTCCATGTGATAACCCGACGAGGGCGCCACTTTGCAAATGTTGGGACACTTGCGGGAAATCGCGTTGATGCGTTCCAGGTCATAGTCGACGCCGGCTTCGTGCGCGATGGCCAGCGTGTGCAGGACCGTGTTCGTACTGCCGCCCATGGCCATGTCCACCGCGAAGGCGTTGTCGAGCGAATCGACCGTGACGATATCCCGCGGACGCGGGCCACCGTCGCGCGCCATCTCCACGATGCGGGCCGCGGCCTTGCGATAGAGCTTCTTGCGGGCGGGGTCGACAGCCAGAACGGAACCGTTGCCCGGCAATGCCACGCCGATGGCTTCGCAGAGGCAGTTCATCGAATTGGCCGTGAACATGCCTGAACACGAACCGCACCCGGGACAGGCGTTCTTCTCTACCTCGAGCAGCTCGTCCTCGCTCATGCGGCCGCCGCCGCGGGCGGCCACGCCCTCGAAAACGCTGATCAGGTCAATCGTGCGGCCGTCGGCGGTCTTGCCGGCCTTCATCGGTCCGCCGCTGACCATGACCGTCGGGATGTTCGTGCGAATCGCGCCCATCAGCATGCCCGGCACGATCTTGTCGCAATTCGGGATGCAGATCATCGCGTCGAAGCAGTGCGCCCTGACCATCGATTCAACCGCGTCGGCAATCAGCTCGCGGCTCGGCAGCGAAAACTTCATGCCCTTGTGGCCCATGGCGATGCCGTCGCAGATGCCGATTGTGTTGAACTCGATCGGCACCCCACCGGCTTTGCGAACGAAGCGTTTGATGTAGGCCGACACCTTGTCGAGGTGGACGTGCCCGGGGATTATCTGGGTAAACGAATTGCAGATCGCGATGAAGGGCTTGCCGAAGTCCTCGCCGGTCATACCCGTTGCTCTCAGCAGACTGCGGTGGGGCGCACGCTCCATGCCGGTCTTGATCGTGTCGCTGTTCATGTCGTCTCCTCTGTTTGTCCGTAGTTGAACCGGGAGCGAACGTAGCAGGAAGAGCAGGCAAGTGCAACTTCGTGCTGTACTTCCGTGACACGTCCCACTAGCCTTTGGCCTCATGAGAAATCTGATTCTTACACTCTGTTTCGCTGCCGGGGCGCTGCTGAGCGGCTGTCGCAAGAAGGACGTAACGACTGTCGTCATTTCCGTGCCCGAGATGAAGAACATGGCGTGCGCCGAAATCGTCATCCGTGCCGTCAATAGGGTTGAGAGAGTGCCGGTATCGGACATGAATGCGGACATTGGGACGCACGAGATCACCGTCACGTACGACACGATGCAGCGCGGTCTGAAAAACATCGAAATGGCCATTGCCGGCGCCGGTTTCCAGGCCAACGAGGTGCCGGCGAATGCCGAGGCAGCGAAGAAGCTGCCGGAGGCGTGCTTCAAGCCGGGCCCGGGGGGGAAGGAGTAGCCGGACGGGCGCCCCTGCCCGCCCCTCACCCGGCTCGCTTCGCTCGCCGACCTCTCCCCCGAGGGGAGAGGCGCGGATGCACTACTCACCTCTCCCCTCGGGGGAGAGGTCGGCGAGCGAAGCGAGCCGGGTGAGGGGTGGGCAGGGGCGCCCGGACAGATTCGCCAACCACCCCCGCACGCACAACATGAATGTCCTCATCGACCAATTCCGCGACCACGTGTTGCTCGAACGCGGCTTGAGCAACAACACCGCGGAGGCATACGGCGCCGACCTGGCCCGCTTCGCCGCCTTTCTCAAGCAACACGGCATCCGTTCCGTCAACGACATCGAACGCGACGACGTTCTGGATTTCCTGATGGACGAGAAGGACCGCGGCGCCAGCATGAACTCCATTTCGCGCCGGCTGGTGGCGATCAAAGTCTTCCTTCGCTTCCTGCAACAGGAAGGCATGCTGGCACGCAACGTCACGGACGTGATGGATTCCCCGAAGCTCTGGCGCGTGCTGCCGGGTGTGCTTTCGATGCGGGAGGTTGACCGCCTGCTGGCGGCTCCGACGGGCAACGACCGCTACGCGGTCAGAGACCGCGCGCTGCTGGAACTGTTCTACGCCACCGGCCTGAGAGTGTCCGAGCTGGCCGCGTTGTGCCTGGAGGATATCCACTTCGATGAAGGGTACCTGCGCTGTTTCGGCAAAGGAAACAAGGCGCGCGTTGTGCCGTTCGGCGAGCGTGCGCGGCAGACACTGTCGCGTTACCTGGCCGAAGCGCGGGAACTGTTTGGACCCGATCTTGCGGAACGGCGCGTGTTTGTGACCCGCCGCGGCGCCGGTTTTTCGCGCAAGTCTATCTGGCGTCTCGTGAAGCAATACGCTATGAAAGCGGGGATCGACAAAGATGTGTCGCCGCACACGCTGCGCCATTCGTTCGCGAGCCACCTGCTGGCCAACGGCGCATCGCTGCGGGTCATTCAGGAGATGCTGGGCCACGCGGACATTGCCACGACACAGGTCTACACGCACGTCGACCGGAGCAGGCTGCGGTCCGTGCATGCCCGCTTCCATCCGCGGGCGTAGGCGAGCCGTTCGTAGCGCGGAAATCTGTTCCGCGCATGAGCATGGGAGAGGATAGGAGGAGTATGTTCGGACTAGGGAAACGGGAATTCAGGGTGCTGGAAAAACGTCTCGGCTACCGGTTCCGCCGCCAGGAGTTGCTGCGCCAGGCCCTGATGCATCGATCCTACCGCTTTGAAAACGAGGGTGTAGAAAAGGACAACCAGCGCCTGGAATTCCTGGGCGACGCCGTACTGGGGTTCGCGATGGCGGAGTTTCTGTTCAAGAACCACCGTGACATGGACGAAGGCGTAATGACCTCCCTGCGCAGCCAGGTGACAAGCGGAAAGGGACTGGCGCGCATCGCCCACAAAATGGAGCTCGGCCGGTTCATTCTGCTGGGCAAGGGAGAGGAGGGGTCGGGGGGACGGAGTCGCGCTTCGAGTCTTGAAGACGCGCTGGAGTCCATCATCGGGGCCGTCTACCTGGACGGCGGCATCAAGGCCGTGAACCGCATGTTCAAGACGGTGTTCGTGCCCGAAATAGAGTCGTTGAGCGGCGATGTCTGGGCCCACAATCCCAAGGGCAAACTCCAGGAGCTTGTCCAGCAGAGATGGAAATCCGGCCCGGTGTACAAGCTGGTCAGCCGCGACGGCCCCGCCCACGCCGCCAGCTTCACCACCAAGGTGGTCCTGCCCGACGGCACCGAAGGAATCGGCAAAGGCGCCAGCAAGCAAGCCTCCGAACGTCAGGCGGCTATGCAGGTACTGAAACGGCTGGAAGGAGTCGTGTAATCTCGTCAGGAATCCTGCGGGGCCGGCCGCTCGCGGCATCCACAAAGACCCAATTAGCGCCCTCTAAGCCAATCAAGAGCATCCTGTCTATTCCTGAACACCTCATGAGACTCAAAAGACTCAACCTTTACAGAGTACATCCTTGCAAGCCCGTAGGGCACATCCTCAGGTGCATATACTGCTATCTTTGGATGGATCTTGTGTCGTTCAAAAGTACTCTGCACCAACCTCGCCAGGGAATTCACTCCATTCGCGGTGAGATCGGCTGCATCAAGCTCGCTTAGGTCAACAAGAGAGTCGTAACCTGGCACCCACCGTTCGCTTTCGAAAAAAGCGCGATAAGAACTGACCACTTCGGCGTCAGTTACGACCTGTGACCATTTGGCAAGATAGTACCCTTCCTCATGATTCACTTCAAGAACTATGGGCATTGTCATTCACCTGTTTGTTGAGAACTAGCCAGCTCCGCTGAAAGTGTTCAGTGTTCAGGGGTTCAGTGTTCAGG
>CAZKRK010000098.1:7772-20654 GCA_964555035.1 uncultured Victivallales bacterium | reverse complement strand
GGGGTCCCTGGGGGGCCCCCCCCCGGCCCCCCCCCCCCCCCCCGGGGGGGGGGGGGGGGGGGGGGGGGGGGGGGGCGGGGGGGGGCCCCTGGTATGACACGGCGAATCGTCTCGGAGGGGTAGCGGCCGTCGCTTCAGTGCGACAAACCCATCTATGACGCCGCAAACAGAAAGGACATCGGGTATGAAATCATACCGCAAGGAACTATGGTTCGAGACGAAGCAACGTCGCGAGATTCGGGACATCACACCCGTTATCGAGGAGTGCCTTCGCGAGAGCGGGGTGCGAGAGGGACTCTGCCTGGTGAATGCGATGCACATCACGAGCAGCGTGTTCATCAACGACGCTGAGTCGGGACTCTACTCCGACTACGAGAAGTGGCTTGAGAAGCTCGCGCCGGAGAAACCGTACTCCCAGTATGCGCACAACGGTTTCGAGGACAATGCCGACGCTCATCTCAAGCGCACAATCATGGGGCGCGAGGTGGTGGTCGCGGTTACCGACGGGCAACTGGATTTCGGGCCGTGGGAGAGGATTCACTACGGCGAGTTCGACGGCAAACGCCGCAAACGTGCGCTCGTGAAGATCATCGGCGAGTGAAGACGTCCGAATTCCAGTACGAGCTGCCTCCGGAGCTGATTGCCCAGCGTCCGCTTCCTGAACGTAGCGCCTCGCGCCTGATGGTCGTCCGGCGCGACAGCGGTGAGTTCGAGCATCGCACCATGGCCGATATCGGGGAGTATCTGCATCGGGACGATGTTCTCGTCCTTAACAACACGCGCGTGATTCCGGCGCGCGTCATCGGAGCCTGGGACGATACGGGGGGGCGCGTCGAGTTTCTGCTGCTGGAGGAGACCGCAACCGACGAGTGGCTGGCGCTGCAGCGCACACGGCGGCGCATCGAGACCGGTTTGCGGTTTTCGGCCGTCGGCGTGGAGGACCGCCTGGAGGGGGAGATCCTCGCGATCGGCGAGGACGGGAGAGTCCAGGTCCGCCTGGGAGGGTCAGGCCCGGTACACGAGCTGCTCGAGGAGGTGGGCGAACCGCCCGTGCCGCCGTACATCGGTCGCAAGGGCGAGAGTCGTGAATTGGTGGCGCTCGACCGCGAGCGATATCAGACCGTCTACGCGCGTCAAGCCGGCGCCGTAGCCGCCCCGACGGCGGGACTGCATTTTGACGAAGCGCTTCTGGCGCGTCTCGAGGAGGAGGGGGTGAGACGGGCGGAGGTGACGCTGCATGTCGGTCCGGGGACTTTCAAACCCGTCAAGGTCGATGCCGTCGAAGACCACGTGATGGAGTCCGAGCGCTACGAAGTCTCGGGCGAGACTGCCGCGATTGTGAATGCGTCCAGGCAGGCGGGAGGCCGCGTTGTGGCCGTAGGCAGCACGTCCGTTCGCACCCTGGAAAGCGTGGCTTCGGAGTCGGGGGTGGTGTCTGCGGGCAGTGGGCGGAGTTCCCTCTTCATCTATCCCCCGTACCGTTTTCGCGCGGTCGACGCCATCCTGACGAACTTCCATTTGCCGTGTTCGACTCTGCTCATGATGATGAGCGCGTTTGCGGGGGCAGGAAGAGAAAAGGCGGGCTTGGCGGGGCGCGATCTCCTGCTCAGGGCCTATCGTGAAGCCGTCGACAGGCGCTATCGCTTCTACAGTTACGGAGACGCGATGCTGATCGTTTAAATTATTGCGCGAAAACGCCTTGACGCTTTCAAATTTTTTGGGATACCATTCGTACAGTTGGCAGCACTCGGCTATGGGCAGAGGGTCATTCACTACATTTCTATCCAGGAGGTATCCACGTGAGCAAGTTGTGTAAAAGGTTCAAAATCAAGGCGTTCACCCTGATCGAGCTCCTCGTCGTCATCGCGATTATCGGCATTCTGGCCGGCATGCTTCTGCCCGCCGTAGCGGCTGCTCGCGAACGTGCGCGTCGCGCCCGCTGCATGGCGAACCTGGCCGAAATCGGCAAGGCCATGAAGATGTACTCAATGGATCACAACGAGAAGTTTCTTTCGGATGACTTCAACTCGGGAGGCTGGAGCGACTACGCCAAGAACGGTCGGCTGTACTACTGCCCGAGCGATGTAGAGCGCAGTCCGACGAACTCGTTGCAGCAGGGCAAGTTCACCGACGAGAACTGTAGCTACAACCTCGTTCAGGAGGACAACAGAAACAACGCGTTGTCCGAAGCCACGGAATCCCACTACATGCACGCGTGCGACAAGGATGGTGAGAACGACGTGACGAGTGCGGAGGATGGTTTTGGCGGCAACCATGCCGATAAGGGCGGCAATGTGCTGTACATCGACGGTTCCGTCACCTGGATTCAGAAGGAGAACTGGAGTACCAACACGTATGGTTGGGAACAGTGGCCCGGGAAGATCGGCAAAGAGTAGAGTGTGATAATCTGTGAAGCCGGGGGCCTCGCGCCCCCGGCTTTTTTTGTGCCGAAGCGATGGCGATGAAGACTGTTGCCCGTGTGGTTGTGGACGTTGCCGCGGACCGCGAGTTCGACTATCGCGTGCCGGAAAGCGCGCGGGGCGGCATCTGTGTGGGAACGCGCGTCGTCGTGCCGTTCGGTCCGCGCCGCGTGTCCGGGTACGTAACCGGCTTTTCTTCCGCGTCCAGTCACCCCAGGCTGAAAGAGATCATATCGGTCAAGGACGACAGGCCCTTTGTTACCGAACCCATTCTCGAGCTGGCGAGATGGATGGCCGCCTACTACTGCGCTCCCGTCGAAAGGGCGATCAGGACCGTCCTGCCCGGAGCGGTCCGCAAGGATGGCGCCCGTTTCCGCAGCCGCAAGCACGTCTCCCTGGTCGAAGGAACGTCCGGCGGGAGCGACGAATCCGGTGACGAGAAGGTGCCCCCGAAACAACGCAAGGTGCTCGAGCTCCTGCGCGAGGAGGGGACCTTGCCTCTGCAGGACGTCCTGCGGCGCGCGGAGGTGTCCCAGGCGCCCGTCAGGAGCCTGGAAAAGCGCGGGCTGGTCACCATCCATGACTCAGATATGCGTCGCGATCCGCTGGCAAACCGCACGATTCTGCGGACGACCCCCCTCGAACTGATGCCCGAGCAGAAACGGGCGCTCGAACTCATTCGCGACTCGCTCGAAAACGGTTCGCCGGGCGTCGTGCTGCTGTACGGCGTGACCGGCAGCGGCAAGACGGAAGTCTACCTGCAGGCGATTGCGGAGGTGCTGTCGAGAGGGCAGGGGGCGATCGTGCTGGTGCCGGAGATATCGCTGACGCCACAGACGGTCGAGCGCTTCGTGGCGCGTTTCGGCGATAGCGTCGCTGTTCTGCACAGCCATCTCTCCGACGGGGAGCGCCACGACGAATGGCACCGCATCCGTGACGGCAAGGCCGACATCGTCATTGGGGCGCGTTCCGCCGTGTTCGCTCCACTGCCCGACCTGGGACTGATCGTCGTCGACGAGGAACATGAACCCAGCTACAAGCAGGAGGATGCGCCGCGCTACAACGCCCGCGACGTGGCCGTGATGCGTGGCCACATGCAGAAGTGCCCGGTCGTGCTCGGTTCGGCGACGCCGGCGCTGGAGTCGTGGCACAACACGCGAATCGGCAAATACGGTCTGGCCACCCTGCCGCGCCGTGCCGACGACCGGCAGATGCCCCTGCTGAGGGTTGTGGACATGCGCGTGGAGACGGAGAGATCGGGGCATGTGTGCGTGTTTTCCAGGGAACTGGTCGAGGGCATCCGCTTGCGACTGGAACGGGCCGAGCAGACGATTCTCTTTCTGAATCGCCGCGGCTATTCCACTTCGCTCATCTGTCCGAGCTGCGGTTTCGTGGCAGGGTGCGGCAATTGCAGCGTGTCGTATACGTATCACCGCAAGGTGGAGAAGCTCATCTGTCACATCTGCGGAGACGAGAGCGGTGTGCCGCAACGCTGTCCCTCCTGTATGGACCCGGCGTTCAAGTTCTCCGGAATGGGCACGCAACGTATCGAAAGCGTGGTCAACAAGTTGTGTCCACACGCCACGGTTCAGCGCATGGACACCGACGTCACACGGTCGAAGGATGCCTACGAGTCCATTCTCGGACGCTTCCGCTCCGGCAAGATCGATATCCTGATCGGAACGCAGATGATCGCGAAGGGGTTGCACTTTCCGAACGTAACGCTGGTCGGAGTGATGTACGCCGACCTGAGTCTGCATATGCCCGATTTCCGTGCCGGCGAGAGGACGTTTCAGCTCCTGGCCCAGGTCGCGGGCAGGGCAGGGCGCGGGGAAGTTCCCGGGGAGGTCATTGTCCAGACCTACACGCCGGCCAACCCTTCGATCCAGGCCGCGCGGCGCATGGATTTCGAGGGTTTCTGCGACCAGGAACTGGAGTTCCGCAAGGAGCTGAGCTTCCCGCCTTTCAGCCACTTGGTATGCATCACGGCCAGCGGGACCTCGGAGGCAAAGGTCTCATTCTGGCTGGCTGCCCTGGCGCGGGAGGCGCGCAAGGTCGCGCCGGAAAGCGTACTCATGTCCGAACCCGCTCCCGCGCCGCTCGCGCGTGCTCGTGGCCAATACCGCTGCCAGCTCATGTTGCGTTCCCGTTCCGTGTCGAGAATGACCCGGGCAATTCGAGCCGCCCTGGCGACGGTGAAGGCTCCCAAGGGCATCGCGGTGACCGTGGACGTCGATGCCATGAGTTTGATGTGACGGAGTGCCGCAGATTGCCGATGATCCGTGACGAGCTGATTTGCCCGTGTGGGCATGAGCGGCAAACGTAGGTCCGATTTGCAATCGGACCCAAACCGTGCCGTCTGCTGCAAACGACTGAGCGGAGCCGCCACGTCCGAGGGGCTCTGGGTCCGATTGCAAATCGGACCTACGTTCGCCGCAAACCGGCGACACACGGAAATGTGCTGAGTCGCGGGAAGTTGCGGCGTTTTTTCTTTTCCGTTTCGGGGCGCAACCTATACTGGCCTGCAAATCCGAATTCGAGGCATGCCATGAGCAGAGAGAAGTTCTACGTAACTACGCCGATCTACTACGTCAACGACAAGCCGCACATCGGCCACGCCTACACTACGATTCTGGCCGACGTGCTGGCTCGCTATCGTCGCCTGGTCGGGACGCCGACGTTCTTCCTGACCGGGACGGACGAACACGGTCAGAAGGTCAAGCGGGCCGCCGAGGCCGGCGGCATGACGCCGCAGGAACAGGCGGACACGACAGTTGTGAGGTTCCAGGAGCTCTGGGAGAAGCTGGAGATCACCCACAACGATTTCATCCGCACTACCGAGGAACGCCACAAGAAGGTCGTGCAGACAATCCTGCAGGATCTCTACGAGCGCGACGAGATCTACCGCGCCGAGTATGACGGCTGGTACTGCGTGACCTGCGAGCGCTTCTACACCGAGAAGGACATTGTCGACGGAAAATGTCCCGAAGCGGGATGCGGCAAACCCGTCGAGAAGATCAAGGAGTCGAACTACTTCTTCCGTATGAGTAACTACCAGGAGTGGCTCATTCAGTATATAGAGGAGAACCCGACGTTCATCCAGCCCGACTTCCGGCGCAACGAAACGCTCGGTTTCCTGCGCAAGGAGCTGCAGGACCTCTGCATCTCGCGCCCGAAGAGCCGCATGGACTGGGGAATCGAGCTTCCTTTCGACAACGAGTTCGTGACCTATGTCTGGTTCGATGCGCTGGTCAACTACATTACCGCTGTCGGCTACACCGTTGACGAGGAACGCTTCCGGAAGTGGTGGCCGGCATCGTGCCACCTGATCGGGAAGGACATCCTGACTACGCATACCGTGTACTGGCCCACGATGCTGAAGGCGATGGGCGTCCCCATGCCCGAGATGGTCTTCGCTCACGGCTGGTGGCTTGTGGGCCGTGACAAGATGAGCAAGTCCGCCGGCAATGTGATCAACCCGATGGACTTCGTCGATGCGCACGGCGTGGACGCTTTCCGGTACTTCGTGATGGCCGAGATGAGTCTCGGGCAGGACGCGAGCTTCACTGAAGAGCAGTTTGCCCTGCGCTACAACGCCGAGCTCGCCAACGATATCGGGAATATGCTCAGTCGCGTGGTCAAGATGATCTCCAGCTACTGCGATGGCAAGGTCCCTCAGCCTGGAGCATTCGGCGAGGAGGAAACCAGTCTGCGCGACAAGGCTTTTGCCGCGGCCGACGCCTCGGTCGATCACGTCGAGCGCATGCGCATCGACCTGGCCGTGGCCGAAATGGCCTCCGTGGTGCGCGAGACCAATCGCTACCTCGAGAAGCGCCGGCCCTGGTCATTGGCAAAGGAGGGCCGTCAGGACGAATTGAACACGGTCCTCTACTGTGCCGCCGAAGTAATGCGCATTGTCGGCGGGATGCTCTATCCCGTTATGCCCGGGAAAATGGCCCAGCTACGCAGCGCGCTGGGTCTGGGCGAGGGTGAGCCTGACTTCAAGCGGCTGCGTGAGTGGGGTGTCCTGTCGCCCGGCGCGGAGGTTCGCAAAGTCAAGGCTCTCTTCCCGCGCATCGAAGTGAAGAAGAAAGCCGAACCCGAAAAGAAGGCGCCGGAACCTCCCGAGGCAGAAGGTGTCGCGCGCATAGGTTTCGAGGAATTCACGAAGGTCGATCTGCGGACGGCGCGTATTCTCGAGGCCGAGCGTGTTGAGGGTGCCGACAAGCTCCTGCGGCTGCAGATTGAAATCGGCAGCGAGAAACGGCAGATCGTGGCCGGCATCGCCCAGCACTACTCGCCGGAAGAGCTTCCCGGGAAGAGCATTGTGGTTGTGGCCAACCTGAAAGCAGCCAGGATTCGCGGTATCGAGTCCAACGGCATGCTTCTGGCGGCGACGCAGGGCAAGAAGTTGCGCCTGATCACGGTCGACGGGGAGTTCCCTACGGGGGCGCGCGTGGGGTAGGGGGGAGTGAGTGATGATTGCCGATTTGTGATTTGTGATTGCCGATTTGTGATCGGCGATAACACACTTCGTCGCACATTTGCTCTCACACTCTTACTCGGATACACTTACTCCCACTCTTAACCGCCACGCTTACCCGGATACGCCTACTCGCACACTTGACTGCCCACCGCCCGTCAGACCGTCCCGCTACAGGGCCAATTCCAGTCGCAGCGATAACATCCGCCCCTTCCGGAGGTGGCGAGTAAGGGTGGCGAGTAAGTGTAGGATTAAGTGTATCCGGGTAAGGGTGGCGGTTAAGTTGGCGTTGAAGTGTGGCTTGCAGTCGATGGGGGCAGTGGGCCGGATTTGCAATCCGGCCGGGAGAGAATCGAGCATTTTGTCGAGAATGAACGGACCGCGGTCAGGCCATTCTCCCGGCATGCTCCACATTCTCTCGGCCGGATTGCAAATCCGGCCCACTGATTCGGCTCATCGCTACCAGGATTTCAGCACGTTTCCGCCGGCATCCAGGAGACGCATGTTGCGCAGGCGGGTTGTTCCGGCAGCTCCCGGCGGGTCGATGCGTAGCGTGGTCAGCTTGCCGTTGGCCGGAAGGTTGACGCTGGCGGTCTGCCACGTGCCGGATTTGCCGTCGAGGGCCTCGATGCCCGTGCCGCGCTTGAACCCTCCGCCGTTCCAGCCGCAGAATACGAGGCTCGCACCGCTCGATGCGGACGCCATTTCGAATTCAAACACAAACGGTCCCTCTAGCGGCGGATCGAGCTTGGTATGAATCCACGGATCACCCGCCGTGGAGTGGATAATGAGTTCATCTTCCGCGGCGCGCAGGCCGACCGTTTTTCCCTTGGCCTGCCAGCCGCCGGCTGAGGTCTTGCCTTTGGCCGGCGCAACCGGCTTGGCGCGCGGGCGCCCGGCCACGCGCAGCCCGCCTTTCTGCATGCCGACGTCGCCGGGGAGGTACTGCGTCGGGTCGAAGTTCGGATTGGGCAGCGGCACAACGACGCCCGCCTGTTCGATGTACTCCTCCAGCATGCGGTCCAACGACGCGACCCTCTCGGGATACCGTACAGCCAGGTTGCTGCGTTCGCCGATATCGTCGGCCAGGTTGTAGAGCCGGTAGTCGTGTGCGCCGTTTTTGCCCTGGTGGAATAGCCGGATCAGCTTCCAGTCGCCTGAGTGTACGGACATCGACGGCGGCAACCAGTCGGGTACGTTCGGAGCATGCGGAAAAAACGTGAACATGGCCTCGCGGTCAAGGTTGCCGCCGCGCAGGGCAGGGGTGATGTCGATTCCGTCGATCGCGTAGTCGACCGGCAGTTCGAGGCCGAGCATCTTGAGGATAGTGGGGTAGAAGTCCGTACTCTGGATCGTCGCGTTGCTGCGGCTGCCCGGTTTGACCGCGCCCGGCCACACCACGACGCAGGGCACGCGGATGCCGCCTTCGTACATCGTGGCCTTGCCGCCGCGCAGGGGGGCATTGCTGGTGGGGGCGGTGACGTATTCCCTGCCTGCCATGTCCTTTTCGGGGATCCCGTTGTACATATTGCCGCCGTTGTCGGATATGAAGACGATCGCAGTGCTGTCCGTAAGTCCGGCCCCGTCGATGGCGTCAAGCAGCGTCCCGACGGCGTCGTCGAGCGAGTGCACCATGGCCGCGTAGGTGGGCGAGCATTGTGGGTTGCCACGGTCGATTTTCCCGCGATAGCGGTCGATCAGCTCCTGCTTGGCGTCGAATGGCGCGTGAACCGAGAACTGCCAGTAGTTCATGTAGAACGGCTTTCCGTTTCCTGCGACTGATTTCAGCCACTTGACCGCCTCCTCCGCCATGCGGTCCTCGATGTGTTCCTTTGCGTAATTCTCCTTGAAGGTGGGGAACTTCCACGGAGCCACAAAGCTGCCTGCCGGCCCGGGTCCGGGCCAGTGTGGAATGTCGACCTCGAACCCGTGTTCGAGGGGGCTGTACGGTTTCGGGCCGAGATGCCACTTGCCGAAATGGGCCGTCGTATAGCCGCCGGCCAGCAACAGTTTGCCGAGGGTTGGGTAGGAGGTGTCCAGTCGGCTCACCGAAACTGCCGACCGGGCCTTGTCCCCGGGATGCGCCTTCGACGCTATTTCCGGTTTCAGCACGACTTTGGGCGTGTGGCATGTCGGGGCCGTGAGACCCGTACGCGCCGGATTGCGTCCGGTCAGGATGCTCGAGCGTGTGGGCGAGCAGAGCGGACTGGCGGAGTAAGCGCGCGTGAAGGTCATGCCGCGTTTCGCGAGTCGTTCCAGGTTGGGGGTCTCGTACAGGCTGGTCTGACCGTACAGGGTCGTATCGCTCCACCCCAGGTCGTCGGCGAGGATGAAAACGACATTCAGGCGTTCAGTCGGTTGCGCTGCCGGCGCATCCGACACGAGCATGCTCAAACACAGACATGCCAGGGCTCGGCGTAAGAAGTGTCTCATCAAGGTCTCTCCTCTCTCTCGGCCGGATTGCAAATCCGGCCCACTGAAGGCAGGTTTTGGACCGGGTGTGCTACCGTTTCTTGCCGTCGGCATCCGGGCTGTAGATCTTCACTTCTTCGGCTTCAGCAGGGCGTGCTTGTAGTGGCGGCGCATCCGGTTGCAGCTGTCGAGATCGCTTCTCCCTTCATCGTTCTCCCAGACCTCATCATAGATGGGTTTCGTGGGACGACGCTTCAGGCGCTCTTCGCGCTCCACCGTGCCGTCGTTGAGACATTCAAGTTCGAAGTAACGCACCGTACGTGACGGCTGCAACCGGTTCGACAGGATTACCAGGACTTTTCTTTTCATAGTCTGCGGATAATAGTGGAGACCGGCCTTTGGGGGCAAGCCCGTCCTCTATGCACATTTTGCGCGTGTTTTGCTCACTCTCCGCTCGCCCTTGCCCTTCCGCTCTGCTCCAGGGCTTGCGGGCGCACTACAAACGTGGCGCTTCCCTCTCGCATGCGCAATGTTTGTAGTGCGCCCGCAAGCCCTGGAGCAGAGCGGAAGGGCAAGGGCGAGCGGAGAATGAGGGCAAAGATGCGCAACAACGCGTGGAATAGTGAGGACACGCCCGGTGGGGGCCTCAAGTCAGCGCAGAAGTGTGCATAGAGGACAGTGCGAGCTCCCGTGCGAGGAAGTCGTAAGCCTTGCGGCCGCCGATCCGGTGCCGACCCTCGAAGTAGTCGGTGAGTACTCGCTCGCGCACACCGAACACCTCGTACACGGAGCGCGCCCTGGCAACGCCGGCACGAACAGCGCGGATTGGGAAGATCGGGTCGTAGTCGCCTGCTTCGATGAGCATGGGCCGCGGCGCGATCAGACCCGCCAGATCGCTCATTTCGCCAAACTCCGCCAGCCCCGGCACGAAGTTGCACGCGCAGTGGTGCATCGCGAGGATGCTGTCACGAAACGTCGAAAAGTACCCGCTCACGACACACGCGCGGATGCGCTCGTCCAGGCACGTGGAGAAGAACGTGTGCATGCCGCCCCCCGATATTCCCATCGCCCCCAGGCGGGCGGTGTCCAGGTCTTTGCGCGTCTCGAGGTAATCAACCAGCCGCATGGCGTCGTGGGCACGCAGCGCCACTACCGAGATGCCGAGATGGAACGCCAGCATGGCCGCGTGCGTACAGGTGGTAGGCGCTTCCTGGCCGATGTCGGTGTTCAGGTAAGAGAAGTCGGTCTGCCGTTCGCCGAAGCACGAAATTTCCGGTGCCGCTACGGCAAACCCCGCCCTGCAAAGGGCGACGGCGAAGTCCTTGTGGTAGCCGTCAGGCGTGTTGCGCTCGCGTCCGTCTTCCCACAGGCCAACGATATCCTTGACGCCGTAGCCGTGTCCATGGAATGCCAACACGACCGGCAGCGGTCGCGGGGCATCCTTCGGTAGAAGAACGTAGACGGGCATCACGCACTCCGGTCCCGTGCGCAGGGCCAGCTTCTGGCGGACGTAGTCTTTTTTGTCGATCTCTTCCAGCAAGCGTGGACTCGCTGGCGCCGACGCCGAGGGGACCCCATCGAGCCCGATCCGCCCGGCCAATGCCCGTCGGGTCTTTCGTTGCCACTTTCGGGCCGATGCCGCGTCCGTTGCCTTGAACCCGTACCGCGCCTGGTCGGGCCGGTACAGCCGCCATAGCCCGGTTGCGGGCTGTAAGTCTCTGGTCATCTTGCTCTCATGCGCAGACCAGATGTCCGCGCTGTGTTTCAGCGGCACCGGACGGGCACGTACGGATCGAGCTCTCGCTCCACGAACGACACGGCCAGGCGCGCAAAACGTTCGCGTCCGCTTGCTCCCGGTTCGTCATCTCCAATCAGTGGTTGTGCATAGCGAATGAAGTCGTCGGTCACGTCGAGGCCGTCAGCGCCGATCCAGGCCTGGGGGATGGGGCGGAACGAGTTGGCGATTTGTTCCAGTCGTGCCTTGTCGTAGCCGGCGCGGTAGATGTCGCCGGGTTCCCTGACGATCGTTGCCATCCAGCCTGTCCCCTCATCGATGGCCACCGACACGGCGTGGCGTCCGACCTCGTAGGCCTCATCGCGATCGACGCTCGACATGTGGGCCGACGTCGAACGCTGCAGCACGCCCGGCACTTGCCACGTGGCCTGGCCGCGTGCCGCCAATCCGTGGTCGTTGAGGTAGTTGCCCACGACCTGGGCAACCACGGTTTTGCTGGCTCCGTATTCAACGTGGCCAAAGCCGTCGTGGGCCTCGCCCAGGTTGCCGACGTCGAACCCTTCGCTCACCACCACGATGCAGCGCTGCGTCTCGCGCAACTGCCGGTTCACGTTTTCGTGCAACGATTCAAGCGTGTGATGGGATTCGGCCATATAGATCTGGAGTGGCATCTCCCGCCGCGGGTCAGCCAGGCGCGCGGCTGCCGGTATGAACCCGGCCGTGCGCCCCATCGCCTGAAGGACCGAAACGCACTCGGAGGGGTGCATGCCGCGGTTCTCTTCGTTCGTGTCGCGAACGATGTCGGCCCAGTAGCGGGCCGCACTGCCGTATCCGGGCGTGTGGTCGAGCACCTTGAACTCGGCGTCGCCGACATCGTTGTCGATTGTCTTGGGAACACCGGTACACACAACATCGAGACCCTCGGCGTGGGCAAGGTCCGAAACCTTGTGGGCCGTGTCCATCGAATCGTTGCCGCCAATGTAGAAGAAGTAGCCGACATCGTGCGCCCGGAACACTGCGATGATTCGGTTGAAGTCCTCCTCCTGCTCCGGTGTCAGCTTGTAGCGGCAGGTGCCGATCGCTCCCGCGGCGGGAGTGTACTTGAGCCGGGCGAGCTCGTCGCCCGGCTGCGCATACAGGTCGATCAGCTCTTCGTTCAACACCCCTTCGATTCCGTGCCAGGCCGCGAGCAAACCGCCGATACGATCTGGAAACGCGCGGCAGCCGTCGATGACTCCCTGGAGGGACGCGTTGATAACCGGCGAAGGCCCGCCGGACTGGGCGACAAGAGCATTCTGTCTGGGCATATCGAATCAGTTCCTGTTTCGCAGTGGTTTGGACGAAGCTGAAGGTAAGAGTAAGGACTATCGCTGAAGGGTCAATGCTTTCCGTGCTCCGCAAGATCAATCGCCCCCGCCGCGCGTTTGCCGGCAATTGACTCCCGGCCGTTCCAGTCGCTCAGGAAGGGGCCGTTGAATTGCCAGGCGTAGAGTTCTTCGATCGTGGTCTTGGCATCCGCAAGTGTGCCGAGCGCGATTCGCACGAATTCGAGCGTACCCGCCAGGCAGTTGCCGGCGGGACTGCCGCCTACGTAGAGGTCCGCCGGCGTGCTCAGAGATAGGCCGGCGTTGAGCCCGGGTCCGCTGGTGTTGCTGACGCCGTCCACGTATAGCGCCCCTTCCAATCGCCGGTCGGCGCATGGCGCCGACCTGCGGCGAGTCTACGAAGACGGCTGAGCGCCCCTTCGTAGAGCGTCCGTAGCGTGCGGCTCGCATGAGCCGCACCGGAGGGCGCAGGCGCGCAAGGCCCGGCCTCTCGTCTCCGGTCGGCGC
>CAZKRK010000098.1:0-7672 GCA_964555035.1 uncultured Victivallales bacterium | reverse complement strand
GCCGCACCGGAGGGCGCAGGCGCGCAAGGCCCGGCCTCTCGTCTCCGGTCGGCGCTCTGCGCCGACCTGCGGCGAGTCTACGAAGGAGGGAGAATCCCCGCTACACCTTCTCCGGTATCACGAACGGTTCGCGGTAGTCTTCCTTGACCAGCGCGTTGGCTTCGTCGGCGTGGTCGCCGGTGAAGCGCTCCGTCTTCGGGTCGTAGGTCAGCCAGGGGCCCAGGGTCGGCTTTTCCTTGGCCAGGTCGACACCGTTGCGTTTGAGGTGATCCATGGTCTGCTTCCACGTCTCCTCGGCTTCTTCAGTGCCGGAGACGGCCTTACTGACGTCGTCGCAGCTGGCAGGCTTGCCGATGAGGTAGCTGATGTTGCCCGTGTGCAGCAAGACGCAACCCAGGTGCCCCTGCTCGATGTCGCCGTGCAGATTCTCGATGCTGCGCGAGCGCACGGCCTCGAAGAAGTTGCCCATGTGCTTGCCGCCGCCGTCACCCCTGATCTGGCGCACGCGGTTGCCGTCGTTGTCGTAGATGCCGCCGCCGCCGCGCGATACCGCGAAGAAGCCGTTCTCGCACTTGATCAGGTTGGTGAAACGGAAGTTCTTTCCAAAACGACTGTAGACGGACGTGCCGCCCTTCTTGCCTGTCTTGGGATGAACAAAGGGCATGTTGCGGCTGCCGAACACGATCGGCACCTTGCCTTCCATCACGATGAATTCGGTGTTGGGGGTGTTGGCGTCATCGTCGTACGCGAATCGGCCGCCGACGGCCATCATGCGCCGCGGGACGTCCTCGTTGAGCTGCAGCACGTGGTGTACGTCGTCGATAACGTGGATTACGCGATTGCCCATGTCGCCGTTGCCGTAGGCCCAGAACCAGTGCCAATCGTAGTGCAGCTTCTTGCGCATCAGGGGTACGACCGGACGCGGTCCGCACCAGAGGTCGTAGCTGACACTATCTTCGACTTTCGTGGGTTGGCTGACTTTGCCGATGGGGCCGCGGCTGGCGTACCAGATGGAATGAACCCACTGCATCTCGCCCAGCTCCTTCTTGGCGATCAGCTCCTTGAGTTCCAGGTAGGCCGGGTCGGAGCGGTGCTGGCACCCGACCTGCACGATGCGCTTGTACTTGCGGGCGGCTTCGACCATTTTGCGGCCCTCCCACAGGGAGTGACTGGCCGGCTTCTCCACGTAGACGTCTTTGCCGGCCTGGCAGGCCATCACCGTGCCCAGCGCGTGCCAGTGATTAGGCGTGCCCATGACGACGGCGTCGACCGATTTGTCTTCGAGCATCTTGCGGAAATCCTGGTACTGCTTGACCTCGCGCCCCGACTCGTCCTTGCCCACCGCTTTCTTGGCTGCCCTGTCCATGCGGTTCTGGTCGGGGTCCGAGACGGCCACGACGATTCCGCCGCTCTTCTGGGCCCAGCCCACGTGGCCCGTGCCGCGTCCCCCGCAGCCCATGACACCGACCTGAATGCGCTCGTTGGCTCCGAATACGCGACTACTGGGGAGAATCAGCGCCCCGCCGGCTACTGCCGTGCTTGCCAGAAACCCGCGACGTGTAATCTTGTGACTGTTCATGACACTCCGACTCCTTGGACTCCTTGTGGCTCATGGAAAGAAATGAAGAGCTTTGACGATAGCACGGCAAACTCGCCCTGGGAAGCGCAATTGTCGTCCGCAGAGCCGTTTGCGCCGTCGCGCAAACGGCTCTCGTCCGCAAACACGCACTGGACAGGCAGGAGTGCCTGTCCTACCATGCGCCACGATCCAACAAAGAAGGTGTAGTTCGACGTGCATCGTGATTCCTCCTGCGACAATCCACGCTCCGTTGCCAACATCCTCCTGACAGTCGGCGTTCTCGCGCTCGGGATGACGGTGTGTGTTGTGGACTGCCGGCTGCAACGGTCCGGCGTTCCTGAACCGGCTGACAACAGCTACTGCCTGGACTGCCACCTGAACTACGGCTTCGAGCGGTTTGCCGAGGGGCACCGTACGAACGGAGTTGGGTGCGTGCGTTGTCATGGCGCGTGTATCGAGCACAGCGCCGACGAGAGCGGCAAGGTTCCGCCGGACAGAATGTACGCCATGCGGAGAATCAACGACTCCTGCATTGCGTGTCACGAGTTCAAGGCGCTGTCCCCGAGCTGCGAGCTGGGAGGGGCGAAGCGGGTGTGCACGGATTGCCACGATACCCACCGCCTGGAGGAGCGCAAGCGACGCTGGGATAAGTCGACCGGCGAGTTGATATTCTGTGCCGAGGAAGAGGATGACGGCATGGGCGGTGGCATGGATGACGGCATGGACATGTAGTGCGGCCGCGCAATCCCACACGTAGTCGGGCCACCGCCGGATTTGGGGTAGTATCGGGAAGTGCTACGGGAAAGGGGCGTCGGCCGATTTTGGCCTGAAACGCCAGGAAAATGGGGAGGCCGGAAGATTGGGGAGGGAGATTAAGTAGAAAGATCAGGTAGATAGATTAAGAGTCGATGGGCATACTTAATCTATCTACCTAATCGTGCTACTTCGTCTTCTTCCCTTTTCAGATCGACGCTCTAGAGGACCAAGCTCAACGGTGACGTTCCATGCTTGCCTTCGCGGCCGGTTCCATGGACAATGCCCGGCAGTAGAGACCGTGTTCGCGGTGGCACAGACGCCTTTTGACACATCCCGATTCGAAACATGAGAGGAGCGACAACAATGAAACGACGCACTTTCCTTAGGCATTCCGCTATGGCTTCGGCCGTCACTGCTCCCGGCCTGCTTCTGCCGCGCCGCGGCATGGCCGCCGACGAAGTTGGTATTCCCGACCTGGTCGCGGTGAAAGACGGTGAACCGCCGGCGATGCTGGACAAGGCTATGGGGGCCATCGGCGGTATGGGGCTCTATGTGAAGAAGGGCCAGACTGTCGTGGTCAAGCCCAACATCGCGTGGAACCGCGGCCCTGAGCTGGGCGCCAACACGGATCCGGCCCTGGTCAAGCGCGTCGTCGAGCACTGCATGAACGCCGGCGCCAAGAAAGTCTACGTGTTGGACCACACGGTCAACAAGAGTGCCGATTGCTACAAGAAGAGCGGCATCGAGGCCGCCGCTCGTGACGGGGGCGCCGTGGTCGTTCCCGCCGACCAGGAGGGGCGCTATCAGGAAGTGGAAGTGCCGGGCGGCAAGACGCTCAAGAAGACGGCCGTACACGAGCAGATCCTGGAGGGGGACGTGCTGATAAACGTGCCCGTCATCAAGCATCACGGCTCTGCGCAGGTCACTATCTCCATGAAGAACCTGATGGGTGCAATCTGGGACCGGCGCTTCTACCACAAGGCGGGTCTCCACGACTGCATCGCCGAGTTCTGCCTCTTCAGAAAACCTGACCTGAACATCGTGGACGGCTATCGCGTCACATTGCGCAACGGACCTCAGCGCGCACGCCCGGAAGACGTGGTAACCAAGAAGATGCTGATCGTTTCGGCCGATTGCGTGGCCGCCGATACCGCTGCCGCCAAGATCCAAGGCGCCGATCCCGCCAAGGTCGGGCATATCACGCGGGCAGCCGAGTTGAAGATCGGCCGGAATGACCTTTCGGCACTCAGCATCGAGCGCATCACGGTGTGAGCATCAGAAAGATCCGGATAGTAGTCGCGGGAACGGTCCTGGTCCTGTTCGCGGCGATATTCTTGGGCGGCAAGACGGCTGCTCCTCTTGCTCTGTCCTGGCTGCCTCGGACGCAGTTCGTACCCGCACTGCTCAAGACGGCAGCCGGCTTCGCGGGTACCGGTATCCTCGTTCTGGCCGGCCTGCTGTCGATTACGCTGCTGTTCGGCCGCGTCTACTGCTCGTTTCTCTGCCCGCTTGGCATACTTCAGGACGTCTTCATCCGGTTCTCGAAGCTGGCGGGCAAGCGGCGCAAAGGCGGAAAGGGCGGCAAGTCGTGTTCACCCCGGCCGGCAAAGGATCTCCCCGTCTTGCGGTATGCGATCCTGACACTGACGGCGTTGGGTTGCGTGCTGGGCTCGTTCACGCTGCTCAACCTGCTCGATCCGTATAGCCTTTTCGGGCGTGTGATGCGTGACATTGTCTTGCCGCCGGCGACGTCTGCACGCCGCCTCGTGGCATTGGGATTGGAACAGTTCGACGTCTACGCTCTGTCCGGCCCGAGCGCCTACCTTCCGGCCTGGTCCGTTTGGGCGGTCAGCGCTTATGCCCTCCTTCTTCTCGCGGTACTCGCAATGAAGTGGGGGCGTCTGTACTGCAACGCTGTCTGTCCCGTTGGCGCGTTGCTTGGTCTCTTCTCGCGCGTCGCCATGTTCCGTCCGCGCATTGTCGACGCGGACTGCGTCGAGTGCGGGATTTGCGAGCGGGGCTGCCGCGGGGGGTGCATCGATGTCGAGACGAACAGCGTGGACGCGTCACGCTGCGTGATGTGTTTCGACTGCGTCAGCGAGTGTCCCAAGGATGCGGTTGCCCTGCGTCGTGCCGGCGCAGCGGACGTGACGGTCGTGCCCGCACGTCGGCGGCTGCTGGCCGGGTCGGTTTCTTCGCTGTCGATGGTGCTGTTGGGATTCTCGTTCCGCGGCCGCGGCATCCGCCTGTTGCGCGAGTCCGTCACCCCGCCCATTGTGCCGCCCGGCGCCGGCAGCGTAGCGCAGTTTGCGCGGCAGTGTTCGGCATGTCACCTCTGCGTAGCGGCCTGTCCGCATCACGTCATGAAACCGTCCATGGCGAGCTATGGCGGGGTCGGGGCGATGCAGCCGACGATGTGTTACGACGACGGTTTCTGCGACTACGACTGCAACGTTTGCGGGCGCGTCTGTCCCACGGGCGCGATTCGTCCGTTGCCGCTGGAGGAGAAACAGCTGACGCGGATCGGCCGTGTTCGTTTTATCGAGAGCCGCTGTGTGGTTTACATCCGCGACGAGGACTGCGGCGCCTGTGCCGAGCTTTGTCCGACGCATGCGGCTTATACGGTCGAGGAAGACGGAGTCCTGTATCCCAAAATCAACCCCGACCTGTGCATCGGGTGCGGCGCCTGCGAGAATGCCTGCCCGCAGTCACCCAGGGCAATCCTGGTCGACCCCGTGCAGAAGCACGGCTACGCCAAACCGCCCTTCTACGACCAGGCCAAACCCGAACCGCCGCCGGAGAATACCGCCGTCGGCGAGGACTTCCCGTTCTGACGGTTGCCCCGCATGTTTCACGGATTCCCGTAGCGAGAGCGCGTAGAGTACGGCAGATCAAGGGCTTCCGAGTGATTGCCGGGCGAAGGCGTATCGACATACGTTGAGGTCGGCAATCGCTCGGAAGTCCTTGAGGTGTCGTGCTATACGCGCTCGCAGTAGGGAATCTGCGAAACATGCGGGCTACTCCTTGTCAATCATGCGCGACACGACGACGGTGCCGCAGCTGTCGCCCCAGACGTTGATCGTGGTGCGGCACATGTCCAGGATGCGGTCGACCCCGGCTATCAATGCAATGCCTTCGAGCGGCAGGTTGACGGCTTTGAGCACGAGCACCATCATCACGAGCCCCGCGCTGGGAACGGCCGCGGCGCCGATGGAGGCCAGCGTTGCCGTGACGGCAATCGTCACCTGCTGCGCGAAGGTGAGGGTAACGCCGTAGGCGTTGGCGATGAAGATGGCGGCAACGGCCTCGTAGAGTGCCGTGCCGTCCATGTTCATCGTGGCGCCGAGAGGCAATACAAAACTGGCGGTTTTGGGCGGTATGCCGGCGTTCTTCTCGATGCATTTGAGTGTCAGGGGCAGGGTGGCGGCGCTGCTGGCGGTTGAGAATGCCGTGCCCAGGGCGGAGAACATGTCGCGGAAGAGACGCGCGGGGGAGTACTTGCCGAAGAAGAAGAGCAGCAGCGGCAGCGTAACAAAGGCATGGATGCCGAGACCTGAAAGCACCGCCCCCATGTAGACTCCCAGCGACTTGAACATCTCGGGTCCGAGGCGGCCCACCATCGTGGCCATCAGTGCAAAGACGCCCACGGGGGCGAGCCGCATGATCCAGTCGGTGATGCGCATCATGACGTCATTCAGCCCCTCGAAGAAGAGATGCAGCGTGCGGGCCTTGTCGCCCACGGCGGTGATGGCGCCTCCGAGCAGCAGCGAGAAGAAGATCACCGAAAGCACCTGGTCATCCGCCATGGCGCGCACGGGGTTGCGGGGGACGATGTCGCTCAGCATCTCACCCATCGTGGGCGGTTCACGCAGGTTGTCGACTCCCTCGTCGGCAAGAGGAATCCCTTTGCCCGGATTGAGGAGGTTGACCATGATCAGACCGACGACTACGGCGAGAAAGGTCGTGGTAAGGTAGTAGGCAAACGTGCGTCCGCCGAGTCGTCCGAGGTGGCGCATGTCCCCGATGCCGGCCACTCCCGTCACGATGGATGCCGCGACCAGGGGGATGATGATCATCTTCAGCAGGCGGATGAATATATCGCCGACCGGCGTGACCAGCGAGAGCCAGTGCGGCTCCAGACCGGGGACGGCCTTTTTGACCAGGAGACCCAACGCGGCGCCGAGGACGATGCCGATTACGATTTGCCAGTGTAGTTTCAGTTTTCCGCCGTTTGCCACTGTTGCTCTCCTAAGGGTCTGTCGTCGCGCGCGTTTTCGATTCTGTTGTGCGACGTCACAGTTGGATGCCCTCTATCTCGACTTCCATTGCAGACAGCAGCTCCCGCACAGCTTCAGGGCGTGCCGTCACCGCATTCCAATCCGTCGACGCTCATGATCCCATTGCAAAACCATACGGCAGGCAACGCACTGGTGCAAGTGTCTAGGGGATCCGCGAATCATGGTCTTGTCCACTAGCCGTTCGTTTCGGCCAACAATCGGCCAAAGGGAAAGACCGTGATCCGCGAATCGAGCGGGCGCAAAATTGGCTTCGCTCGAGGGGGCATCCTGATTCCACACTTTCGCAAGTGTGGAATTGACGTGCGCGTTCTTCCGAGCTCTCCTTTTGACAATTCCCTGTTCCATGGCATAGGTTGCCTGCGGAATGGGAGAGACTGTGCGGCACGGCATGTCCGCGAACTTGCAGGTAGACATGAATACACTCGAAGTCTGCAGCCGGGGTGAATGGCGGGCGTGGCTGGCAGAGAATCACGACAGGGTTGCGGGGATCTGTCCGGGAAGTGACATGTTGCGTTGCGTTGGACTCACCCTTGTGATGTGTCTTTTCGCGTCGTGTGGGAGACCTCGCCGGCACTCTCCGTCGGACCGCTGGGGGTATGACTTCTACACGGTGGACGGGAATGCAACGTTGGTGATGGATGGCGTCACGATCGTGTTTGAGGGGGTCCAGAGGAGTGGTTGGGCTAAGGGCGGACTCCAGGTCAGCGGCTACGGGAAGAGAGGCGGGACTCTGGGGAAGGGCGAAAGGGCGTTTTCGTGGGAGTACGCGAAAGGTGTCACAGACCTGCGGTTCGGCAAGCGCGAATTCCAGATCCGCGACCGTGGCAGGACCCTTCGCATTCAAGGTGTAGACGTGGATCTTTCCGAAGGGAAGAAACGGGTCGTCGTTTCGAAAGACGGCGTTGTGAGGGTCGCGGATCGAATGGTGACGGAAGCTGGCTGACACAGGAAACCCAACCCGTCCTGTTGTCCCGAGGGCCACCACGGCCGGCCCCTCACCCGCCTCCGCTGCGCCGCGGCGACCTCTCCCCCGAGGGGA
>CAZKRK010000097.1:1439-20675 GCA_964555035.1 uncultured Victivallales bacterium | reverse complement strand
TCATCCCGCCGCATGCCGCCCTTCTCGCGCAGGTACATGGCGACGGCGTCTTTGGCGTCCTTCGCCTCCCGGTTCTTTGGCGCCCCTCCGGGGTGGAAGAGGGCGGCGTCCAGTGCGGTGTAGCCGTTCTTGTCGCCTGCATTGACGTTGGCGCCGGCTTCGACCAGGACTTGGACGAAGTCCATGAGGCCGGCAAATGCGGCCCAGTGCAGGGGAACGTTGCTGAGCTCGTTGGCCGCCCGCGCGTTGACGTCGGCGCCCAGTTCGATCAGCAATTTGGCTGTTTCGATCTGGCGAGAGGAGATGGCCACGTGCAGTGGCGTTCCGCCCTTGCCCGGCGTCTTGGGCAGGAGGTGCGTCCCGTTGATATCTGCTCCCGCCGCGACGTACTGCCTGACAGCCGCGAGGTCCCCTCGCACAACCGCCGTCCAGACGGTGTCGTCGGTTGGCGGCGGTTCGCCTTTGCCTTGCCCGGCCGGAGCAGCAGCCTCGCCCCCGTCTTGCCCGGCCGGGGGTGCCGGCTCGCCTTCGCCTTGACGGGCAACGGCGACCGGTTCGTCTTCTTGCCGCACCACCGGTTCGGGCTCAATGAGTGCCGCAAGGTCGATCCTCCGGTCGGCAGCCTCGGCCTTGGCATAGGCTTCCTCGAGAACACTCTCCATCTCCGATTCGGCCCGCTCGATGGAGATGTTGCCCTCGGCAACCTGGACTTCCAGCTTCGCACGGGCCTCGGCCAGGTGCGCCTGGAGCCAGGCGCTCTCGCACGCTTTCGCGAGAAGAGCCATCTCCATGGCCAACATTCTGGACATGACTTCGTCGACAGTCATGTCGCCTGCCAGCAGGTGCTGCTTCAGCCTGAGTCGGGCTGCCGTCAGACGCGCAATGCCGGCGGCGTAGCTTCTGTCATCGGCGTAGAGGGTCTCCTTCAGGGCGCCAAGCTTGGCCTCGGCTTCCCGAAGCGTCACTTTGCCCGTCGCAACGTCGGCCCGGCACTTTTCCCAAGACCGAAAGAGCTCGACGTGAGTTTTGGTTCTTGCCCGCGATTCCGCAAGGATGCTCTCCTTCCGCGCGGTCACTTCGGCTTCGGCCTCTTCGGCAGTTGCCTTCTCCGCGGCCACCGCAGCCCATGTGCGGGCTTCGGCGGCTTTGAGCTCGGCGTCCGTTCTGCCCTTTTCGCATCTCTTGAGGTAGAGAGACACTCTGACGGCAACCATCCTGGCGCGCGCATCTCTTTCGGTCAGATTGCCCGCGTCAACTTCCGCTCGCAGCTTTTCCCGCTTCTTCTCCAGGTGGGCGTCAGTCTTCGGGTTGGCGTTCTGAGCGCACGTTGCGGTGCAGAGGAGCAACGTGGCGGCGAATGTCACGGTCAGCAACGGCGCGGTTCTCTCCATGACACACATGGGGGGGGCCTCCTTCCGGATTCAACACCGTGCATGCTAGCACGTGGATACTCCTCTCTGTCCAGAGCGAAGAAGGCAGTTTCTGCCTCTCGATAGTGTCTCCACGAAATCCGGATCTTGCCCGCAAGCCTCCGTTGGCTGATAATGCGAAGATCGCTATGAAATCTGTACTGCTTGCCTGTGCCCTGTTCCTGACGGCAACCGTTCTCGCGGACGGCCCCATGTTCGACCCGGCGATTGACGACCCGGACCGTGAATGGTGCTACGCGGCGCAGTCGACGACCGTGATTGGGATGCCGTTTGTGCCGGAGCCGGTGCAGGTGACCTATGATGGCGCTGTCTATACCCGCTACGCGGAATTGGCGTTTTTCTTCGGCAATGGACTGAAGCCGGTTATGGCGCGGCAGAAGGTATTCCGCGACGGATGGATTCCGGTGGTGGAGTACGAGTGGTCGGACAGCGGCGTCGACTACCGGCTCGAGGTCTTCAGCGCTGAACTGCCCGGGCTCGGGCGAGCCAACCTGCTCCAGTTTGCGCGACTCACCATGTGTAATCCCGGCACCAGCCCGGTTGAGGGCACGGTGGCCGCGGCTATCCGAGGGTCGGCCGGACACTTCCGATTGGGCAGGGTCAGGGAGCCGGTCAGGCCGACCACGCGCTTTGAGATGGCTGACGGGCGCCTGACCCGAAACGGCAAGGTGGTGTATCTATTCTCGCCGGGTGCGGAAACCTGCGCGGTACGCGACGCGCCGTGCAAGGGTCCCTACACGGCGGCTGACCACCACATCACCGATCGGGTCGCGACGGGACTCAGTGTCTATCGGCGAACACTCAAACCCGGCGAGAGTTTCAGCGCGACTTTCAAGATGCCGCGCATGCCCTTGACCGACCGGAAACAGATCGCGGCGGTCGCCGCGGCCGACTACGACGGGAAACTCGCGGAGACCGTGCGGTATTGGGAGGCTCTGTTCGGCGACTTCGAGTTCGAGATTCCCGAGAAGCGGGTGAACGATTCCTACCGCGCTTCACTCGTTCACCTTATCCTCGCGACACGCGACCAGGTCGGGGGCAGGCGGCAGGGCAGCGGACTGCCGTACGACGCCCTGTTCCTCAACGACTACATCGACATGCTCCTGGCCTATGACACGGCCGGACTGAGCGAGTTCATCGAGCCCAATGTCGACTGGCTACTGCGCAAGCAGCACGCCGCGGGCATGTTCATCGACGTGCACAACCGCGGCAACGATGACATCGTCACCTCGCACGGCCAGGGGCTGTTTTCCCTCGCCTATCACCTGGTCATGACGCGCGACAAGGACTACGGCCGCAAGGTCTGCCCTGCGATCCGCAAAGGCGCGGAGTTCATTGTCAAGGACCACAAGACGCACAACAGATACGGTCTGATTCGGCCGTCCATCCCTTACGACGCGCCCATGGTGACCGGCTACCACACCTGCCACAACCTCTTCGCCCTGCTCGCGCTGCGCACGTCCATCCGTGCCGCGCGGATCATGGGTGAGGAAGAGGACGTGAAGGCGTGGACGGAAGCGGAAGCCACTTACTGCGAGGCGATCCTGCGGGCGATTGAGGATATTCGCTTGAAAGAAGGCTACATTCGTTCCGGTCTCTACGACTGGAAGGCCGGCTGGGTGCAGGGGCGCAAAGGACGGGTCAACGCATACCCCAACCAGGATTGGGAGAACAACCTGCTCGTCTACCCCACCGAGTTGCTCCACCGCGATGATCACCGGTTGCACAGGACACTCTGGCAGATTCGCCGGCGCAAGTATCGCGAAGGCGTCATGACGTACCGGAACGGCATGCACATCCACCAGTACGTCACTCTCAACCAGGCTCAGCAGTACCGGGCCATCGGGTTCCAGCACTACGCGCTGCGCGATCTGTATCACGTCCTGCTGCACAACGGCTCGACCCACGAGGGGTTCGAGAACCTGGTCGTGCCGTGGTCAACGCGCACGCCGGCGGCAGGTTGTCCCCCACCCCACGCGTGGGCCGCCGCCAAGATCGCCCTCTTCATCCGCAACATGATGGTCTGGGAACACGGCGGGGATTGCGGCGTACGGGAGAACGAGCGCGACTTGCACCTCTACTCGCTCATCTCTCCATCCTGGATGGACCCCGGGAAACGGGTCGTCATCCGCAACGCGCCGACGGAGATGGGACGCGTGTCCGGCACGCTGACCTTCACGGATGGCGGGGCGACGATGACGGTCGAAAACGACTTCCACCACCCACCCCGCTACATAGTCTTCGTAGTCCCTTACGCCGTCGAGTTGGACTCGTTTACCAGCGATGCCTCGAAAGCCGTTGAAAGCGACGGTTGGATCTACTTCACGCCGGACCTGACACGGGCGTCGTTCAAGTGGCACGCGGTACCTGGTGTGCATGACGGTAACTACCAGCGCATTCTCGAAGGCTATCGCAGCGAGTTCGACTTCATCGTCAAGGACGACAACTACGACCCCGCTTGTGCCGGCAAGCCGTTTCTGTCGGGTGACGAGGGAAACCACCCACCCGAACCGCTGAGTTTCGACCTCGTTCGACGCGCGTTTGGCAAGGAATATGCGCGGCGATTCGAGAAGTACGTTGCCGAAGGCGGCAGACCCTATCCGGTCGAGCCGCCGGCGCTGCTGACTGCGGACGAGCGGAAGCAACAGTTCACAGAGGCTTTCGGCGCCGTCATGCCGCCCTCCCACAGGGGAAAGGCGACGGCTTCGGCGAGTTTGCCCGACTACCCGGCGTGGAAAGCCATCGATGGAAACACGACCCACCTGCAGTCGTCATGGCAGACGGATCCCTACCCCGCCTGGCTCAAGATCGATCTCGAGAAACCGCACGTCGCGAAGGCCGTTCACGTCTATCCGTATTGGGGCGGCGGACGCTACTACCGATACACGGTCGAGGTGTCGGCGGATGGCGAGACGTGGACGATGATCGGGGACATGCGGAAGAACACTACGCCCGCGACTCCGAAAGGGAACCGCTTTGAGTTGGAACCGGCCGCGATCCGTTTCGTTCGCGTGAACATGTTGCATCACAACCTGAACCGAGGGGTTCACATTGTTGAAGTAAAGGTCGAACCATAGGTCGCATAGGTCCTACAGGACCCATGGGAAGAGGAATCACGCAGGAAAGGACCGAAATGAATGCCGGACTGACACTTGTCTTGCCGCTCGCAGCCCTGGTCGTCAACGGAGCAGCCGCTGCGGAAGAGCCCTTCGACTATTTCCGCAACAACTGGAACGTGATCGGTCTCAAGGACTACCGACGCGGCGCGCGGGTGATGCCCGACAACAGGCTTCAACTGGCAGAAAGCACCGTTCAGATTCGTGTGGGGCGGAGCCTGCTTCCCCTGGGACGGCAGCACGGGAAGCTGGCGCAGGACGGTTGGCTGCCCATTATCATGATTGCGGCGAAGGACGGGGCCGTGCGTTACGACATCAAGCTATGGGCCACGCCATTGCCGACGGTGAAAGACTGGCGCAAGGCGTTCGACTGGCCGACCGAGGGAGAGAACTTCCTGAACTGGATCCAGGTGAAAGCCACGAACACCGGTGACCGCGAAGCCCAAGCCAGAGTGGAGACCTCAAGCTCGCGAACGGAAGCCGCCAAGGCGTTCGGCTGGACTCTGGAACCCGGCGCCAGCTCCGTCGCGACCGTGCGCGTTTCCTTTTCGGCCGTTCAAGATGCGGCCGTGTTCGCCGACGCAGATCCCGACGAGTGGCTCAATCGCACCGTGCAGTACTGGAAGGGCGCCCTGTCCAAGGCGGCCCACATCGAAGTGCCCTGCCGCAAGGCCACGGAGGCCCTGCTCGCCGCCCACGTCTGCCAGCTTATTGCCAACGACCACGGCGATGTCCATGGCGACGAGAGAGGGGCACCCGTGCCGATTCGGGCCCCGTCCCGTGCGCTACATTCGCGTCACGCAGCAGCACAATTCGGCCAACACGGGCCGGCACCTGGTGGAGGTCATGGCGTTTGAGGAGTGATGATGACACGCCGTGACAGACTGATGGCAACCCTGCGGGGCAAAGCGGTCGATCGACCGGCGGTTTCCTTCTACGAGATCGGCGGCTGGAAGATGCGACCCGAGCCCGACAACGAGTTCGCGGTCTGGAACGATCCGTCCTGGCGGCCGCTGGTCCGGCTCAGTGAGGAAAGGACCGACATCATCCGCATGATGCGGCCGACGTGGACGGGAGGAAACGACGCTGGTCTCAGCGAACACGTGAAGACCGAAGTGCGGCGGGAGGGACCGTCCGAATTCACGCGGCGGACGATCACCGTCGCCGGCCGGGAGCTGACGTCGCTGAAGCGACGGGATGTCGACACCTACACGGTCTGGACACTGGAACACCCTCTTAAGGACGCGGACGACGCGAGGGCCTATCTCCAATTGCCCGAACCGGAAGTCGGGGAACCGAACGTGTCGGCCTTGCTGGCCGAGGAAGAGGAGCTGGGCAACGCCGGCATCGTCATGGTCGACATGCACGATCCCATCTGTGAAGCCGCCGAGCTCTTCTCCATGGAGGACTACACCATCTGCGCCCTCACCGAGCCGGAGCTGTTTCACAGACTTCTCGAACGTGCCGCGCGCATGCTTTTCGCGCAGTGCGAGAAGACCGGCCGCGCGTTTCCCGGTCGGCTTTGGCGCGTGGTCGGGTCGGAGTTCGCCAGTGAGCCATACCTGCCGCCGACGCTCTACGAAGAGTATGTTGTGCGCTACACGGGTGAAATGGTGCGCACGATCCGGAAGCACGGCGGCTACGCCCGCATCCATTCGCACGGGCGGCTGCGCGGCATCCTGCCGCTGATCGAGAGAATGGCGCCTGATGGCCTCGACCCGATCGAACCGCCGCACCAGGGCGACATGGAGCTATGGGAGGTACGCGAGGCGATCGGCAAGCACACGGTACTCTTCGGCAACCTCGAAGCCACCGACCTCGAGAACCTGCCCACCGACCGGTTCGAGGAGAAGATCAAGCGCGCCCTGGACGAGGGCACACGCGGCGAGGGCCGCGGGTTCGTGCTCATGCCCAGCGCCTGCCCCTACGGCCGCACCATCACAGCGCAGACGATGGCGAACTACGAGGCCATGGTGCGGCTGGTTGAGAACGGATAGTGACAGAAGGGCTCGCCGGTGGCGCCTGGCAGTCCCTTGCACGATGAGGGGACAGTCATATCCACAGACGACCTGTCATCCCGAGGGCCACCACGGGCGGAACCCGCTGGCTCGTGGGCAAGACATGCACAACGTTGCGGGGAGGGAGAATGGTAGAAAGATGGGATGGTAGAAAGATGATATCTTCAATCTTCGCATCTTCCTGCCTTCCTATTTTTCTACCTACACATTTTTCTACCATAGCGACACTTGGTACGGGGTGCGCAGTGAAGCGATGTCATCAGGAGCACAGCGGAGCGGAGTCGAGGGATCTCCAGAACTGCCAAGCACGTCCGGCGAGATTGCCAATTCCCGAGATCCCTCGACTCCGCTCCGCTACGCTCGGGATGACAGGGGAGAGTGATGCTGATAAGTCCTTCATTACCATGATAATAGGTCGTGCCCCGCCTTATTGTCAGTTTTCTATCGATATCTATCAAATTGATAAAAACATGGAATGCGGGTTGACGCATCCATCAATATGAACGATTACGACCGTGCGTCCGTAGTCGTTTGCCGTCACTCTCTCTCGACTGCAATCCGGTAGAACACGCACCCCGCCTCGCCGGCCGACGTGGTGACCGTGTTCAGGGGCGGAGTCGCGGAGATGGCTGAACGAATGCGGCTGTCCGCGGCGGGAGAGTTGGTGGATGACCACAGGGAATACACCTTGCCGGACTCGCTCAGCCACGAGATGACGCAGTCGGGTGTGAGTTTCAGCGCGACAACCGCAAACACGGAGGCCGCGTTCGTGGGGTTGGTCCCGGCGCGCCACTCGTCCAGGTTGGATGCCCCGTCGCCGTCCCAGTCGTCTCCCGCGCCGCCGTTGTCTTCGCTCGTGCCGCCGAAGTGCGACGTCTCCCAACGGTCCGGCATCCCGTCGCCGTCGGCATCGAACACGACGGTAGTCGCTGTTCCGGGCGTCACGCTGGAGCCCCATGTCCAGTTGATCGGGTCGTTGCCGTACAAGACGGTGTCCACACGCACGAGCGATACGCCGCCCGTGTCTGCCTCAGCCGGCCACGGGGGCTCGTTGTCGTACTCGACCAGTTCGACGACGATGTAGGGGACCTCGCCGGTCACCGCCTCCGGCTCGCCCGGCCGAGTCACCGTCACGTCTTCGCCGGCGTTGTCGAGTTTGCCCTGATACGGCCCCAGCACGGTGACACCATCGGGAACAGGGCACGCGTTTGTGAACGCGGCGGCGTTGGTCTCCGTAATGACCAGGTAGTCTCCGGGCGCAAGGCTGAGCCCCTGGGGAAAAGTGAATTCGACGGCCCCTTCCAGTTTCCACGTGTTCGTCGGCCGCGCCGTGTCATAGAGCGCGACATTGGTCGAGGCCGTGTTGCAGAGCTCGACGAATTCGAAGCCGTTGGTCTCAGGGTGATAAAGCAGTTCCGTGATCACGATCGGCCCGACACGCGGGTAGGCATTGGACGAACCGGAAGTCACGGCGCTCTGCGCCGTGAAGTCGACGTTGGCGTCGCTCTTCGTGTAGCGCCCAAACGTGACATCGCGATCCGCGGCCCCGAAGGTCACCTCCAGCCTGTACCCGGTCAGCTCGCCACTCTCCGCGGACGACAGGTAGATGCCGTCGCCCAGCTCGCTCAGCGCGAATCCGTTCGTGCCGGCTACGGCGTCGCCGAAGTGGTCGTGCTCGGTGAGAACCAGGTAGCTGTCCGAAGCGATGGACGACAGTCCCGTGAGCTGAACCTTGGCCAGGTTGTCCTCGTCGTCACTCAAGTACCAGCCGTTGATGCCGATGGTGTTGGTCGACGTGTTGTACAGCTCGATCCAGTCGCCGGGATCGTCCTGGTCCTGGTGGGTGAGGGCTTCGTTGATCACGAGATCGCCGGGGGCCGGAAAGTCAACCGGCCCGCTCCCGGGGGTGCCGCCGGTGTAGGCGCTCGGGCGCCAGGCGGAACTATCGCTCCACGTATTCGTCTCCGCGGTGGGGTCCATCAGGGTCAACGAGAACCCTTCACCGTCGGTGATGTCGTACCAGTCGTCGTAGGTGAATTGCTGGATCGTCCGGCCGAGCCCGTCGATGAACGTGAGGGTCTCGCCGCCGTTGTCCAACGTCCCCCGGGGATTGTAGAATCTGCCCCGGTACTCGCCGGCCACGCAATCGGCGGCGGCGTTCGTGTAGTAGGTTCCAAAGGCATCGCAGTCGCTGACCAGGAGCACGTACTCCCCCGCACCGAGCGTGGCGATGTCTCCGTCGGCGAACTCGAAGTAGATACCACCGCTGAACTCCGTGCCCGCCAGGCCAATCGTCTCCGTTCCCGTGTTGCGGAGTTCGATAAACTCGAAATCCGATCCAGCGTAGTTTGTTCCGACACCGGTCGGGACTGCGCCGTTGTACATTATCTCGGTAACGCGCAGAGGAGACGGTTCGTCCAGCGTGAAGATCGCTTCGGTCAGTGCGCTCCAGGTGCTTCCGCTCAGGGCTCGCGCCTTGACGTGTGTCGAGCGGGTCAGGGACACCGCTCCCCCGTAAGGTGTGCCGATCGCACTGCCGGTTCCGAGCTCGCGCGGGTCGCTGCCGTCGAGGGTATAGTAGATCTGCCCGGCGCCCGTCATCGTCAGGGAAAGACTGCCGTCAAAACTGCCGCCGTGCCGGCTGAAGACCGGGGCTTCGACGCCGGGGTACCATCCCCGCCCGCGGAACTGGTCGAGAACGATTTCCGTGCGGGTCTGGGGCGAGGCCGCGAAGTAGTTGTTCACCAGCCAGTCGACCGCCGTCTGCCAGTCGTCATCTTTCGTTCGCGGGGAGGACGGCGAGTGATAGTCGCCCCAGCGGGCGGACTCCGCGATGACCGCCTGTTCGATTTCGGCCGCGCGCGCCAGGAACGTGTTGGTGCAGGCGGCGGACGTGAGAATGCCGCCGTTGAAGAAATGCTTGTGAATGTGGTCCGCGAACCGCAGCTTGTATTCGTCGTTGGCCATGAGTCTGTCGTGAATCCACCACGGGCTGCAGCGATCCCATTCGTCGAGCTGCACCGCCAACGTCATGTTGACGCGATCGTGGTTGATTCCCTCCTGGATTTCGAGGGAGTGCTCGGCATCGTGCGGCACAAATTTGAAGCCGTCGGGCTCGAGGCGGTTGTAGACCGCAAACAGGTTGCGGGGCTGAGTGGGGGAAGGCGACGGCGGCCCGAGAGGTCTGTCACGGTCAGCCGTGAAGAAGACCACGATCATGTAGTCGATCAGGTTGCCGACATCCAGCAGGCGCGTGTAGGCCGAGTTGCGCGTCCCGTCGGCATTCATGCCCTGCACGCGGAAGTAGTCGGCGTTGCCGGTCACGCCGGCATCGACCGCGGCCCACAGGTTGGAGTAGGCGTCGATCGTGCCGTCCGTGGCTTCCATGACCATGTAGTCGCCTGACTTTACCGCATCGTAGTCGTCGTCGCTGCCGCCGAAGTAGGCCTCGCCGTAGTTCGACTCCGGGCGCTCGTCGGTTTGGAAGAGCCCCCAGTAGACGCCGTTGAGATAAAGATGGTAGTAGCGGCCACGGGCGTAGGGCTGGTCCATGGCGCGGTGCACGTCACGGGTGAAGATGTCGTAGAGCCAGGTCGCGTACTGTCCCCGGTTCTGACAGTTCCACGAGAAATTCTGACCCGTGCGCAGGTCCATCTTGTCGTAGGTGTCTGCGCCTTCGTCGCCGAACAGGGCGTAGTTCAGCTTCGCATCGCCGTACTCGGACCGGAAGAACATGCGGAACGAGTGCTTGGGGTTATCGGGCGCCCGGCTGCTGCCGCCGCGTATCCGCAGACCGCAGTTGGCCTGGAAACCCTCCGTGCCGTCGGGGTTCAGGAGCTCGACCGAGGCGGGACGTTCCCACTCCCTGCCGTCCTGCCGGGGGTTCATGTAGATTCCCGAGGACTCATCGAACAGGTGCTCCAGATCGGTCACGATCGAGATCGACGGGATGTCCAGAAGCGCGTCGTCGACGAGGCCGCTGTAGCGGGCGTCATTGAGCACATCCGGGTCCATTTCGTAGTCTATCGCCTGTTGCGTGGCGCCCGGCCCTCCAACCGGACGATACGGCTCAGGCCAGTCGGGCGTAGGCGCCGTGGCAGGCTGGTTGACGATCTCGTCGATGAAGAGATAGGTCTGCGTATCGACGTCACTCGGCTGGTAGCCCGTCTTGTAGGCGGAGGCCCGCAGGACGGTTGTGCGCGTGATCGAGATGGGATTAGTGTACAGGGTTCCAGTGGCATCGGTAGGCGTATCGCCGTCGACCGAGTAGTAGATCGAAGCGCCCTCGGTCGCGCAGGAGATGGCGACCTCAAACGCGTTTGTGAAGAAACCGCGATCCACGCTGAACTTCGTGTCGTCGACATATCCGTCCACGCCGGTCACGTTGCCCGCTCCCGGTGTCGGGGTATCCAGGAACTGCAGCGAATTGGTTTCGAAGTCGCCGCCCGCCGTGACGCCCGTCAGGATGGGCATGATAAAGAGGTCGGGTGTGCCCGCCGGGTAGTCCAGCGCATGGATCGCCAGGACGTTCTCGCCGGCCAGCAGATAGGCGGACGGGTTGGTCAGCTCAAAGTCCTCGTACTCGGTGCCGTTGTGTGTGCCGCTGGCCTGAGATTGATGAGTCGGTGACGGAGGAACGTTCGCCGAGGCAACCTCCGTGCCGTTCACGTAGGCTACGAACCCGTCGTCGTACTTCACGCGCAGCGCCAGGAGCGAGATCGTGGCGGGATTGTCCACGTCGAAGGGGACGCGGATGTAGACGGAGAACGTCTCCCGAAAGCTGCCGCTGACGTCGAGATTGATCAGGCCGGTGTAGACGGAACCGTTTTCCTCGAACCCGACGCCAGTGTGGCCGCTCAGCCAACTCGAGTCGTCGTGGCCGGTCGTCTTCCATGTGGTCGGCGGCTCCTGGGTCTTGCTGAAGTATGCCTTGGCGTCCTGTTCCTCCACGATCAGCGTAGCGAAGTCCGCCGGCTGCGCGAAACCGTAGGACACGTCGTCGGACTGTTCGGGATAGTCCGTGACGGCATGTTCGACGGTCGTGCCGTCGGGGCGTGTGAGCAAGACGCTCTCACCGTCGCCGCTGAGTTTGAACGTGGTGTGGAGATGGCCGAGACTGTCCACGTAGTCTGTCGCTTCCTGCCCGGAGGCGAACACCACCAGGTAGCTTTCGGCCGCGATATTGGTGGCGGGAAAGGTCCATCGTTGCAGCTCGTTTGTGTCGTCGCTCAGGAACCATCCCGTCAGGTCGACGGCATTTGTGTCCCCGTTGTAGAGTTCTATCCAGTCCGAGTAGTCACCGTTGCCATCGATCAACGTATTATCGTTGCGGGCCATGAACTCGCTGATCAGGACCTGCGCATAGCCGCAAGTCGCCAAGAACACGAAAATTACAGGAATCACTCGCCTCACGGCGGATATCGGCAGGTACATGCGTTCCCTCTCTTGCGCGTCTCCCGAAATCGCGCGGTTTTGCTCGCCTTCTATTATATCCTCATACTACGCGCGTGACAGCAGGATATTGCATGGAATGTGAAGCGGCTTGACGCCGTCTGACCGGAAACTTGTCCTCAAACCACAACATGTTGTGCTGGTGAACCGTGTGCCCCACAAGAGGGGAGCGGCCCACGGATCACGCAGATGAACGCAGATGGGGAGTCTCCTATCAGCGTCAATCTGCGTCATCTGCGGGCCGCTCCCAAGTTTCCCCCTCGAATTGCCTCGAAAGCGTAGCGCGCCGGGAGCCCTGTCATCCCGAGGACACCAACGGCCGGCCCCTCACCCGCCTCCGCTGCGCCGCGGCGACCTCTCCCCAAGGGGAGAGGTGAATCGCGCGCTCCCGTCGCCGCAGCGCAGCGGAGGCGGGTGAGGGGCCGGCCGTTGGTGGCCTCGGGATGACAGGGGGCGGATAGAAGGCTCAAGTCTGGATGCACCAAAGCCGGGATTGGGTTCTTGCTTGAGGTTTCGATTGTGACCCCTCGCATAGCGAGGTATCGTGCGCTGCATGCAAGACACCCATTTCACACATCTACTGCACGGCAGCTTCGAAACGCTGGTTTTGGTGACTTTCGATACGGTCCTGCATGCGCCCGGCCCGGACCGTTGGAAGAAGCGCGACTTTTTCTGTCAGGTTTGTGCGGCCGGCGGCCGTGTATAGAGTGAAAGGGAACGAAGATGGACGATGCGACACTCTTACGCCAATACGTTCACGAGGGCTCCGAGACGGCGTTTGAGGAACTGGTCGCGCGCTACACGCCGCTGGTGTACTCAAGTGCGTTGCGGCGCGCCGGCAACCGCCATGCCGAGGATGTCACCCAGGCCGTATTCATCATTCTCGCCCGCAAAGCGGCTCGCGTTGAGCGAAGCGCGCCGAAGACGCTCGCGGGCTGGTTGCATCGCACGGCCCGTTTTGCGGCATCGGAAGCGCTGCGCGGCGAACGTCGCCGGGCAGAACGGGAACGCAAGGCCCACGAGGAACAGGAGGAGAGAATGATCGCCGCGGGAGCGGAAAATGCGTCGTGGCGCGATGTGTCTCCCCTGCTCGAATCCGCCCTCGACCGGCTCGCCTCGCGCGACCGGCAGGCAGTGCTGCTGCGTCTCATGCAGGGACAAAGTTACGCGGCAGTGGGCGCAAGCCTGGGGACGAGCGAAAACACAGCCACGAAGAGGGTCTCGCGGGCGCTGGAGCGTATGCGCCGCTTCCTTGAACGACGCGGGGTAACGCTGTCCGGCGCAACCCTTGCCGGGCTGCTGACCGCCCAGGCAGTCGAAGCCGTTCCCGCCGGTCTCGCCGCCGCGTGTTCGGCCTCCGCCTTCGGCGCCGCCGGTGCGGCCGGAACAACGGTTGCCGGTGGAGTCATCGCCCAGGCCGCCACGAAAGCCATGGCCGTCGCGCAGGCCAAGACCGCGACCCTGGCCACCTGCGCGGTCGTCGCCTCGGGACTGGGGACGGCGGCCATTGTCGACGCCGTAGTGCCGAAACCCATCGATCGGACCGTCCACGTTGTCGAGATCGCCCGTTTTCCGCTCGCGTATAAGGGCGTCTCCACGCTGCCCGACGGTCGGCTCGAGTTCCAGCTCAACACGCGCGGCGCAAGGAAGACGTTCTTTCTGAAAGAAGGCGAAGAGCTCTCCGGATGGCGAATCGTTGGTCATGTTCCCGGGCGGACCGTCACCAATCGGGGCAGCAGCATCGTGTTGGAGAAAGACGCTTCGCGTGTGACACTACCGTTCTATTCCAACGGCTCCCACGGACCGCCGATGGCGCGGCTGCAAACGAAAACGGACCGCCGTGAAGTATGGCTCCGGCTCGGCGACATCCTATCCTGGGAAACGGACGACTACCGCGTGGATGAGCTGCACCCCGAGAGCAACCACGTCGTCGTGACCAGACTTTCCGACAATCGTACGTACGTGCTGAAACAAGGACACACTCCCGAAGGGAGGCAACCGGAGGACTGAATCATGGCCAAGCTATTGAAGAGTCTCGTCGTTGTGCTGCTCGTTCTTGCTGTCACGGCACTGGTATTGGGTAACATGCTGTTCCGGCAACGGGAGCTGTTGAAGGGGCGCACGCAGTTGCTGGAATCGGCCCTTATGCAGTTGGCGGTCACGCTCGAAGCCTTTGCGCCGAGGCTGACCGCGAAGCCAACCTATCCTGAACGGGATATCGAAAGCGTCACGGCCACGTTGGTGAGCAAACCGGAACGGGGCGAATTCTGGCCGACCTACGACCACAACCTTGAGCAAGGTCCCGCGGACACGCTGGACCTGACGCCAAAACGCGACCAGCTCATGCGTTACTACCGGATGGACCCGCTGACGGGAAAACCCATGCGCGATCCTGTCACGCGCCTTCGAGTCACCGACGGCCCCGACACGATGCGAGAGCTGCTCGACAACGTCATCGCCAGGGCCGTCGCTCAATTCGACCGCTTGAACGCGACCCGGCACGAGCTGCGCAGGACGCGCGGCGAGCTCGTGGACACCATAGGCGACCTGAACACGAAGAAGGGCGACCTGCGTACGGCACTTGTCACAATCGAAGACCGCGACGGTTCCATCGTGCGCCTGGAGGATACCGTTCGCCAACGGGACGGAGTGATCGATGACTTCCGCCAGCAGGTTGTCTCGCTTAACGACACGGTTCATGCGAAGAAGCTCGAGTTGGAGAACTGTCAGGAGGAGATCATCATGCTCAACCAGACGGTCGAGGAGCAACAGTACCTGATCGAGAAGTACCGAACTCCTACAAACGAGGAGCTCGTCAAGGAGTGGATCTGGATTCCCCACGGCATAAAGGGAAACATCGCGGCCATCTGCGCGGAGATGAACTTCGTGGTGGTCAGGTTCTCGACGGAGTTCATCGCCGAGTACATGCGCGCCCTGGAAAAGGAGGCCACACGCCCCGATCCCGACATGCTGGTGTGGCGATCCCAGAGCGAGAACCCCGAACAGTTCGTCACCAAGGTGAAGCTGTGCCACGTGAACCCGAAAACACGCCTCGGGGTGGCCACAATCCTCAACGGTTGGCAACAGATGGCCATCGCGGAGGGCGATGTGGTGGCATACTGAAGGTTGATTGCCGATCAACCCTACTCCACCGGCACGGGCTTGCTCGTTATGTGATGGAGGCAGCTCGGAAAGTCCTTGCCGACAAAAGCGGCGAAAGACACCCTGGCGAGATTCGCCTCCCCCGGGATGGCGAAGGTCAGGGTCGCGGAGCCCCGGCCGGTCACAGGGACTACCTTGCGGTCAATCCGCTTGCCGGCGCCGTCCTTGATGGTTACGTGCAGGAGCTGCTTGCCGTGCTTGGGAGTGAGCTTGTGGTTCACTTTCAGATTGGCAGTCCCGCCACGCTTCACGGAGTTGGGCGCAAAGATGGAAAGCAGCTTCGTTTTTCCCTTCGTGCGCCCCTGCCCTTTCCTCATGGCCTTGCGACGCTCGTCCGACTGCCGCTGCTGTTCGTTTATCGTGCGGTCCAGGAACTCGGGCTCGTCGCGGCAGCGAAAGGCCTCGAGCAACGGGTCTTTCGTATCGACCATCCACTGCTCCAGGATCCCCCTCAAGCGATCCGCATCCCGCTTGAACTTCGGATCCCCGACCAGGTTGTGAAGGGCGTCCGGGTCCTTTTCACAATCGAAGAGCTCCTCCACGACGCGATGATCGAAAAGCCGCAGGCGTTCGGCTACCTTCTCGTCGGTCTCGGCCAACTTCTGCATGACCTTGTAGGTTGTCGTGCCCATCGTGGCCGTTTTGAATTTGCGCGTGCCGTTTGACCACGGGTTGAAGATGTAACAGAACCGCCGCGTCTGCACGCTCCGCATGGGATGGCGGCCCCCGCCGGCATTCTCGTTGTACTCCTTGATAACGTAATCGCGGCCCTCCTGCTTGTCGCCACGCAGAACCGGACAGTACGACCGTCCCTGCAAACCGGAAGCCTGCGGTGCTCCGGCTGCGTCGAGCAGCGTGGGCACGAAGTCGACCGTGGAGATCATGTGTTCATTGTCTACCGTGCCCGGCTTGACGACCCCGGGCCAACGCACGATCCACGGCGTGTGTGAACTGTGGTGGTAGACGTTTGTCTTGGCGAACGGGAAAGGCATGCCGTGATCCGACATGAACATCACGAGCGTGTTGTCCTCTACGCCGCTCTGCTTCAACGCCTTCAGCGTCGCGCCGACGATGTCGTCTGCCCGTCGCACACTGTCGTAGTACTGCTTGAGCTCCGCCCTCACGTCGGGATGGTCCGGCAGGAAACCGGGAATTGGGATTTCGTCCAGCTTGTAGGTACGCGACGGCGGGAAGTTGTCGTGGCCCGCGCGCCTGGCGGCTTCGCTGCCGTAGAACGGCTTGTGCGGATCGGTGATGTTCACGAGCAAGTAAAACGGTTTGCCGGCCGCCCGGCTCTGTTCGATGGAGCTCTTCGTGAACTCGTAGAACCGTTTTGCGCTTTTGGCCGCGCCCTTCTGCGTTGTCGTCCCGCGGTCGCCGATCGCGTCCCACCCCGGATACGGGCTGTACGGAGTCGTGTGACCGACCTTGTCCACGATCCCGGTGAAGTACCCCTGGTCCTTGAGCATGTCGCACAGCATGCGGTGCTTCGGTTCCTTGACCTGGACAAAACCCTCAACACCGTTTGTGTGCGGATACAGCCCCGACTGCATGACGTTGCGACAAGGCATGCAATTGCCCACCTGCACGTGCGCATGCACGAAGCGCACCCCCTCGCTTGCCAGGTGGTCGACATTCGGCGAGGTGTCCGGCACCCTGGCCCCGAATACGCCGATGGAATCGCAGCTCATGTCATCGACGGTGATGATGAGGAAGTTCGGTTTCCCGCCCTTCTCCGCCCGACCGGCTACCGGCAACAGGCAACCCCCTGCCGCACCGACACCGAATCTCAAGAACGCGCGCCTATTCATGATGTACTCCTTTGAATGCTTACAGAGCCTGGAATGATTATCACGCCGCATCCTTTCTTTCAATCTCCGACGCTTTCCGTATTTGCATTAATTCCGCCATGGCCCATACTCTCCGGCTGCTTCCACCCACACAGGGGAACCGTCATGGGCGAAGATTCATCATTGCCGCCGTCGACCGGACGGGCGGGAATACGCCACGTGCTGCGCGTGGCGTTTCCGCTGGTCATGGCGACGTCCGGCCACGCCCTGCGGCTCTTCGCCGACCGGGTGATGCTGACGCACTATGGTCCCGAGACCATTGCCGCATCGATGCCGGCCGGGTTGACATGTTTCACGTTCATGAGCCTCTTCATCGGCACGGCGGGCTATACCAACACGTTTGTGGCCCAGTACACGGGCGCCGGAGAACGCAAACGCGTGGGGTTGGCCGTGTGGCAGGGACTGTGGGTCGCGGTGTTCGGCGGCATCATCGTCGCGCTGACGGGACTGGCAGCCGTGCCGATCTTCGAGTGGATCGGACACACGCCCGGCGTGCAGGTGGAGCAGGTGAAGTACTTCCGAATTCTGAGCAAGCTGAGTTGGGCCGGAATCGCGCTCGGAACGCTGAACGGCTTCTGGAGCGGACGCGGCCGGACGCGCGTGGTGATGGTGATCGAACTGAGCTGCGCGGCCTTGAACGTGGTGCTCAACTACGGCTTGATTTTCGGGAACTTCGGTTTGCCCCGCCTGGGAATCGTCGGCGCCGGGCTGGCAACCGGGCTGAGCAGCGTGGCGGGCCTGGTGTTTGCATTGACCCTTTTCCTGCGTCGCGAGAACCGCCGCGAATTCGGGACATGGCCCGCGCGCCTGTTCGACATGACGTTACTCAAACGCCTGCTGAGGTTCGGTTTCCCCAATGGGCTGCAGTTCGTCCTCGACCTGATCGCGTTCAACCTCTTCGTCGTCTTTCTAGGCCGCATAAGCCAGCAGGTGTTGGAAGCGACCAATATCGCTTTTGCGCTCAATGCACTGGCGTTTCTGCCTCTGATTGGTGTGGGTATGACGGCATCGATTCTGGTCGGTCAGGGCATTGGCGCGCGCGATATCGGCTTTGCCAAGCGCGCGGTCAGGAGCTGTCTCGTGGTGGCCCTGATCTACAGCGCGGGCATTGGCATGTTCTTTCTTGCGCGGCCCTACGCTGTTCTCTCGGTGTTTGCCCGCGCCGGAGACGCGGGGCAGGCGGAGACAATCCGGATCGCCGCGGTTTGCCTGCGCTTCATAACGGCGTACCTGCTGTTCGATGCGCTGTACATCGTCTATGGCCATTCGATCAAGGGGGCGGGCGACACGCGATTCGCCATGATCGCCGGAGTCTCTCTCGCCTGGACAACGCTCGTACTGCCGTGTTTCCTGATTATGCGTTACCGTCCGCACGTGTGGGCCATGTGGACCGTACTGGTTCTGCACGTTGTCATAGCCGGACTGGTGTTCGCGTGGCGCTACCGGGCGGGCAAGTGGCAGACGATGCGTGTGATCGAGGGGGAGGCTTGTCAATCGGGCGGTGAAGACGCATAGTACGCCGAATGAGAAAAGTACCTGCCCCTCTTGCGTCGTTCGTAGCAGCCGCTACGGTGGTGTCTCTTCTGCTGACCGGATGCGGCAAAGACGAGTCTCAGCCGCCCCAGCCTGCCGTTGAATCGCCCCCGGCCACACAGGCGGTGGCGCAGGCCCGTGCACCGGTGCCCGCCCCGCCGCAGCCACCGCCGGTGGTCCTGGATTCTGAGGCGTTCAACACCGCCGCCCTGGAGGGCAAGCTCGACGCGATCGGCAGTGCCCTGAAGGCGGGCAACGACCCCAACGCGAGCGGTCCCGACGGCCGCACCGCCCTGATGCTGGCTGCTTTCAACGGCCACGCACGCGTGGCCGAGCTGCTCATCGACGCGGGCGCGAACGTCAAAGCGCGCGACTCCATCAAACGCACGGCCCTGATGTACGCCTGCACCGGACCCGATGTCGCCACGGTGGAACTGCTTCTGAAACACGATGCCGCCGTCAACGCCGTTGACGGCCACGAACGCTGGACGCCGCTGATGTTCGCGGGGGCGGAAGGGCACATCGAAGTTGTTCGCACGCTGCTCAAGAACGGCGCCGACGTGACGATGAAAGACGTCGACGGCGAGACAGCGCTGACGTTCGCGGCGCAGCGCGGGCATCAGGCAGTCGTGGAGCTCCTGCGGGAAGCGGAGAAGGCAGCGGACAAGTAGCCGCC
>CAZKRK010000097.1:0-1339 GCA_964555035.1 uncultured Victivallales bacterium | reverse complement strand
CCCATACAGCGGCTTCAGCGCCTCCGGGCATCTGACGCCGATCACTTCTTCGAAGGTGACCTTGGGACGAAAGTACGGCGACTCTTTGTGTTGCAGATCTCTCAGCCCCCAGTAGGATCCGTAGTACTGGCAACCCGCGTCGAGCCAGTTCAACACACGCCTGGTTTCTTCCTTGGCCATGAACATCAAAGCCGCCTTGTGTGCCGTCCGGGTCTTCTTCACTTTGGCCACGAGGTTGGTGTTGCTGTCGCCGGCGAAGTGCTCCGATTTCGGGTCGATCGGCACGAACATCAACCCCAGCAGACTTGCGTGGGCGCCGCTGTAGTAGGGTGGCGGCGTGCCTTCGGGATTGCCACCGGCGTCATCCTCGTTGCCCTGGCCGCCAACGAGGTTGAACTTCGACCGCTTGGCCTCGTCGGCTTCCATGCCCATCAGGTTCTCGTACGAGCTGCAATAGAGCGTCGTCTGTTTGCCGGTCAGGTCAAGGGCCGCGGGCGATTTCTTGTGCGCATTGTGACAGAGGATACAGTGCTTGTTCCAGATGGGCTGGATCAACTGTTCGTAGTCATAGAGGATCCCGCCCGACTTGTCTCCGGGCTGCGGTCCGGGCATCGACGGTTTGCGTTTCGACGCCGAGGTCTCCAAGGAAACGGAGGCGGCTTTGTCGGAAGGAAGGTGACACCCGACGCACCCGCGGGTTTCACCCGGCTTGTACTTGAGGGGATTTGGCTCACTCTGAATGGCCATGTAGTTCTCGTCGAGCACCTGGAAAGAGATGTCGCGGCCGGCGGGCACGTAGAAGCTGGCCGAGCCGTCCTCTTCGACCGGCACGATACCGTGTTGAGCCACGATGCCGCCGCGTCCGCCCGTCAAACGCGCCATGGCCTGTTCGTCATCTTCGTCAGTCTTGCAGGCCATGGGTGGGCACGGAACGCGTTCCAGAATGCGGATGAACTTCACGTCACCGCGCTCGACGCCATCCAGTCCCGCGTACACGTCAGCCAGCACACATTGCGCAGGCTGCTGCGACGTGAACGCCGGGTTCGGCGGCGGCTCGGCGGCAGTGCTGTCATCGCCGCTCCGGAAGCGATCGGTTTCGAGGGGCATGGCGAGAGCCGGGAGTGCGCACACAAGACAACAGGCAAGCGCCGGCACGGCCACGGAATAGACAGGCAACGCAGAGGATTTCATGAGCGACCTTTCGGGTAGAGGGTGATTTCAGGAGGCAAAACGATACGCTTTCATGTGCTCCGCCGTCAATCAGATCTGTGGAAGGGTCCGGCAGGCCCCTCACCCGGTCCTCCTGCGTCGGACCGACCTCTCCCCCGAGGGGAGAGGT
>CAZKRK010000096.1:0-20779 GCA_964555035.1 uncultured Victivallales bacterium | reverse complement strand
GTACTCGAGATCCCTCGACTCCGCTCCGCTGCGCTCGGGATGACAGGTCGTCCGCCGGCGAGGCGTCCGCCGGCAACTCGTCCGCGGATATGGGAGAGGTGCTCTCCTAAGGAGGAGAGAGAGGCCCACTTTCTTCGTTTGCTCCCGCGGAAGAACCTCGCCGGTCGTTGGCCTTGACAAGAGGATATCCGATGTATAGTGGTGGACTATCTCCGCGGCCACCCCAAGGAGGTTGCGCTGGTCCGGAAGAGCACCCCGGATGAGTGGCGTTCCGCAAACAGGAAATCGCTGAAGATGAGTCACAAGACATCCCGTACCGGAGGAGCAACATGAAACAAGCATACGTAATCCTGAGCATTCTCATGTCCGCGTCCGTGGTTCTATCAGCGGCCACCTCAAAGAACCTTGTTATCTGGGACAACCGGCCTGCCGGCAAACAGTGGGACGTGGCCTATCCGGTGGGGAACGGGCGTCTGGGGGCAATGCCGTTCGGGAACTACCCGGCCGAGAAGATACTAATCAACGAAGAGACAATCTGGCATCGCGGAAACAAGCTGGTCATGCCTGACGACAGCTTCGAGCACCTGCGGAAGATGGTGGAACTGGAAGCGTCGGGGGACTACCAGGCGGTTGATCGCTACTTCGAGCAGAAGATCCAGGGCGGCGCCAGGAGCCCGGACAGCTACCAGCTTTTCGGATGGCTCAATCTCGAGTATCTACACGGGGCGGGACTCAAGAGCATGGTTCGTGAACTCGACCTGAAAACAGGCGTCGCGAGAAATGCGTACACGCTCGATGACGGGACCGAGATCACGCAGAGAGTCTGCGCCAGCGGAATCGATGACGTGATTGTGGTTGCCATCTCCGCCGCCAAACCGATCGGTCTCAAAGTGACGCTGGACGGGAGCACGGTCGAAAACGGCGAGCTTGTGAAGACCGGCGCGGCAACCGGAACGGACGCGACCCGCTATGTCGGCCGCGTTCGCGTGCTGCCGTCCGACAAGGTCCAGGCAATCGAAAACGGCGTCGAGGTCCGAGACGTTGACAACATCACCATCTACCTGTCGGTTGCCACCGACTTTGACCGCAAGAACTCCGGCGCCAAGCTTGGCGACGGCTGGCAGGGAAAGGCGCGCAAGGACCTGGATGCCCTGAAGGGCAAGACAGCGGCAGACGTGGCGAAGCGGGCAATCGACGGTCACGGGCAGTACTTCGACCGTCTGGACGTGGACTTCGGCAAGACATCCGACGAGCTCCTGGCGCTGCCGACGCGTGAACGTCTGGCTAGAATCAAGAAAGGGGCGCATGACGACCCCGACCTGATTGAGACCTACTTCCAATTCGGCCGCTACCTGTTGATTGCGTCTTCGCGCCCCGGCTGCTTTCCCGCGAACCTTCAGGGAGTATGGAACCCCCACCGAAAAGCGCCGTGGGGGTCGGATTACCACCTGAACATCAACATCCAAATGAATTACTGGCCGGCGGAGGCGACCAACCTGCCCGAAATGCACGGGCCGCTCTTCGATCTTATCCGTTACTTCCAGCCCAACGGACGCGAGATGGCCGCGAAGCTCGGGATGAAGGGGTGGTGCATGGGGCACGCGACCGACATCTGGGGGAACGCCAGGATCATGGCCAAGCGCGCCTATTGGGGCGGCTCCTTTTTCGGCGGTCAATGGATGACCTTTCACATCCTTGAGCACTACCGCTTCAATCGCGACAAGCGTTTTCTCGAGAAGAACTGGGAAATTCTCACCGCCTCCACGGAATTCGTGCAGTCGTGGCTGATCCCCGGGCCCGAGGGCGCCCTGATGGCGCGGCCGTCCTGCTCGCCCGAGAATTCGTTTCTCTACACCAACGCGGACGGCAAGAAAGTGCGTGCGGCCCTGTCGGCCGGTAACACGTTCGACCAGTTCATGATTCTGCAGGTGTTCAACGACTACCTCGAGGCGGCGAACGCCCTCGGCAAGTCCGAAGACCCCTTCGTGCAGAAGGTCAGGGAGACCGTCCCCAAGGTATACAGGCCTCGGGTTGGGAAGGACGGACGCTTGATGGAGTGGCGGTTGCCTTTTGACGAGAGGGAGCCCGGACACCGCCACATCTCTCACGTCATCGGCGCCTATCCCGGCAACCAGATCAACCTCGACGGCGATTCCGCCATGCGTGACGCAGTCGTCAAGTCCATCGAGGGACGCCTCAAGCGAGGCGGCGCCGGGACGGGCTGGAGCCGGGCCTGGACGATCGGCATGTTTGCCAGGCTCTCCGACAAGGCGCGCGCCTACCAGAACCTGCACGCGATCCTTGCGCGCTCGACGCTCGACAACCTGTGGGACCGGCATCCGCCGTTCCAGATCGACGGCAACTTCGGCGCGACCGCCGCCGTGGCCGAGATGCTTCTGCACAGCCACAACAACGAGATCAAATTGCTCCCGGCCCTGCCGGAACAGTGGCCCGACGGTCACGCCAACGGCCTGCGGGCGCGGGGCGACTTCACTGTCGACGTGAGCTGGGCTGACGGTGAGTTGACGACGGCGACGGTACGCGCCGGGAAGAACGCCCTCCACGCGATCCGCGTCGTCCTCGGCGGCAAGAGCGCGGAACTCAAGCTCAAACCGGGAGAGACGGCCGAGCTGTCGGGGACAGACCTCAAGGGGAGATCGTGATGCTGGATCGTCGTACGTTTCTCACGAGCAGTGCCGTCGCGGCGGGGGCAGTGGCCTTGTGCCCTGTCGCTCCCGCGGGGAGACAGGGGACGGAGACAGGGGACCGGAGACAGGGGACAGACCGGTAGAGGGAGACAGGGGACAGACCGGTAGTACAGTCCGGCCTCTCGTAGCGCGTCGGAGTGCGCGGATACCGTGGTGATGTGATGGTAGTCGTGGGCAAGCACTCTGGAAAAGATGGGGTAGATATCGGTCAGAGCATCGATCAGACTGGAGAAATGGGGGGTTGAGCGTCCGGACCGAGGCACTTCGACGAGGATTGGGCACACGTCACCCGTGACTGATTTCGGGAATCACAAAAAACAGCTGCGCGTGCGCCTCTACCCGGTATCCGGGGCCGTGATCACCGCCCGGCGCAGGCGTCGGACGGTATGCAGACCTCCCCACTCGGCACCTGCCATGGGCTGAGCTCCGCACTTGCGCTTGGCGCCGAAATGGTTGCGGTGACGTTTGAAGACCTCCTCGACGTACTCCCGCGTGCCCAGCACGACACCATCGGTGAAGTAGCGCACCCGGCACCTCAGGGCCTGACCGAAAGTCAGTTTGCCGCCGGCATCCAGTACGGCCTGGACTTCCTCCGCCGTGAAACCGCGCTTGATGGGGCGGCCATGTTCGTCGACCGTGCGCTCTTCGCCCGTGAGGTACAGAAAGCGGCGATACTCTTTGGCAATATCAGCCCATTCACCCTCCACGTTCAGCGAACGCATCACCGTGCCAATGCCCTGACGCGCGAGGGTCTCGCCTCCCACCGCCTCCCCGTATCCGCAAAAGCGGTAGTCTTTCGGATCGTCCACAATCCTTCCATGGCCCGCATCAGGCCACGGAACTTGTGTTTCTCAGAGGTGTCGAAAATCCGCCGACGGTCCACCACGCGCGAGAAACAGTGATAGAACGCGCCGCATTCCTCCTTTATGCGAGCTTTTCTCATGGAACCGACCTCCTTTGTGTGCCAGCGGGCATCTCAGAGCCCGCCCCTCACCACACAAGAAGCAATTCGGTCGGCGCCATTCCGGAAAAAAGTTCAGAAAAATGCACTGAAGGTCAATGCACTGAAGGTCTGTCCCCCCGCTACGGTCCCCCCGCTACGCTGAAGGTCAATGCACTGAAGGTCTGTCCCCCCGCTACGTCCCCCCGCTACGGAAGGTCCCCCCGCTACGGTCGACTGAAGGTCTGTCCCCCAGCTTCGGTCCTTCGGTAATATCAGCGCTCCTTACTTTTCGGAAACAGCGGTGACTCCTTTTCGTCGCCGGAGACGGGAAAACGGGCTCGCCGAAGGCGAGCAACATCACAGCCCGGCGAGGATCGCCGGGGGCAACGCACGCGCATCACCCGAAGCCCCGCTCCCTGAAGGCGAGCTACATCGGAAGGCGGCGAGAGGGGCGTTGCTCCCCTTCAGGGAGCCTGGGTGGTTGGGTGTCTGACCGGTCCCCAGGGCTTCACCCTGGGCTGGGACGTGCGTCCCCGTTGGGGACGGGCGGTCCATCGCAGCGGCAAGAAGGTGTCACGCTCATCTTCCGCTGTGCCGTTCTCCCTGTCGACGCGGGCGGTGTTCTTGAAACCAAGAGTCAGAACAGCTATGTTGGCGAAAAGAAGGAGACAATGATGGGATCACACGGTTGCCCGTTCGACGTTGCATGGTTCGCGTGGATCAAGCTGGCGGTGCTTGCACTTGTCTTGGTTCTTGCCATCGTTGCCCTTCTCTCCCTCCGGCGGCGTCCCCTGGACGAGCTCCCCCGGTTCCTCTGGGCGTTGCTCATCGTGTTGATGCCCGTCGTCGGCCCAGTTGTGTATTTCATCGTGCGCCCCGAAAACCTGCCACCGGAACAGAGAAAGACGATCTGACATCCCGCGGATGCGAAGACGTGGAACAGGCAATAGCGGCAGAGCAGTCGAACCAAGCGCATATGTCGCCCCTCCGGGGCTCACCGGGTTTGCTTACTGACGGATCCTGGGGTTCCGCTACGCTTCACCCCAGGCTCTACTATGACGGCCCTCCGGGCCTACGGACGCCGCTGCACTTCGACCACCGGAATCGCTTGCAGATGCATGCCAGGCTGTGACGATGGCGAATGGGTGTCACTGATAAGCGTCAGGACGCGTTCGTTCATGTCGCTGGTCGGCGGTTCGGTTTACTCCTCGGCTCCCGCAAAACAGCGCACCGTCCCGTCACGGGCGGCGAGGAAGAGCTTTGCGCTCGCCGCGGCCAAGCCGTCGTAGACGGGAGGGGCGTCGAGTTTCAACTCCGACAACGTGGGGATGAAAGGTGTGTCATTAGGAGGGCCGCCACGTCCTGCCCCTCACCCGCCTCCGCTGCGCTGCGGCGACCTCTCCCCCGAGGGGAGAGGTGGGAGGGCGCGATTCACCTCTCCCCCCGGGGGAGAGGTCGCCGCAGCGCAGCGGAGGCGGGTGAGGGGCAGGACGTGGTGGCCTTCGGGATGACGGCCCGGGCCGATTATCTCGTGACAACGCAGCCCGAAAGGCGTACTCACTCCCATATGACAGGACTGCTCACAGTGCGGACTGACGCAGCTATTCAATTCGCCGGTCTGGTCGTCGTATCGATATGTCTCGGCGCGTGCCGCCCCCGCGAGTCCGAGCGCCCCGTGAATTCCGACACGGACTCGGCATTCGTCGCGCCCGGCGTAGTCCGGCTCGAGGGATCGCCCGAGCAGCTCGGGCGGCAGCACGGCTCGCTGCTTGCCGGGAGGATTCGCACGATGCTCGCGGAGTACGTCGGCGACGAGGTGGAATTGGGACGGCTGAACTCGACGATGGCGACCCGGGTTGCGACAATGAAACCGTTCCTGCCGGAGTGGTACCGGCGCGAGCTGGCCGCCTGTGCGGACGCGGCGGGGGTCGACGAGGACGTTCTCCTGTTTGCCCAGTGCGAGGGCGACATCCGCAGCTTCTGGGGATGCACAACCTACGCGGCGTACGGACCGGCTACGCCCGACGGGTCCATGGAGATCGGGCGCAACTTCGACTACTGGGGGCTCGAATCTACCAGGCAGTGCGCAACGGTTTTGGCGTACCGGCCTCGTCCGGAAGAGGGCTATGCGTTCGTTTCTGTCGGGTGGACCGGGATCCTGGGGGGATGGACGTTTCTGAATGAGCACGGCATCTTCGTGGCCTGCAACCTCGGAGGCTTCTGGGAGAAGAACCCCAAAGGCGTTCCCGCCCTGGTTCTACTGCGCATGATTGCCCAGAAGACCGCCACGCTTGAAGAGGCCGTGGCTCTCGTGCGCTCCACGCCGCGCATGCGGGGAGCGGCCCTGGTGATCGCGCAGGCGGCGGATGCGGGAACGGGCAGGCCGGCGCGCGCGGCGGTGGTCGAGTACGACGCGGTCACGGTCAAGGTCCGAGTCCCCCCCGACGGGTTTGCCTTTCACACCAGCACGTGGACCGACGGTGACCGCATGCGGGAGATGCTTCGGCGTCCGGATCGCAAGGCGACGGACGCCGTGCGGTGGGCGGGTACTGTCATCACGCTCCATTCGGTGGCCATCCGGCCCGGCGAGCACAAGATCTGGATCGCCCATGGACGGCCCATGAGTGCCCACGAGGGGACGTACGTTCCATACGAGGTCAAGAAGCTGCCGGCGCCGCTGACTCATGCTCCTCGACAACGGTAGCAGCCTGACCGATTCGGGATTCCCTCCATGCGGGGCGGGAACCGGAATCGGGGCCATCAAGTCACCGAGTCACCAAGCCGTGCCCTGCTCGTTCCCGCCCGTATCATAGACGATCACGCCTCGACCGGTGTCGTCGACTCATCGCCGTTCTCAACGCCCGCGGGCGTCTTGGCGGAGCCGATTTCGCGAAGAAGGAAGTAGTTGAGGACTGTCCGGATGGCAATGATCGCCGCCAGCTTGCCGATATCGTTCCACTCCGGGGCGATGGTAGTGTTCAGGATGCTGCCGCCGATCAGAAAGCCGAGACCCAGGGAGAACGAATGCCCAAGCTCGAGCCGGCTCTCCTTGACGGCGTCGGCCGCGCGTGCGCCGAACACGGCGTCCTTTGTGTAGGTAATCATGGCCTTCACGATCCCGATGCTGAGCACCAGGATTGCCAGCAAATGGAACACATGCACGGCGGCGCCACACAATGCCTTCACGACTTCTCCCATAGCGACCTCCTTTTCAGTGCGGACAGGTTGCCAGACGTTGGCGGGCGGGTCAAGGATGGGAACGCCGGGACGCCGTTTCGGTGCGGGACAATGTCCCGGCAAGATCTCCGATACGCGTTCCGCGATCGGCCGCGTCCGAGAGATAGGCGCAGCTATGCACTCTGGTCAGGCACGAGGGAAACACGCGGCCCGTGAAGAGCTTCATCTTGGCGAGCAGAAACCGCTGGTTGTCCCAGAGCTTGCCGTCGTAGATGTTGCCCAGGTCTTCTTCCGTGTTGATGCAGCAGGCCGCCATTCGTCCGTCCATTTCGATCCAGACGCCTCTCAACCACGAGCAGCCTGCGCGTCCCATGTCCTCGGCCGGCGCAACCGTTTCCGCTGTCTGCCGGTCGGACTCCGCGGGTGCTTTCTCGGCTTGCTCTCTCGCCGATGGTCTGAGCTTGTTCGGGAGTTGAAGACTCACCTTCGCCGCCTGGGCTTTGCGCTGCGCGAGGAGCACGGCTTCGCGCCAGCGGGGGTTCTTGCGGGCGCTCCGGTTCTCGCCGCCGGGGTTGAGGAGCGCCTCGACATACACCCGCGCGGCGCCAATCGATGCAGCATAGTCGACCAGCTCCGGCAACTCCTCGATGTTGTCCTCCATCTCTACGAGCGATACCGAGATCGTGGGGGAACTCTTGCCGTGAGCCCTCTTGCGGGCGACGAGATATGCGATATTCGCTTTCACCCTGTCGAGATTGCGCCGGCGTATGCGCGAGTACGTTTCCGGGGTGGCGGCATCCAGGGAGAAGTTGACCATGTTCACGGTGTCGGTGTCCGCGATCACGTCGGCCAGCTCGCGCGTCAGTGCCAGACCGTTTGTGTAGAAGTCCACCTTGATGCGACGCTCCGCCGTGAGCAGGAGGATGTCGGCCAGCTCCGGGTTCATCAGCGGTTCACTGTTTCCCGCGCTGAAGGTGATCCTGCCCGCGGTCGGAACGTTGTCGAGGATCGTGCGCAGCCGTTCGCGCGACAGGTACTCGAACGGCTCGCCCTTGCCCGCCGAGCACATCCGGCAGTCCGAGTTGCACGCCCCGGCAACGAGGGCGACATTGAGAAAACGCGGCATGAACAACAGCCACTGAAAGTCCTTCAGCCACGGCGCGGCGGTGTCGTTCACGGCAACCAGGCGGCACAGTTCGACCAGCCTGGCCCCCCGCAGCTCGTGCGCATCCAGGAGACCGTCGACATAGCGCTGCAGAGACGCTGCGTCACTGAGTTGGATTACCGGCATGCCGCAACTGACAAGCAGTCCGAATGCCGCGTGGCTGAACGCTTCGCATGACCATCAAAGGGGCGAACCGGGGACAGGCGGAAACCGGGCAGAAGATTGTCGATCATCTTGACGCCTCTACTCTAGATCGGCTAGAGTTTCCCCATGAAGATGCTCCTTCAGGCCGGTCCCAGCGGGGGGGTGCCCGTGCTGCCTGAGAGACGATTCCCTATCAGAATGAAGGCACGGCCCCGATCGTATGTCGTGCGCGGCATCCGATGGGCATTCCTCCTTGTGCTCGTGGCGCTGCACGTCGGGACTTCGCGTGTGCATGCTGACCCGGTTGTCAACGGCGGATTCAACGGGACGACCGAGTGGACGTTGTTCGTGCCCGGCAACAGTTCCGTGACCTGCCCGGGGCAGCTCGATGTCGTGGGTGCCAGTGACGGGGGCGGACCGCAGCAGGCCTGGGCATACCAGGACATCACGGTCGCAGGCGGCACACTCCACTTCGACCTTCTCAGCTACACCAGCTCCGATGGCGATTCCTATGACGACTACCCCATTGTCCACGTCGATGGCATGAATCTGCAGCTCTTTGACGACGGGACCACCGACGGTTCGCTCGGAGGCGCCATGATCGGCAACAGCAACCAGGTCGCCGCCCCTATCCACTTCACGTACGAGATGGGGCCCGGTACTCGCACGGTCGGGTTTGGCGTCTACAGCTCGTTCAGCAACGAGACCCCCGGTACCGGACGCTTCGACAACGTCACCTTCGACGAGGTGCAGGTGCTGGCGATCACGCTCAACACGAACGACTGGGATATCGGGTCCATGCCGTTGAATGCCGTGACCGACACGCATCGCACGTTGCCGGGGTTCTTCTGCGTGTGGATCGAAGCGATGGCGATTCCGTAGACATGGGATCGTCACGATTTGCTATGGCGCTGGCGTTGGCCTCGGTGGGCGCTGTGTCGCCGCCATGTCGGGCCGGTTCACTGCGCACGCCCTTCGCCAAGGTCGTCATTGAGGGCCTGGCGGTTGGGCATGCCACCCGTGTAAGGCTTGCGGACGGCCGGCGATACTGCTTGGAGAACACCAGCGAGACCGACGTGGGCGTCGCGGTGACCGTCAGGCAGCCGCGTCGGTCGGACCTGCGCGGCGTCCCGTATGAGCCGATACCGGACATCGCGTGGGTGACGGTGTCGCCCACGAATATCGTCGTGCCTGCGCATGGGAAGGCGGAAGCCGATGTCTTGGTCTCGGTGCCAAAGGACGCGGCCTACGCCAACAAGAAGTACGAGGTGTGGTTGCGTGCGGCCACGACGGGAGGGCAGTTCGGTGTGGCGCTGATCACACGTCTGCGCATCCATACGACAGAGAAACCACGACCTGACCAGCTTCCGAAGCCGCGGCCCGAAGAGGGGGGCGCCGCGGAGCGGAGCAAGGAGACAACATCCCGGTAGTCCCGCAATTGCCGTGGAGATGACAGGAGGCGGTTGCCGGGGGTAATGCCTCGGCAACGGGCAACGCATGCGAACGCCCTCGCGAATTGCAGGAGCGCGGGCCGGTCCCGCGCGCAGGCTGTGTGCGGCAGCCATCGTCTGGCTGCTGCTCGCGCTTGCGCCGTCGTACCCGGACCCGGCGGCCAGGATCTCGTGCCGGGTCACGATCGTGCCTTCCCCGGATACGGACGGTGACGGGCTGACCGACGCTCATGAGGCCTGGCTCGGGACGAGTCCGACCGACGCGGACTCCGACAACGATGCGCTTCCCGACGCCTGGGAGTACCGCAAGGGGCTGTGCCCGACTAACCCTGCCGGGTCCAACGGGCCGCTCGGGGACCCGGACGGCGACTACTGCCTGAACCGCGACGAGTACACGGCGGACACCGATCCCCTTGACGCGCTATCGTTGCTTCGCTTGACCGGCGTCGAGCCGGCCGACGGCGGCATGCGTATCACCTGGCGAGGCGGCGAACTGGTAACCCAACTGCTTGAACGAGTGACCATTCTCTCGGACACGGGCATGCCGTGGACGGTCGTATTCACCGGCGTGCCGCCCACGTCGGTCGAGATGAACCACGTGGATTACGACGTCCCGCCCCGGACGTTTTTCTACCGGATCAAGGCGGTCAGAGAGCCGTAGAGGCGCTCAAAAGTCCCAGGGAACCGATCCGCCGCGCTCCTCGCAACGCTCAGGCAACCCCGATCGCGCCATGTTCGGTAAAGGCGCGGGGGTTGAGCGGGGAGTACTTCAGATTCTGGGGGTGGCCGCGGATTGCGACCACCTTGTCAACCCACCATCCGACCCCAACGCTCACGCGATGCTTCTGCCGGTTCCGTCGCGCCTCTTACCAGAGATTGAGGGCAAAACCCACGGCCTTGGTGACGGCGTTCATCTGCGTGGGCGATAGCTGAGCGATCAGGGCTCCGATCTTCCCCTTCGAAACCGTCTGTATGTGGTCGCAGTTGATCGCACAGTCACGACGCATGCCGTCACGTGTCGACAGACATACTTCGCTTGGGATGTCTCTAATCGTTGTGGTGACGGGAGCAACGGTAACCTCGCCGAGATAGCGAAGAATCGAATCTCGCGTAAGAATCAAGACTGGGCGCTTCTTGTCCGGCGGAGCAAACTCGTACCACCGGATTTCGCCGCGTTTCACTCGTCACCCCACGCCTGTTCATCCTCCCAAACGCTGAACTCAGCCTTGTTGACAGGATGAATCTCGTACCCCTTTCGATGCTGACGCTCGAGCCTGGAAGTGTCGAACTTGTCAAGCGCGGCACGTAGTGCATCGCGGGCGAAGGCAGAGCGTGTCGTGTGCATCTTCTTCACGACGCGGTCCACGGATCGCACCAAACTCTCATCAAGCGTCATCTGTACCGTTCTCACCGTACCCTCCGTTACTCCATGTGGATTACTATAGCTATACTCGTCCACATAGCCCTTGATGTCAATGCCTCTCTTTTCAGCATCCCTGACTGATCACGAACACGGCAGAGGAGACAAAGAAGCAGCACCTGTCGATGCTGGGGGGAGGTCGCTTCCAAAACACGTCCCATCTTGGAAGTTGCTTTCAGAAATCCGCATCTTCTGCTATCAATCGTGCGGCTGTCGCGTGCAGGCGTGAAGGGATCACGTTTCGCCAAACGCCACGGGAAAGCGAAGTGTCGGAGTATCAACTCACACGCGCGCTGCCGAGAGAGTTCAAGTCAAGCCTGCCAAGCGTGGAAGAAATCGAGCGGGAGTTGTCGAAGGCATGAGTCGCATCTGGTTCACGTCCGACTACCACATGGGGCACGGGAATATCATCGGGCTCTGCAGCCGCCCCTTTGGCGATGTTGGGGAGATGGAGCGGGAAATCGTCGCCCGGCACAACGAGCTGGTCGCCCCGAACGACGAGGTCTACGACTTGGGCGATTTCGCTTACCGCTGCCCCCCGGCGCACGCCGCCGAGTGTCTGCGTAGACTGAACGGAAGGCGGACCGTACTCTGGGGAAACCACGACAAGCCGCTGAGGCAGGCGTTTCGCCGGGAGATGCTCAAGGATCTCGTCGAGTCGGGCAAGGTTACCTTCGTCGGTGACCCGAACCCCAGCGTGCAGACCGGCCTGCAGGTCGTCATCGACGGTCAACGCATAGTGCTCGCCCACTACGCCCAGAGAACCTGGCAGGGGGCGTTCCGGGGGGCGTGGCACCTGTTCGGACACAGCCACGGCAACCTGAGCCCGTTCGGAAAGAGCCTCGACGTCGGGGTCGATTCCTGGGGGTTCCGCCCCGCCGGCTTCGAGGAGATCCGCGAAAGAATGGACGCAGTCACCGAGGGATTCTCCGAAAGTTGAGCCTGGCGACCGCCCTGTGCGGCAACTACTCGCCTGTCAAAGGCCGTTCGTCATGGTCTCACTTGTCCAACTGGCAAGTCTGTCGTTCAAGCGATTCACCGTGGCGCACGAAGTCGGGCATCTCGTTATGGACTTGCCGGCTGATGCTTCGTCAAGGGAGCAGGAGAAGCTCTGCCATGCATTCGGGGGCGCATTTCTTATTCCTCCCGTTGCCCTCTTGGAGGAAATGGGTGATCGCCGTCGTCACTTCGGATTGGCGGAGCTGGTCGCGCTGAAACGGAACTACGGGATCTCCATCCAGGCCATAATGGCGATGCTGCACAGCCTGGGGGTCGTCTCCGACTCGCGCTACAGGCAGTTCAACATTGCCGTGAACCAGCGAGGATGGCGCGTCAACGAGCCTGGCGACTACGATGACCGAGGACGTCCCATCCGTTTCAGGCGCCTTCTTGACAGGGCGGTTGCGGGGGAGGTCATCACTCTGTCCAAGGCAGCGGCGCTTGCGGGAGTACCTCTTGGCCAGTTCAAGAACGAATTCAGGCTTGCCGTATGACTGCGGGGTTGCTCAGGGTGGCCATTCAGGATGCCAACATTCTGATAGACATGGTCGATATCGGCCTTCTTTGGATACTCGACCAGCTTCTCGGTGTGGCGAAGCTTGCTCCGGCGGAGGCCGGTGAACGTTTGCTGACTCTTGCTCAAAGCAACCGCAGACTGCCGCGATCCGCGTGCGTCAGTAGAATCGAAGCGTGGTTGTCGGTCAGCGCCCACGAGGCGCATGCCCTGTTGTCCGCGGCACTCGGAGAAAAGGCAATTGGCTCCGGCGAGGGCGGGCACCCCTGAGCCGAGTCATCGCGGACCACAAAGAGCACCCGTGAATGGAACCGACCGCCCCGGACACCGCGCGGCGGTTCCCACTTCGTAGAGCGTCCGTAGAGTGCGGCCGTTGGCGGCCGCACCGGAGGGCGCAGGCTGCGCGGACCAGCGTCTCGTCTCCGGCCCCGCGCTGTTGCGCGGGGCCTCCGGCGAGTCTACGAAGAGCACGATGAAGGGGACCTGCAGCGCGGCTCCTGCTGCCGTAGCGAATGACAGGGCCGTTCCAGTGGTCATGTGTTCCGGGGAACGGGACGAAGGGGACGGTGAAGGTCCCCATCACGTCTGGTCGTCTGCGTCGGCTCAATGTCCCGCGAGGTGCGCATTGTCATCTGTCAGTCAGTCACGCTCGGGAACGTCGTGGGATGTAGACAATCCAGCGCATTCTCTGAGGACATCAGACCGGATTGGCGGTCAATCTCGAATATGTCGCCCTGGTTCCCGTCATCCATCGTCTTTCCCACGTACCGAATTCCGTCGGTGGCGAGTAGCAACTTAAGGCTTCTCGCAGCTTCGATCTTCCCTGCGTACCTCTCGGCCTGTTGTATCGCGAGCGAAGCCAGAGCCGCCCCGGCAGCCTTCGTCTCTACAATGCACCATGGCTTCGAATGGGCGAAGTCCTCGTACAGCACAATGTCTATCGCCGCGTCAGGCCCCACGCTCTTTTCGAACTCCATCATCTCGGCGGGCCATCCCAAGCGGCGCAGGAATGGTACTACGAAGAAGATCTTCCTGAACGTCTCCAGGCCTTTGGTGGAGACACGTTCGGACCAAAGCAGCCTGTCTTCCTCAGCGGTCAGCTTGAATGCAGCTGGCAGAGAAATTTTCAGTTCCCGGTAAACACCAGTTGGGGAAACTCGCTTGAACAACTTATCGTTGTCCTTGAAGAACCCGTCCGCATTGCCAGACTCGAGAACCCGACGTACTCCTTCGTTAGTGGCGTTCCCGCCATGCGAGAAGCGAATGACCGGCAAGGTGGCGTCTGGGCGCAAGATCCTCTGGTTGGCTTCCTTGGAGATGAACTCGTACCACTCGACTTCGATTGTATGCCGCAGATCCCAGCCGTCGACCCTAGCGGCACTATCGTGTTTGTAGACCGTCTTGCCGTCACGCCCTGCTACTACCACTCCTGCCATGCAGAGCGCCCTCCTGCCTTCCTTGACAAGGATCGTATCGCCCGGATGCACCTCTTTCACGAACTTCCAAAGTGCGCCCGCCTCTCTCCCGCTGCTGCAGTCCCTCTTCAGCTGTTCCCTGTCATCGGTCACTTTCACCCATCCAGGACCGATGCAAGCAACCCCTTTCGACTTGTAGAACTCAACAAGGTCTCGCCCGTTCCCTCCTCCGAGTTGCCAAATATTGGCCACAAGAACGTCCTCCCATCTTGATTACCAGCTTGGTTCATATCTGGGCCAGGCGTCTGGTGATCTCTACCATCGCCATCGTATCCAGCCCGCAGTACTCCTCCAAGTTCCGCCGCACTCTCTCCCGGCCCTCGTCGCTCGCGTCGCCGTACATGACCCGCAGGAACTCGTTCGCTGCGGTGGCGCCGTCGCCGATCTCCAATCCGCCGTAGCCATCTCCCGTCAATGCCCGCAGCACGGTTTTGATCGAGGCGCTACCGTGGTGGGCCGGATGGTACACGTCGAACGACCGGAAGGGCGTGAGGAGATCGACCACCCTATCCTCGATCCCTGCGACCCAATCAGCATGCTCAGGGAACGCCTGGGCCGACTCCCGAAGCCGCCCCTTTTCGAACGAGGCCTCGCACGCCACCACTGGAGCCACAGCAGCTTGGGGCACTGGATGCCCGTCAGGTACTTGCTTTTCGAGAGGAATGCGTCCATCGCGTCACCAACCTTCCTGTGCCACATACAAGCGTCCCTGTCTAGTCCCCTTTTTCCGTCGCGTCGGAGGCCGTCAGGCCGCCCTGAAGCCGACGTCGGCCGCCCTCGCGCACTTGTGGTTCTTGGTCCCCGACCGGAACTGCGCCTGCAGCAGGTCGAACGCCTCCTCCGCGAGTGCCGGTTGGCACGGCTCCGCTCCGCGCTGGATCGCCAGTATGGCGGCCGTCGTCCGCAGCTCGTTCAGGTAGGCGAAGCTCCAGCCCTCGGTCCTCCTCGCCAGGCAGCCCGCGAGCTTCCCGTCCAGCTCCGGCATCCGATGGGCCAGGAACTCCCGGCGAAGCCCCTCGCCGGGCAGCTCGAAGCGCCAGACCCGGTCGAATCGGCTGGGACGGTGCATCAAGGCCGGGTCCACATTCTCCGGGTTGTTGGTCGTCGCCAGCACCAGCACGCCCTCCCGGTACGCCAGGCCGTCGAGGCAGTCGAGCAGCGCCGCGCGGGTGATGTCTGTCTCGGCGACCAGGGCGTCCACCTCCTCGAGGATCACGATGCCGCGTCCCCGGCGGGACGCCTCGGCGAACGCGAGCTGCAGCATGTTCTCGTCGGCGTGCTTCGTCGCGGGCACGGCGGCGACCGCCGGACGGTACTCCCGCCAGCACCGGCGGACGACCTCCCGCACCATCATGGTCTTGCCGTTGCCCGGGGGGCCGACGAACAGGAGTCCCCGCCTGTAGGGGATCCCGAACCTGCCGTACGCCTCGGGCTGCTCGAAGAACGAGCGGGCCTGCCGCTCGATGTCCGCCCCCATCCCGGCGGGGAGGAAGAGGCGCTCGGAAGCGTCAGGATCGAGCCGGATGTCCGGCCCGAGCCAGACGGAGATCTTGACCTTGTCCTTGTAGCGGTCGAAGTGCCTTGCCGCGTCCGTTGCGAAGCGCTTCAGAGTCTCGCGGCCGGCGGCGCTCGTCATGTAGAGTTCCCCGACGGTGCCCCGGGTGCTCAGGTACGAGAACAGGAGGAACTTCTCGCCGCTCTCCCCGCTCACCTCGATCAGTCCCGTCCACCTCTCCTCGTCGTCCCCGCCCGCGGCATCGCGCCAGTACGGAATGCCCGGATAGGAGACCGGGATGCGTCTCCATTTCCACGGGCCTACGCTGCCCTCTTCCCGCTCGCCGGCGGGGATGCGCGTCAGGGCCTCCTCCTCGCGGCCGCCCCGTGGGCACCAGCACGCCCAGCCGCCGGCTTCCGGGCATTCCCTCTGCAGGAATGCCGCCGCCTCGACGGACGTCATGCCCCTACGCGGGCTCGGGGCGTTGTTCACGAACTCGCTCATCGACATGGTCAACTCCTCCCTATTGCCGGAGTGATCGATTCCCCGGCGGCTCCAGCAAGAAAAGCAGCAGCCACGGAAAGCGCCCCGCCCCCTCTCTCCCCGTCAGCAACCGCACGGGGAGCATCGTCTGTCTCTTCCGCAGCCCTTATCTCTGCTTCCTCCACTCTTTTCCCCGAGTGTCGCATGTCCCGACGGACATAGCTTGACCGTCAGACCGGACGGCAGTATTTTTTCTGACGGACGCCGGATGACCGTCCGGCACGCTACCACGGGGGCGTGAAGAGGATGGAGAGGACAAGGACGCAGTTCGCCAGGCTGATGGAACTGGACCGGCTCATTCGTGCCGGCAGGCACCCCAACTGCCTGACCTTCGCCGCCGACTGGGAGGTTTCGCAGAAGACCGTCCAGCGTGACATCGATTTCATGCGCGACCAGCTGGGGGCGCCGATTGAGTACGACCGCGTGCGCAGGGGCTACTTCTACTCCGACCCCAGCTGGTTCCTGCCGTCGCTCAGCTTGAGCGAGGGCGACCTCCTCGCCCTTCTGGTCGGGTCGCGGGCGCTGAAGGCTTACCGCGGCACTCCCGTCGCGAAGGACTTGGAGCGGGTCTTCCTGAAGCTGGCGGCGTTGCTGCCCGAGACCGTGTCGCTGAGGCCCGAGCTGATGTTCTCCAGCTTCAGCTTCACCTCGCCGCCGTCGAAGCCCGTCGACGAGAAGGTCTGGACGACCGTCGTCAGAGGCCTCCTCCACCGCCGCTCGCTGAAGGTGTCGTACCGCGCCTTCGAGGCGGAGGAGACCAGGGACAGGGAAATCGACCCGTATCACGTCGCGAACCTCGCCGGGGAATGGTACGTGTTCGCGCGTTGCGGAGATGCGGGCGTCTTGCAGTTCGCCATCCCGAGGATCATGCGCGCCAGCCTGCTGAAGCGGACGTTCGACGTGCCCGATGACTTTGACGCGGAGACGCTGGTGTCGTCGGCGTTCGGGCGCTTCGCCTCGGGCAAGCCGCGCCGCGTCCGCGTGCTCTTCGACGCCGAGGTCGCCCCGTGGGTTCTGGAGCGGCAGTGGAGCCCGACCCAGACGGTGAAGCGGAAAAGGGACGGAAGCGTCGAGCTCGCGTTCGAGGCGGCGGGCCTCTTCGAGGTGTTTCGCTGGGTGCTGGCGTGGGGCCGGCACGCCACCGTGTTGGCGCCCGGGGAACTGAAGAAGTGGGTCGCCGACGAGGTCAAAGCGATGGCGAGAAGCATGGGGGAATGATACGACGCGAAGGAGGCAACCATGATCAGGCTGTTCTCGTACAAACTGACCACCGACTCAGGCTTCGCACCGAACCCCTTCTGGGGCGTGCTGACGCTGGCGACATGCAAGCCGGGGATCAGGCGGAGCAAGCGAAAGAACGACTGGATCGCCGGGTTCACGTCCAAGGAACTCTGCGGCGACCCCGTCGGGCAAGAACGTCTCGTCTACCTGATGCAGGTCGAGGAGAAACTCACTCTCGCCGCGTACTTCCATGACTCCCGCTTTCGGGAGAAGATCCCGGATCTCGGTGCCCAGGATCCTCGCTGTTGGGTCGGCGACAACATGTACGCGCCGAAACGGGGGGCTGGCGGCGGCTTCAGACAACTGCCTGGCATGCACGGCAGGAACGACAAAGAGCGTGACCTGTCCGGAGCGTTCGTGCTCGTTGCCGGAACGCACTTTTACTTCGGGAGAGACGCCTTGGTTGTGCCGGACGAACTGCGACCGTCCGTCCCGCCGGGCCAGCATCCCGACGGCTGGCTGACCCACGACGAGAGGCTGGCAGGGCGGTTCATCGCGTTCGTGGAGGCGCAGTGGACGCGCCGGGGCGAAAGCGGAACTCCGCATTCCCTGCCCGAGCAACCTCCTGCGAAGGGAAAGTCATGCGGCTGATCCTCAGCAGGAAGGGGTTCGACTCCTCGGAAGGCGGCGTCCCCAGCCCCGTCCTCCCGGATGGGCGCATGCTGTCGCTGCCGATCCCCAGCGAGGTGTCGCCCATCAGGTACTCGGACATCGTGTGGGAGGGGCGCAGCATGGGCCCCGTCGTGTCGCAGCTGACTGGGGGACGCTACGGTCCGGACGACTTCGCCCATCTTGATCCCGACCTTCGCCCCGACGCCCTTCCACGCATTCCCGGATGGCTGCCCCTCTTCGGTCAGGCCAGGGGCGCGCAGGGGCATCTGCGGAACCAGGGAGTCGGGGAGGGCGACATCTTTCTGTTCTTCGGGCTCTTTCAGCGCGTAGGCGAGGGCTCGGAAGGGCTTGAATGGGACCACTCATGCCGCCCGTTCCATGCCCTGTGGGGGTGGATGCAGATCGGGGAGGTTGCATCGGCGGACGCAAGCGCCTTCAGCAGTCGCGAGTGGGCGGCGTACCATCCCCACCTCAACTGCCGGCCCATGAGCAACAACGTCCTCTATGTCGCGCGGGACTTCTTGAGCCTGGACGGCGTTCCGCGAGGAACCGTCCCAGGGGCGGGAGTCTTTGCCCGATACTCTCCGAAGCTCCGGCTGACCGCTGTGGGCTCGTCATCGGCAAGCTTGTGGGAGCTGCCCGGATGGTTTTTCCCGGCTGGCTGCAAGACGCCCCTCTCATACCACGGGAAACCGGATAGATGGCGCAGGGCTGACGGCAAGGCCATACTCAAGAGCGCAGCAAGGGGCCAGGAGTTCGTGCTCGATTGCGGCGAGTACCCCGAGGCTACAGGGTGGTTGGCCGCGCTCCTGCCTGGCTGAGCGTCTTGGACCGTTTTCGCGTTTGTCGTTGACACGGCGCGGCTTGCCTGTGATATTATGTATTGCAAACATAATGTTGGTACAGCATAATATCGACGATGAGGTGAGCAATGATACTGACCTTCTTGAATCGCGAACGCGAACGGGAACGTCTGGGGCGCGCTCTGGCGAGCTCGACCGGGTCGTTCTGCTGCCTGTACGGTCGCCGTCGGTGCGGCAAGTCACGCCTCATCCGGGAAGTCATGCCAAAGGCGGGCGGCGTTTACTACGTCGGAGATCGGCGCGAGGCCGGGCTTCAACGAAGCGCGCTTGCAGCGGCCGTCGGGTTGGTAATCACACATTTCGAGGACGCGACGTATCCCGACTGGGACGCGCTGCTGAACCGGTGGTGGCGCGATGCGCCGCCCGGCAGCGTTCTGGCCTTGGATGAGTTTCCCTACCTCGTCTCGGCGAGCCCGGAGCTCCCCAGTTTGCTCCAGAAGGCGATCGATCGTTACGCCGACAAGCCGGTTCATCTCATTGTGTCCGGGTCTTCGCAGCGCATGATGCAGGGGCTTGTTCTGGACGAAGGAGAACCGCTGTACGGTCGCGCCCGTGAGGTCATGTGCATCGGGCCTCTGACCGCGGCCTGGCTTCCCCGGGTTTTCGGTCCCGCCGACTGGACAGACCTGCTGTTCGCCTACGCTGTTTGGGGCGGCGTGCCGCGCTATTGGGAATTGGCCGCCGACTACGCTTCGCTGTGGGATGCCCTCGAGGCGCTTGTTCTCGATCCGCTTGGTGTCCTGCACCGTGAACCCGCGCACCTTCTCGCTGATGACATGCGCGACATCGTGCAGGCCTCGTCTATCCTCGCGATCGTGGGGCAGGGATGCCACCGGCTGTCCGAGATCGCCGGCCGCCTCGCCAAACCGGCCACTTCGTTGACACGCCCCGTCCAGCGGCTGATCCAGCTTGGACTGCTGAGGCGGGATATCCCGTTCGGCCATAGTCCGCGTTCAAGCAAGACCACGCTATACGCGATCGACGATCCGTATGTTGCCTTCTGGTTCGCTTTTGTTGAGCCCAATCGATCCCGTCTGGGCGCCGGCGCGATAGCTGCCGTCAAACGGAGCATACGGCGGGCCGTCCCTCAGCATGTGGCGGCGGTCTGGGAACAGACCGTGCGCTCCGCGGTCCCGCGCACGCTTTTGGCGGGAATGGAGTGGAAGACCGCGTCGCGCTGGTGGGGAAGCGGCAAGGACCGGCGCCCCATGGAACTCGACGTTGTGGCAGAGTCCGCTGATGGACGCCATCTGCTGGTCGGCGAAGTCAAGTTGCGTGTGACGGCCAGAAAACTGGGGCCATTGATGAAGGAGCTTTCAGAGAAGATCGGACGACTGCCTGTCGCCGATCGCTACACCTCTGTAGTGCCATGCGTTTTCGCCGGCCGTTACGAAGGCCCCCCCGAGACAGGGGCACACGTGGTCACGGCTGAAACACTCCTCCCGTCCCTGACGTGACGTGGAGCGCCTGATCATCAAGCGGGGATGGGGGACGGGGATGGGGGACAGACCTCCCCGGACACCGCGCGGCAGTCCGCTCTTCGTAGAGCGTCCGTAGAGTGCGGCCGTTGCCGGCCGCACCGGAGGGCGCAGGCTGCGCGGACCAGCGTCTCGTCTCCGGCCCCGCGCTGTTGCGCGGGGCCTCCGGCGAGTCTACGAAGAGCACGATGAAGGGGACCACGATGAAGGGGACAGACCTGCAGCGCGGCTCTCGCTGCCGTAGCGAATGACGGGGCGGTCCCAGTGGTCATGCGTTCTGTGGAACGGAACGAAGGGGACTGTGAGGGTCAGATCTCCAATTTGCGAACTAGAGGGTGTCCGAAAAGGGTCGGCGGTCGATTTTGCTCTGAAACGCCAGGAAAATGGGGACGCCGCAAAATTGGGGAGGGAGATTAAGTAGAAAGATTAGGTAGATAGATTAAGAGTCGATGGACATACTTAGTGACTCACCCTCCCAAAGCTGTCGAAAAAAACAAGAAAAACCGGCGCT
>CAZKRK010000095.1:0-21175 GCA_964555035.1 uncultured Victivallales bacterium | reverse complement strand
CGAGAACTGCCAAGCACGTCCGGCGTGGTTGCCAATTCTCGAGATCCCTCGACTCAGGGGAGTGAGTAGGAGAGTGAGTAGGAAGGGTAGTTTTCCCGCTCGAATCGTCTCGGAAGCTAGTTTGACACCATCGGTCCTTCAGGACCGCGCGAAATCCCCAACAGGATGTGGGATATGGGATGTGAGCTGCCACATCGATCGTTCCCCGGCGGCGCGGACATCGTTCCGCCACAACGGGTTGCGACTCGCTTCGCATCCCACACCTCACATCCCACATCAGGAAACCGGAGGAGGGGCCTCGATAACCCTTCTTCCGACTTCACTCGGCCCCGGCATGCCTTGCCCCGAGGACCATGAAGCACTTCTGTCCGGCAGCGAGTACCCCCGGCGGGGGTGTGACGGGGGAGATGAGCACGTGACCGGCGGTGAGCATCGTCTGCTGGGTGAGCCTGATCGTGGCAGGGGGTGAGATGCCCCGTCCCGTGGAGGAACGGGTGGGGAGGACCAGTTCGGGGGCTGCCGTGACGTTGAGCCGGTCACTGAGTCCGTCCGGCACCGACATGGTCGTGAAGCCTTGACGGTAGTCATAGAACACGAGCTCACCTGCATCGTCGTGCGGGATGCTCTGCGTCCTCCGTATTCTCGCCTCCACCATCGATCCCGAAACGACCGGCAGGCATGCCAGGATCTTCGTGTCGCCGGTTTGCCGCAGACGCGCCAGCAGGTCTCCGTATTTGTCCAGGGCGAGCAACGTCGTGCCGCTCTGTCCGGTAGCCGTCCGAATGGTGTCGCTCTCTTCCGGACCGGCGACAATGAAGCGGCATGTCGTCACGAGCTGACGTTTCCAGGGATGGCCACCGCGTCGGTTTTGTACTGACAGTCGCTTGAGAGAGATGAAAAGGAACAGGTTCCGAGGTCTGCCAACGACTCCGGCGCCGGCCGTGTCCGCGTCCTTGACAGGTACAAGGTCGGCCCACGCGTCGCCCGACATGTGCATCAGAATGCATGTTCTGTCCGAGATGCAGAACGACGTGTCGAACGCCAGCCGTTCAACTACCGGGATATCTCCCTGGGACAGCCTGGCAGTTCCAAGCACTCCCGTGTGATCGATACCGAGTTGAAGCTTGAAGAGATAGTTCTTCTGTATTCTCGGCAGGACATCGATCGAGAAACCGGCATCTATGACCGCCGTCGTTTCGCTGCCGTCCGGACGTTTCTTGACATAGGTCACGCCTTGCGCCGAGCGTGACGATGACTCCTTTTCGGGCGCCGTGGCGACGTTTGCGTTCCCAAGGAGGCGAGCGGATGGATCGGCCAAGAGCGTCTCTTTTACGCGGTCGGCCTCTTCGAGCGTGAAGAGCACCCCTCCCGTCTCCGGTGTCAGGTCGATACCGAGCTGCCGGGTGAGCTTGGGGACGCTGAGCGACTCCACTGCGATCAGCGTTGCCTGGATGTTTACCGGTGTCGAAGATGGGGACGGCCTCATCTCGCTCAGAATACGGCCAAGTCCGCCGATGTTTGCCCGGGTCGCCGTTACGATCACCGTACGCGCCCAAGGCGCGTAGTACAGTGTGGACCGCTCGTGCCAGCCGAATCCGTGACTCCGTACGAAACGCTTCCAGTCGCCGTCCCCGTTCCGTTCCATATTCTCGATCTCTCTCGCTTCAACCCGGTGTCCGCGGTAGAGGAGTCGGCCGGGGGCGGGCGAGCGCGTGCCGAGCATCACTACGGAATCCTCGATCCAGTGCTCCGCGCCGGCGACCCGCGCAACGATATCGAGAATATCGCCCAGCGCAGCCTTCTCGGCGCGAAACGTGATCAAAGGAATGCCGTCGCCTCCCACTTCCCTCGAAAGCCTCCGGGCGTCCAACACTACGTCCACGCCACGCTTCTCCCCGGGGTCCGCCGCCTGGTCGTGCTCGACGCTCGCTTCGCTCAGGAACTCACAAACGTCAAAGATGTTGGCTTGGCGGAAATTGCACTCCGGAATGACGATCTGCGCCAGCTTGGACCCGATCGGTTCCTCGTCTCGACAGGGCCGCGGCTGTCTCAACCGTGGGGTCCGCCTGCTGCTGTGCACCCGCAGGTGTTTGGGGAGCGCTTCGAGGCGGGACAGCACGTATTCCAGGTTGGCGGTGTGAAGGTCCGAGTTGGCAACCGAGAGCATTGACTCCTTTTGGTCGTATTGCGCGGAACTGCCTTCCGGCCACGGGATGCCCATCTGCGTCAGGACGGGGACCCAGTTCGTGCCGCCCGCCTCCCGTGTCAGTTCCTTCGCCGCTTTCGGCAGGATCTCGAAGGTCGTGTTGACCGAGGGTTCGGGCGGCGTTGTCCGCGGCAGGAGACGCGCGACACCGTCGCCGACGTACAGGTCCATGTCCGTAAGCCCGGCGATGATGTTGAGATTGTCGTAGAGGGACACCCGGCGGGTGTGACAGGTGATCGGCGGCGTGAGGTCGGCCTTTGCGTGGAACACCAGGACCACTCGTTTGCCGTGTCCCGGCGTCGCCGCTTCATGCTCGGTGACCTGTGCCAGGAGAAAGGCGAGGGTGTCTTCGAGACTGGCCTGCCGGAGGTCCATGTCGGCGACGATGATCGATTGCATCTGTTTGACCGTAGCGGCCACTTGCACCTCTTCCGGCGTTTCCATTGATTCGGCGGCGGCTTCCGTGTCCAGGGACGTGGCGGTGGGGCGCGGTTCTCTGTCCGAGCATGCCATGGGAAGCAGGAACGCGGCCAGGGCGAGTGTGGCCAGGTAGCCGCCGATGCCGACACGGGCAGTTTTCGGCATAGGCCGCGAGAGGATGCGTTTCACCCTTTGAGCGACGGCGCTTTTCGACTCCACCACGCCGATCAGGCGCAGACTCAGCGCGGGACGCTGTACGGCCAGGTCGGCAACGTCGACCAGCGCACGGCTGTAGTCGGCGGTTTGCTTCCCAAGGGCAACGAGTACCATTTCGTCCGTCGCCTCTTCACGCGCCCGGCGGATCAACGCGTTGGCGAGCCATAGGAGGGGATTGTAGAAGTAGACAATCTGGAGACCTGTCTGGAGTGCGTTGACAAGCGGATCCCACCGGCGAACGTGGGCGAGCTCGTGAGCCAGTACGGTTCGGAGACGTTGGTCATCGAGTTCATCGATCAGGAACGACGGCAGCACCACGGTCGGTCGGAACACACCGCACACTGCCGGGCTCACCATGTTGGGCGAGACCTTCAGTCCGATACGCCCGGGAGGGATGCCGATGGCTGAGCGACTTGCCGCGAAAGCACGTGTAGTGCGCTCGTCCGCGGGTTGTGCCTGTCTGAGCAGGTCGGCGACGAAGCACCAGCGTTGCAGCAGCAGGGCCGTCAGCACGAGCACGCCGGCGGCCCAGGTCGCCAGCAGGATTGCCTGCCAGCCGAGTATGCCCCGGCGGTCTCTGTATGTCAGACCGCCAGGGGTCGCGGGGGTTGCGGTCGGGGGGAGTGGCCCGGGTCGGTCCGCGACCCGGTCGAGGCCGATCCCCTCCGTTGGGTTGTGAACGGCGAGTGGGGCCGCCCCGGGAGGGAACGAGCGTGGAGCCTCGGGTTCGCGCGGCATGTCCTTGTCGTACTCTGCGCCTGCCCGCGGGATCGCCGGTTCGGGCGTCCAGTGTTGTCCCAGCCAGGCGCCGACACTCAAAGGGGAGGTCAACCCCGTGGGAAGCACCAGCTTAAGCAGCAGGATCATCCAGAGGGCGTAGCGGACCGCCGCGCGGGTGTGTTTGCGCAGAGTCGCGTCCAGGGCTACCAGAGCCAGGATCAGGATGGACGAGTGGACGAGCATGGCGCCGGCGTGACGCCAGAAAGCGACGCTCAGGGAATCGACTGAGGAGATGAGGTTGTGCAGCTGCATGGCTATTGCTTCCTTTCCGCTGCGTCAATCAGCTCGCGCAGGCTGGCGATGTCTTCGCCCGACAGTTGCTCGTCTTCCAGGAGGAACCGCACCATGGGGGTGAGGGCGCCGTCAAAGGCCCGTTTGAGTGTCTTCAGGATCTCGCCACGTTTTGCCGCCGCCTGTGAGACGTTGGATGAAAAAAGTTGCAGGTTTCTGATGGTGCGGATGCTCAGCAGGCCTTTCCTCGCCATCCGGTCCATCGTTGTCTTCACCGTGCTGTACGCCCATCCCCTGGTTCTTTCCAGAGCTTCCTGCACGGTGCCTGCCGCGCATGGTTCCTGTTCCCAAACGACTCTCATGATTGCCCACTCCGCCTCGGTGAGTTCGGAGTTTTGTGCCTTCCCTGTCGACGCGCGGCGTCTGTCGCGTGAGTTGCTCATGAAGGGCCTCCTTGGTTCGATTGATGTAAATAGTATTCGACAAGTGTCGAACTGTCAATGGTTGAATTGCTCTTTTTGTGCCAACCCTTTTTTGCGTCTTTCCCCGTAATGCTTGGGCAGTTCACGGCCGGCAACGCCCCTGGGCGCGTGGCGTCTTGGGCAATCGGGCAGGGGAACTTCAATCCGCCCTGTCATCCCGAGCGCAGCGGAGCGGAGTCGAGGGATCTCGGGGAATTGGAAACCGCTCCGGACGTTATCGCAAGTCTCGAGATCCCTCGACTCCGCTCCGCTGCGCTCGGGATGACAGGCAGGAGCTAACGTTTCCGGTCAGCCTCGCCCCCGGTGCGCTACGCTTCCGAGGCAATTCGGGGGTGAAAACGGCATAGATGTTCAACTCGGACATTGAGAATTGAGCATTGAACATTGAACATTTCCGGAGTTTCTGGTCAGTGTGTCACGATGGCGCATGGGGGTGGCAGACACGTGGTAGGTGTGACACATTGGCGCTATGTCAAGGTCTGTCCCCGCCCGGACAGAACTCGTCGTTTTTTTGTAAAGCATTTCACATCAAGTTGATACGCGCCAAATGCGCCGCTTTCATGTCTTTCCTGGCACACATGCTGCTCATCTCCCCGGCGAGTTTTTATGCCCGGGGTGTGTGACTCCGGGGGAAAGGAACTGACTCATGTCGAAAGTACTTGGAATTGACTTGGGGACGACTAACTCGTGTATGTCGGCGATGGAGGGCGGGGAGCCCGTCGTTATCCCCAACGCGGAGGGCACCCGGACCACGCCGTCGATCGTGGCGTTCACGAAGAACGGCGAGCGGTTGGTCGGGCAGGCCGCCAAGCGGCAGGCCGTGACGAACCCGCAACACACGGTTTTCTCGGTCAAGCGTTTCATGGGCCGAAAGTACGACGAGGTCGCCCACGAAATCGGCCTGGTGCCGTACGAAGTGGTCAAGGCTAAGAACGGCGACGCGCACATCAAGATCGAGGACAAGACCTACTCGCCGCCCGAGATCTCGTCGATGATCCTGCAGAAGTTGCGCGCCGACGCGGAAGCCTACCTGGGCGAGAAGATCTCGCAGGCCGTCGTAACCGTTCCGGCCTATTTCAACGACAGCCAGCGTCAGGCGACCAAGGACGCCGGCAAGATCGCGGGTATCGAAGTCCTGCGGATTATCAACGAGCCTACGGCCGCATCGCTGGCCTACGGTCTTGACAAAAAGAAAGAAGAGAACATCGCCGTTTACGACTTCGGCGGCGGCACGTTTGACATCTCCATCCTGGACATCGGCGAGGGCGTTTTTGAGGTCAAAGCGACGAACGGCGATACGCACCTCGGCGGAGACGATCTCGACCAGGCCGTCATCAACTGGTTGATTGACGAATTCAAGAAGGACCAGGGCATCGACCTGGGGCAGGACCAGATGGCTCTGCAGCGTCTGAAGGAAGCCGCCGAGAAGGCCAAGTGCGAGTTGTCCAGTTCGCAGCAGACGGACGTCAACCTGCCGTTCATCACGGCCGATGCCTCCGGTCCCAAGCACCTGAACGTGACGCTGTCGCGGGCCAAGCTGGAGCAGTTGACGGAAAGCCTGGTCGAACGGACGGTGGCTCCGTGCAAGTCTTGTTTGCGCGATGCGAGCGTCGGCAATGTGGATGAGGTGATCCTCGTCGGCGGCAGCACCCGCATGCCCAAGGTGCAGGAGTGCGTTCGCGGTCTGTTCGACAAGGAACCGCACAAGGGCGTCAACCCGGACGAGGTTGTGGCGGTAGGGGCCGCGATCCAGGGCGGCATCCTGAAGGGCGAGGTGAAGGACGTGCTGTTGCTCGACGTGACGCCGCTTTCGTTCGGCATCGAGACGCTGGGCGGTGTATTCACGACCCTGATCGAGCGCAACACGACGATCCCGAGGAAGAAGAGCGAGATATTCAGTACGGCCGCGGACAACCAGCCGAGCGTGGAAATCCATGTTCTGCAGGGCGAGCGCAAGATGGCCGGCGACAATAAGTCGATCGGTCGTTTTCACTTGGACGGCATACCGCCGGCGCCGCGGGGCATGCCCCAGATCGAGGTCGCATTCGACATTGATGCGAACGGCATCCTGCACGTATCGGCCAAGGATCTCGGTACGGGCAAGGAGCAGAAGATCACGATTACCGCGTCCAGCGGTCTGGACGAGTCCGAGATCGACAGCATGGTGAAAGATGCGGAACAGCACGCCGAGGAAGACCAGAAGCGGCGCGAATCCGTAGAAACCAGGAACACTGCCGAGAACCTGGTGTACCAGACCGAGAAACTGCTCAAGGAGCAGGGCGAGAAAGTTGCCGCGGACAAGAAGACCAAGGTGGAAGAAGCCATCGAAGAGTTGAAGAAGGCCGTCGAGACCGATGACGCGGAGCAGATGAAGGCCAAGATGGAAGGCCTGAATGCGGCTATCCAGGAAGTGTCCGCGGACCTCTATGCGCAGGCCAAAACGGACGCCCCGGAGCCGCCGCCGGCGGGTGGGGAAGCGCCGTCGGGTGAGGATGCCGCCAAGTCGTCGGACGGCGGCAAAGAAGAGAAAGAGGAAGACGAGGGAGAGGTCATCGACGCTGACTTCGAAATGGTGGACGACGACAAGAAGAGCTAGTCGTCGGGCATAATCAACCGATTGCCGTCAATGCTGAGAGGCGGCGAAACAAAGGAGGAAGGTACAGGATGAGCGTAAACATCAAACCGCTGGGCGATCGCGTACTCGTGAAGCCGGTCGAGGAGGACGAAGTACAGAAGGGCGGGATTATCATCCCCGATACGGCCAAGGAAAAGCCCCAGGAGGGCAAAGTGGTTGCGCTGGGAACCGGCAAACTGGACGATGACGGCAAGGTCATTCCGTTCAACGTCAAGAAGGGCGACATCGTGCTCATGCCGAAGTACGGCGGCACGGAAGTCAAGCTGGACGACGATACCTACCAGATCGTACGCGAAGACGATATCCTGGCCGTGATCGGCTAGTTGCGGTTCGTCCGCGGGCGGCAGGGTTCGCGGGCACTCGACTCGAATTACAGATACACAGAGAGGAATACAGCAATGGCAGATAAGGGCAAGCAACTGAAGTATGGTGCGGAGGCACGTCAGGCGATACTGACCGGCGTAGAAAAACTCAGCGATGCGGTCAAGACGACCCTGGGTCCCTGCGGACGCAACGTCGTGCTCGACAAGAAATTCGGTTCCCCGACGGTCACCAAGGACGGCGTGACGGTTGCCAAGGAAATCGAGCTCCCCGATCCGTTCGAGAACATGGGCGCCCAGATGGTGCGCGAGGTCGCGAGCAAGACCAGTGACGTGGCCGGCGACGGTACGACCACGGCGACGCTGCTGGCCGAGGCCATCTATCGCGAAGGTCTCAAGAATGTGACCGCCGGGGCCAACCCGATGAGCCTGAAGCGCGGCATCGAGCAGGCGACCGAGGTGGTCGTCGCGGCCGTGGCCAAGCAGTCCAAGCGCGTCAAGGAGCACACGGAGATCGCCCAGGTTGCCACGATCTCGGCCAACGGCGACACCACGATCGGCGACATCATCGCCGATGCGATGGACAAGGTCGGCAAAGACGGTACGATCACGGTTGAAGAGGCCAAGACGATCGAGACGTCGCTGGACGTCGTCGAGGGCATGCAGTTCGACAAGGGCTATCTCTCGCCGTACATGGTCACCAATCCCGACAGCATGGAAGCCGTGCTCGAGGACGCCTACATCCTGATTCACGAGAAGAAGATCTCGAACCTTCAGGATCTCCTGCCCCTGCTGCAGAACGTGGCCAAGGCGGGCAAGCCCCTGATGATTATCGCCGAAGACGTCGAAGGCGAAGCGCTGGCGACGCTGGTCGTGAACAAGCTGCGCGGCACGCTGCACTGCTGTGCCGTCAAGGCCCCGGGCTTCGGTGACCGTCGCAAGGCAATGCTCGAGGACATCGCGGTCCTCACCGGCGGCCGGATGTTGAGCGAAGATCTCGGCATCAAGCTCGAGAACGTCAAGCTGTCCGACCTCGGCGGCGCGAAGCGCATCACTGTGGACAAGGAAAGCACGACGATCGTCGAAGGCGCGGGCAAGACCTCGGACATCCAGGGTCGCGTGGGCCAGATCAAGAAGCAGATCGAGGACACCACGTCGGACTATGATCGCGAGAAGCTCCAGGAGCGTCTGGCGAAGCTGGCCGGCGGCGTGGCCGTGATCAACGTTGGCGCGGCGACCGAGACCGAGATGAAAGAGAAGAAGGCGCGCGTCGAGGACGCTCTGCACGCCACGCGTGCCGCGGTCGAAGAAGGCGTCGTGGCCGGTGGCGGCGTGGCCCTGCTGCGTGCCCAGAAGTCTCTCGGCAGCGTTGAGGCGGACGGCGACGAGGGCGTTGGCGTTCAGATCGTGAACCGTGCCCTGGAAGCTCCGCTGCGTCAGCTCGTGAGCAATGCAGGCATGGAAGGCGCGCTGATCGTGTCCGAGGTCAAGAAGTCCAGGGGCGCGAACGGATTCAACGTGGCCACGGGCGACTTCGGCGACCTGATCAAGGCCGGCGTACTCGATCCGGCCAAGGTTACGCGCACTGCCCTGCAGAACGCGGCCAGCATCGCCGGTCTGCTGCTGACGACCGAGTGCATGGTTACCGACATTCCGGTCGAAGAGAAGCCGATGTCCGCACCGGGCGGCGGTGACATGGGCGGCATGGGCGGCATGGGCGGCATGTACTAGGAGATAATGAGTTGACTCATTCGGGCGGGGCGCATACTATGCGCCCCGCCACTTTTTTCTCCTAGGGAGGGCTTCAACTTGAATACGGACCTACTAGCCAAGGCCAAGGAACGCGTAACGAGCGTTCCAGTACTGATAAACATGGTTTCAAAGCGCGTCAGACAGCTCAATGCGGGATTCCGTCCCTACGTGAAGCCCGAGTCTCCCGACGAGGAGAAGGTGGACATTGCTCTTCGCGAGATCGCCGAAGGCGCAATCATCGCCGAGATGGACTTCTCCAGCATGGAGCGCAAGTAGCGTCGCGTTTGCCGGACAGGCCTGCTTCGGCAAGGAGCGATGAGGCATGGCCTCCAAGAGTCACTCCAATCGAGTCGCCGCCAACCGCAAGGCGTTGAGGGACTACCAGGTTGTCGACCGTCACGAAGCCGGGATTGAACTGAGGGGGACCGAGGTCAAGTCCGTTCGCGGGGGTGAAATCAACCTCAAGGGCGCCTATGCCCGGGTCGAAAACGGCGAGCTTGTTCTCTACCAGATGAACATCGCGCTCTACGCGCACGGCAACCGCTTCAATCACGATCCGGAGCGGCCGCGGCGGCTCCTGATGCACCGCAGGGAGATCGGCCGTCTGCAGGTGCAGACGGAGCAGAAGGGGCTGACACTGATTCCGCTCAGCGTGTACATGAAGCGCGGAAAGGTCAAAGTCGAGCTGGGAGTGTGTCGAGGCAAGCGCCAGGAAGACAAGCGAGAGACGTTGAAACGCAAGACCGCCGACCGCGAAGCCGCGCGCGCGATTGCGCGGCAGGGGCGGTAGCGGGGAGTTAATTGGTAATTGGTTAATTGGTAATTGGTTAATTGGTTAATGGGTTAATGGGTCAATGGGTTGATTGGCAGTTGGTTGGTTCCGAAGGGAGCAGTCACCGGTAGTCCGTGATCGGTAGTCGGTATGGTCCGGTGTTCACTCGCTGCATCCGTTGGGTGTCGCGCCCCATCGCGCCAGGTCGTTGGTTGCCACCGATCACCGATCACCGATCACCGATCACCGATCACCGATCACCGATCACCGAATACCGGCAACTGCCGTTTCCAGGTTGATTGGTTATTCCCGCTTGCTTGTGGAATGCGGCAGTGTGATAATGCGGTAGATTGTGGAGTGTAGACGACAGGAGTTCGTATGATGAGTATGGCCTTTTTCACGGGCGGTGCGCCTGGTCCTTTTGAGATTCTACTGGTCCTTTTCGTGATTCTGCTTCTGTTCGGCGCGAAGAAACTTCCCGAGCTGTCGCGCTCGCTGGGCAAGAGCTTGAGCGAGTTCAAAAAGGGCAAGGAAGAAGGGCTGAAGAGCCTGGAAGAAATCTCGTCCGACGACAAACCGAAAGAAACAAAATCCCCGGAGGCTGAACCCGCGCCAAAGGCCGACGCTTCCGAGGAAACTCACAAGGGTGAGTGAGTCGGCTCGTCCTGCGTGTACCAGCCGGGAACTTGACGCCATGTGAGCATTCCGCGGATGAATGAAAAACACGGATGGAGAATTGGAGTCCATCCATCCGTGTCTTTCATTCGTCCGTGGGGCTCATCCTGAAGTTTCCACCCCCGAATTGTCCAAGGCCCCAGCGCCTTGGGGCGTTGCTGAGCGGAAACTTCACCCCCCGCCCTGTCATCCCGAGCGCAGCGGAGCGGAGTCGAGGGATCTCGAGAACTGCCAAGCACGTCCGGCGTGGTTGCCAATTCCCGAGATCCCTCGACTGCGCTCCGCTGCGCTCGGGATGACGGCACGGGTTCCGTCGCTTCTCTTCCGAATCCGGATGCGGCACGGCAGGCATCCGCACCCCATTACTGCGTCGAGCTGCCGACGCGCAGGAACAGGCGTTCTCCCTGGTATTCAAGCTCCGCCCCGTTCGGGTTGGTTTGAATGCCGATGACGCGGACACCTTCGATCAGATCGCCTACGAAGACGATCTGGCCGTTCAAACGCGCCGCGCCGGCCGTACCCTTGCCGACGATGCCCTCCAGGACGAGAATCGGCCAGTCAGCCGCCTTGGGCGGATGTGACGGCGGTTTGGGTATGTGAAAAGGCGGTTTGGGCACATCTGTGACGGCAGGCTTGTTGGTTGGGTCCGGTCGCACGGACACGGCCGTCGCGTTTGTTCGGGACGAGTGCGGCGGGACCTCGCGCACCCGGTCCGGCGGAATCGGGTCCACCTGCCGCGGCGGACGCGCAACCGTGTTCGTTGCAGGCGGCTGTGCAACCGCGTTGGTCGCGGGCGGCGTGTCCACGCCAACGTTTGCGACCTTGTTTGTCTCGGCTGGGTGAGCTTTTTTCCTGAAGAGGTGCCGCGCGGAGAAGTAGACCAGGGCCGCGAGCGTTCCCAGGAGCAACGTCATCACGGCAATGACTCCAAACAACGGGAGCCAGCGGGAACGCTTCTTGTCCTCACTCGGCTCGGGCTCGGGTTCCGGCTCCGATTTCAGGTTGAGCCGCCGCGATTGTCGCGGGGGAGGCGGTGGCGGCGGCGTGTCCGGTGGCGCCTGTTGTTCTTCCTGTTGGCGTTTCAGGGCTTCCTGTATGAGACTCACGGTTAACCCTCCAGTTCCCGAATTGCCCGTCTTATGTGGCTGCCTTTGACTCGCGGCGAACGGCCGGCGTAGCCCGCCAGCAGGGCAGTGTCGCAGGCGGCATTTATCAACCTCGGGCTGCCTTTCGCATACTTGTACAGTTCTCGAATCGCGTCACCGTTGAAGATCGAGTCGTCGGAGGCGCCCGCGACTCGCATGCGATGGCGCACGTAGTCGGAAGTCTCCTTATGGGTCAGCGGCGGGATGTGGTAGCGCACGGTGATGCGCTGTTTCAGCTGGCGCAGGTCCGGGCGCGCGAGACGCTTCTTCAGCTCGGGCTGCCCGCAGAGGATGATCTGAATCAGCTTCGACTGGTCCGTCTCCAGGTTGGAGAGCAACCGCACCTGCTCCATGATCTGGGGCGAGAGGTCCTGGGCTTCATCGATAAAGAGCGCGACGTTGATGCCCGCGCGATTGCGTTCGAGCAGGAATCGGTTCAGGGTTTCTATGTACCCCAGGCGGTCGCGTCCCCGGACCTCCAGTCCGAAATCGTTCAACATGGCCTTGAGCAACTGGGTCTCGGTCAGCGACGGATTGAGGATGATTGCCGTTTCGACGTCTGAGTTCAGGTCGGACAGTACGGCCCGGCAGAGAGTTGTCTTGCCGGAACCAACCTCGCCCGTGAGCTCGATGAAGCCCTTGCGATGGTTGATGCCGTACATGATGTGGTCGTAGGCGTCCTTGTGGTGCACCGAGAAATAGAGAAACCGCGGATCGGGCGTGATGTTGAACGGCATCTCGTTGAGGCTGTAGAAGTCCAGATACATTCTGTCTCTCGGTGGATTATCACTCGGCGGTAATCAGGACGATCGAGCCCTGTACGCGTTTGACCAGCTCCTGGAGCGAAGCCTCCGCGGGCTCGATACTGTTGTCGGCCAGCTCGGGCAGGTCGTCGGTAGCCTTGGCGACGTACCCGTGTTTCACTGCGTAGTTGACGTTCTGCATCACGTCGCCCTGCAGAACGGCCATTCCCAGCGCATTGATCTTGGAGGAAATCACCCCGACGACTTCGCCCTTCATGTTGATCAGCGGACCGCCGCTGTTTCCGGCCTGCACCGGTACGCTGATCTGGATGTCTCGCGGGTTGTCGTTCAGACCGCACAACGCACTCACCGTACCTTCCGTCAGCTTGATGGACTTGCCCAGGAGGCTTATGTGCGGAAACCCCACCGTGAACACCTGCTGGCCCAGGGACACCTCTTTCAGGCTCAGCGGCAGACCGGACGCCGCGATGGCGCCGTCCTTCGGTTTCAGGATGGCCAGGTCGCCCTTCGGATCCAGCTTGACGACCTCGACTTCGGTGCTCGGTACGGTATCGCTCTCGATCTTGATGCTGTTGCGGAACGAGACCACATGGTAGCAGGTGATTACGTAGCCGCCCGGACCGACCCAACCCGTGCCTGCTGACGGCTGCACCTCGCCGCGCATGCCGGGAAGCAGCTGCTGTGCAAGCTGGAACTCGCCCATCATGTAGAGTTCTTCTATCGCCGTCGCGAGCGACTCGACGTCCTTCTCGGCCACAAATGCGGCACCGGCATCGAACATCCTCCGGACTGCCTTTTCCGGGTCCTCCTTTTTGTCCATCATCCCCAGGGCGAAAAGCGCTTTGGAGTGCTCCTGCGCGGCGGCTTTCCCATACAAGTCACGGGCCGCTGCCGCGTCAATGTCGGTGCCGACACCGTTGCGATGGCACTCGGCCAGCGCGTACTGCCCTTCGGCGTCGCCGGCTTCGGCCTTTTCAGTGGCCTCCTCGAAGCGCCGACGGTCGCGTTCTTCCTTGTCGGCCTTGCTCTTCTCGATGCGTTTCGAGAAGGCCTCGATTTCCTCCTGCGTCATCTCGATGCCCCTGCCGGGCTTCCTCGTCCTGGGTCTGGTCGTGGTTGTGGCCGAGGTTCCCGCACCGCGCTGCACGGACGATCCGCGTCCTCCGGCCAGGCGCGGAGGCGAATGGTCTTTGCCCGCATGCATGATGGCGTAGACCAGGCCGCCGACGAGAACAACAGCGACCAGCGCCGTGACGGTGATAGTCGCCGCCAGTTTGGAGGAGGACGCCGCTTTGCGCGGCGGCGCCGTGCGAGCGGCGCCTTGCGCTTTCGAGGCGAGCGTGGGAGTCTTGCCGGTGCGATGCCTGGTCACGACCACCTTCTTGCGGTGCCGAGCCGCCGGCGCATGCTCCGCCGGTTCGTCCTCGTCTTCGACCACTTCCAATTCATCGAAGACAGGCTCCCGTGGGGCGGGTTGCGCAACGGGTGCAGCCGTAGCTGCGGCCGCGCCCGGGACAATGACGGCCTTGCCGCATTCCGGGGCCGGGCAGGCAACCTGGGTGCCGGCCATGTCCAGCGGCGCCTCGAGCGTCAACCCGCAGTGCGGGCAGGCGAATGATATCGTCGGTTGGTTGTCAGCCATGCTCCATACTCCCAAAATAACAGAATACGTAATCGCAACCCTGATCGTCAACCGCATACAGGGTTGACGATGAGGATGGTTGGCGGTATTAAAAAGGAGAGTGATGTAGTGGCAATTGCTCGGGGCGTCTGTTTTGGCGTCGGTCCGGGCGGCAATGGAGATGCAAAAATGTGGGACTATACTGACAAGGTTCTGGACCACTTCAAGAATCCCCGCAATGTGGGGGTGATCGATCGGCCCGATGGAATCGGACAGGTGGGCTCGCTGGCCTGCGGCGACGCTCTGAAGTTGACGTTCAAGCTTGACGCCGAAGGACGCATCGCCGACGCGAAGTTCCAGACTTTTGGTTGTGCCAGTGCGATCGCTTCCTCATCCGCACTGACCGAGATGGTCAAGGGCATGACGCTCGAGGAGACCGAGCAGGTCACCAACAGGGACATTGCCGAGTTCCTCGGCGGTCTTCCCGACCAGAAGATGCACTGTTCGGTGATGGGGCGCGAGGCCCTGGAGGCGGCGATCGAGAACTACCGCACCGGCGGTACCGGGCGCAAGATCCTGGAAGGAAAGGTGGTCTGCAACTGTTTCGGGATCACCGAGGAAGAGATTACGCGCGTGATCCGCGACAACGGTCTGCACACCGTCGAGGAGGTCACCAACTACTGCAAGGCCGGCGGCGGTTGCGGTTCCTGCATCCCCGACATCGAGACGCTGATCAAGGAAACCCATGCCCGGATGGAGAAGACGAAGCCCGAGCACCCGGCTCCACGGCGCCGACTGACGATCGTGCAGCGGTTGCATCTGATCGAAGAGACGATCGACAACGAGATCCGTCCGCTGTTGAAGCGTGACGGCGGGGACCTGGAGCTGATCGACATCGTGGGCAACAAGGTTGTGGTGTCCTTTCGCGGCATGTGTGCCCAGTGTCAGGTGGCGCAGTTTACGCTCAAGGACGTGGTCGAAGCCAAGTTGCGCGAATTTGTGTCGGACGACATTGTCGTGGAGGAGGACAAGTCATGAAGACCGTCTATCTCGACAACAATGCCACGACGCAGGTGGCGCCGGAAGTCGTCGACGCGATGCAGCCGTTTTTCACCGACCTGTGGGGCAACGCGTCCAGCATGCACTTCTTTGGCGGGCAGGTGAAACGCCACATCGAGGAAGCGCGGGCACGCGTGGCCGCGCTGATCAACGCCGATCCCTCGGAAATCGTCTTCACGAGCTGCGGTACCGAGAGCAACAACACGGCGATTCGCGGTTCGGTCATGGCTGCTCACGATCAACTGCGAATCGTGACGACGCGGGTCGAACACCCGGCAGTGCTCGGGCCCTGCCGCTATCTGAAGGAGTGCGGCAGCACGGTTGTCGAGCTCGGCGTGGACAATGGCGGGCAGTTCGACCCGGAGGAGTTTCGGCAGGCCGTGCAGCACGGCAAGTGCCTGGTCTCGATCATGTGGGCCAACAACGAAACCGGTGTCGTTTTTCCGATTCGGGAGATCGCCGAGATTGCCCGGGAGACGGGGTGTGTCATGCATACGGATGCCGTGCAGGCCGTGGGCAAGCTGCCGATTGACGTGAAGAGCGTGCCGATCGACATGCTCTCGTTGTCAGGGCACAAGCTGCATGCGCCTAAGGGGATCGGAGCCATGTACGTGCGCAAAGGCACGAAGCTGAAGCCCTTTGTGCTCGGCGGTCACCAGGAGAACGGCCGGCGCGCGGGCACTGAGAACGTGCCGTACATCGTGGGGTTGGGCAAGGCGTGCGAGCTGGCCGTTGCGCACATGGAGGATGGGCAGACCCGTGTGGCGGCGTTGCGGGACCGTCTTGAGGCCGGTATCCTCGATACCTGTCCCGACACCCGCGTCAACGGCGACCGCGAGCACCGGCTCCCGAACACGACCAATATCAGTTTTCAGTACATAGAAGGCGAATCGATCCTGTACCATTTGAGCGACGTAGGGATTTGTGCCAGTTCCGGATCGGCCTGCACTTCCGGGTCGCTTGAACCGTCGCACGTTATTCGCGCCATGGGAGTGCCGTTCACGGCTGCGCACGGATCGACACGTTTCAGTTTGAGCCGCTACACGACGGAGGAGGAAATCGACTACGTCATCGCGCAGATGCCTCCGATTGTCGACCGGCTGCGCGAGCTGTCGCCTTTCGTTGCGTGAGACGTGGGCCGGATCTGCAATCCGGACCGGAGAGGCGAGCATGACAAACGAACGCCCCGACTGTAGCCTGCCTGTTCTCAACGGTATGCTCCGGTTTCTCTGGGCCGGATTGCAAATCCGGCCCACTGAAGATGCGCCCCCTCACGGTTCTCTCTTCATGTTCTTCAACGTCGGACGCAGGGCGGTGAGAGCTTCAGCCGCACTTCTGTTTGCCATCGCCGTTTCCTGCGAAGCCGTTCGGGCTGGTGACTCCAACAATCTGGAAGTCGTTTCGGGCCTGCCGACGGCTGTGGGCACGAATGTCGTTGCCGCAATTCGCGCAGAGACCAACGTCGTATCGCTCAAATCCGAGGCGTCGCATGGGCGTGACGGAGGGGCCGGTCTGCTGCTGAGAAAACTGGCGCGGGCAGGTACGGGCTTGTTTGAGGAGAGGGAGTCGGGTTATCTTCGGCTACGCCAGCGCGATCCGGCCGACAGTTCTTCGCGACTGACGGTGGATTCACGGTGGCTGCGCAAGCTGGGAGTTGAAGAGCCGGTCCTGGAGGGAATGCCTACGATTCGGACCAGTATCGAGTTGGATGCGGAGCATGGCATGCGGGAGATGCGCAAGGTTGAGTTCGGGCTGTTCGACGATGTTCTGTGGTTGATGCACGAGCAGCGTGAGGACGAGGGCAATGTTACCGGGGTTCAGCTACGGGGAACGTGGTAGAGGATTGGAGAGAAGACGGATGAATTGGTCGCCATTGAGTTTGACGATGTGTGCGCTGGCGTTGGGTTTGGCTGTGCGGGTTGAAGGTGCGCCGAAGAAGGGGGCAATGGCGCCCATCAAAGACCAACCGGGACTGCCGCGCGTCCTGCTGATCGGTGACTCGATATCGATTGGATACACGTTGCCCGTGCGGGCACTTTTGAAAGACAAGGCCAACGTGCACCGCCCCAGGACGAATTGCGGCCCCACGATCAAGGGCCTGGCCGAGCTCGACAAGTGGCTCGGTGACGGAAAGTGGGACGTGATCCATTTCAACTGGGGACTGCACGATCTCAAGTACCTTGGTCCGAAAGGGGAGAATCTAGCCGACCCGAACGATCCGAAGAACCGCCAGCAGGTTGCAATCGATGACTACACCGCCAATCTCGACAAGCTTGTCGAGCGAATGAAAAAGACGGGGGCAGAACTCATCTGGTGCACTACTACCCCGGTGCCTTCGGGCTCCAGGGGACGCGTGCCCGGCGATTCCGCCAGATACAACGCCGCCGCGCTGAAGGTCATGCAGAAACACGGTGTAGTCGTCGATGACCTCTATGCTTTCGCCAAGCCGCGCCTGGCGGAAATCCAGCGTCCCGCCAACGTGCACTTCTCCCCCGAGGGGTCCAAGGCGTTGGCCGAAGAGGTGGCCAGGAGCGTGTTGAAGGCGTTGGGGAGGATATGAAGCGTCAGATTGAACAGGTTGGCGTTATCCATTTGCCATATCCTACCAGAGAAACGGAAACACACTCCACGTGAGTGGAATTGACGTTCTTGACTGCACCCCGTTGATTGACGTCAAGCCCTACATCTCCAGGTTCGACCACGTCGATTCCGCCGGTGGCGGTTGGCTGGAAGACAAGGAACTGCGCCCCAAACCTCGGGGGAGGGAGTGATCCTGGAGAGGGCAGTTGCCGGTATTCGGTGATCGGTGATCGGTATTCGGTGATCGGTGATCGGTATTCGGTGATCGGTGATCGGTGTGGGATGTGAGATGTGGTTGAAAAATGCATCTGTTGCATCCGGCATTTCGTGGCGGACAGGATGAAGTCGCGACGAGAACGGAATGACTGAAGGCCGTCCGCTATCTTGGTTTGGGGTTCTGCCGCATCCCTATACGTGTCGCAATTGGTGTGTGTTTCTGCCGCAGATGTGATCTTCTTCTCGAATGAGTACGCCGGTACAGTGACGGTCGCGGATATGCAGAGCTACTCGGAGAGTTTGAATGCGTGATACGATCGATCTGAGCGGCGAGTGGGCGTTTGCTCTTGATCGCGAAAACGCAGGCATTCGGGAGCGCTGGTTTGCGCGGCGGCTGGAGGATGTAGTTCCCCTGCCCGGAACGACAGACGAAGCGAAGAAGGGCGACTTCGTGGACGAGCATTGCGTCGACCGCCTTTCCCGCATCTGGCGTTGGATAGGTCCGGCCTGGTACCAGAGGACGGTGACGATCCCGAAACGGTGGAATGACAAGCGCATCACGCTCTTCCTCGAGCGCACCAAGGACAGCCAGGTGTGGGTCGATCGTACCTGGATGGGGGGCGACGATTCGCTGTCGACCCCGCACGAATTCGATCTGTCGAAGAAGCTGACGCCCGGCAAACACACCATCACCGTCCTGGTCGACAACGCCAAACTCCCGCCCGTCGGGCCCTGCCACCAGGTCGACGAACGCACGCAGACCAACTGGAACGGGATCGTCGGACGGATAGAGCTGCAGGCGACCGATCCGATCTGGATCGACGATCTTCAGGTACATCCGGCGCACGCAGCACGGATGCTGGAAGACGAAACCGAGGACGAGAAACACATGGTCCGCGTTGTGACCCGAATCGGGAACGCCACCCGTCGCGGCGCTGAGGCCGGCATCACCGTCCGCATGGATGTTGCGGGACGGGAAGACGCGGTCCGCATTCCGCCCCGACGCTTCGAGACCACGCTCAAGGCCACGACGACCACACTTGAGTTGGAAGTCCCCATCCCGGACGACACCCCCTGCTGGGATGAGTTCGATCGTACGACGATTCGGTTGACGATGTCGCTGAACGTCCCCGGGCTGCGCAAGCGAGATCGGCAGGTAGTCTTGTTCGGGCGGCGCACCTTTCGTACCGCCCGTGGCCAGTTCGTGATCAACGGCCGCCCGACCTTCCTGCGCGGCAAGAACGACTGCGCGCTGTTTCCGATCACCGGATACGCCCCGATGGACAAGGCCTTCTGGCTACGTCACCTCGGTATCGCGCGGGACTATGGCGTCAATCACTACCGTTTTCATTCGTGGTGTCCTCCAGAGGCGGCGTTCCTGGCGGCTGACGAGCTGGGGGTCTACTTCCAGGTTGAGCTTCCCAACAAGCGCGGCATTACCAAGCCCGACAATCACGACTACACGCCGCCCAAGGAGGCCTACGAGACCCTCGACGAGCTGGTGGGCGACGGCGGTCCGCCGGCCGTGCGCACGGCCTACCTGACGCGCGAGGGCGAGCGGATTCTGAGGGCATTCGGCAATCACCCGTCGTTCGTGATGATGACACTGGGGAACGAAATCGGCGGAGACTCCGAGGTGATGCAAGCGATGTGCGACCATTTCCGTTCGTTGGACCGCCGGCATCTGTATGCCATGGGCACAAACCATTTCCACTGGGTGCTCAGGTGCCGCGAAGGCGACGATTTCTGGGTCATCAAGGGCACATCGCCGGGGCAGCATGTACGCGGTGCCTCCTGGGACGAGGAATGTCATATTGACCACGAGTCGCCATCCACCACGGTTGACTATGCCGCCAAGCTGCGGGGGGTACCGGTGCCGGTGGTTGGACACGAGACGGCTCAGTTCGAGGTCTTTCCGGATTTTCGCGAGGCCGGCAAGTACACCGGCGTACTGGAGGCGCGCTTCTTCGAGATCTTCCGGGAGCGCTTGAAACAGGCCGGCATGCTGGACCAGGCCGTGGACTTTCTGAAGGCGTCGGGGGCTATCTCCGCCATCTGCCACCGCGAAGACGTGGAGGCCGCCCTGCGCACGCCCGGTTTCGGCGGTTTCCAGATGCTCGATCTGCAGGACTTCAGCGGGCAGGGCGTGGCGTTGGTCGGAATGCTGGACGTGTTCATGGAATCCAAGGGGCTGATCGCCCCGAAGGCGTGGCGCGAGTTCTGTTGTGAAACCGTGCCGCTGCTGTGGATGACCAAGTACACCTGGACAAACGACGAGATGTTCCAGGGGCGCATCCGCGTGGCGCACTATGGGCCGGCGGACCTGGAGAACCAGGTGGTGAAGTGGGAAGTGCGGAATGCGGAGCGTTCCCTGGCTCGCGGCGAGACCCGGGCTATTGACATTGCCACGGGTACCGTCACCGAGGCGGACATGTTCAGCATCGATCTGGGGTGCGTCACGACGGCGCGGAAGCTGACCGTTACGCTGGCGTTGAAAGGAAGGTCCTACCGCAACCGCTATGACATCTGGGTCTATCCGGCGAGAGTGCGCACGTTGCCCCCAAAGAGAATCGTCGTTGCCCGTTCCTTCAGCCGCAAGGTACAGGCACAACTTGCCGGGGGCAAGCGTGTGCTGCTGCTGGCGCGGCCGGAGAAGCTGAAGCGGTCCGTGGCGATGGCCTTTCAGTCCGGGTTCTGGTCGCCCATGTTCCGGAAGCGGCCCGGCCGCTTGAACCCGTTGGGGAAGGAGACGCCGGGTACACAGGGGATTCTCTGCGACCCGGCACATCCGCTCTTCCGGGACTTCCCGACCGAGTTTCACACTAACTGGCAGTGGTGGCAGCTCGTGAAGCACAGCCGCGCTATGATTCTCGATGACACTCCGCGGGCGTTCCGGCCGATCGTCCAAGTGATCGACGGGTTTGACCGCAACCACAAGCTGGGGCTGGTTTGCGAGGCGAAGGTAGGAAAGGGGAGGCTGCTGATCTGTAGTATCGACCTTCCGGGGTTGCAGGAGCATCCCGAAGCGCGGCAGTTGACGGCAAGCATCCTGGCCTACATGGAGTCGAAGGCATTCGACCCGGTGGCTGAGTTGAGCCCGGAGGTTGTGCTGGGGATTGTGTAGCGGGGGCTTCACCAGGTCATTCTGAGGACACCAACGGCCGGCCCCTTACCCGCCTCCGCTGCGCCGCGGCGACGGGGCTGTATCAAAAGGTCAGAAGTTCCGTTGCGCTCCGACCGGTCCACGGCACTCCGTTCGCTCCGCTCACTGCGAGCCTGACTACAAACCCGACGCACGCGC
>CAZKRK010000094.1:0-21179 GCA_964555035.1 uncultured Victivallales bacterium | reverse complement strand
AGCGCCGGTTTTTCTTGTTTTTTTCGACAGCTTTGGGAGGGTGAGTCACTAACCAATTGACCAATCAACCAATTAACCAACCCCTACCCTCGCCCCACACGCCTGCAGGCAGGCCTGCATGTGGCCGCGCGTCTCGGCTGCGATGGCGACGCACGCCGCCAGCTCGTACTCCTTGGCCCCTATCACCTCAAGATCCACGGGACCGTCGTAGCCGTTCTCATGCAGCACACGCATGTACCCGATCAGATCGATGTCGCCGCGGCCGTTGGCCTGCAGCTCCGGTTTGCCCGGACCGCGTTCGCGTCCCCTGCAATCGCGGATGTGCACGTGGCGAATGCGGTCGACGACCGCGGCGATCGCTTCGACCGGATTCTCATCCGCGCGGTGGATGTGGCTGGGGTCCATGTCCAGCCCGAATGCCGGCGAGGCGATCGCCTCCAGCACCCGCAACGTTGTGGGCGTGTTGTACATGGCGCAGCCCACGTGCGCCTTGACGCAGAGCGTCACGCCGTAGCGCCCGGCCATGTCCGCCAGCGTCCCCAGCGAGTCGATCGCCTGCCGCAGACTCTCCTCGTCGTCGCTCTTGCCGCCGGGCCCGCAGTTGATCACGGGTATGCCGATTTCAGCCGCGGCCCGGCAGGCATCCTCCATTCTGTCCGGGTCCTGCGACGGCTGCTCCATGGCCTGGACGGGCAGCTCGTACTTAGCCGATAGTCCCTTCACAACGGGGGCCAGCTCCTGCCAGCGCGCCAGCACGAGGTGCTCGCTCATGCCGTCGATGGCCGAGATTTCAATCGCATCGTACCCGCAGGCCTTGGTCCACTTGAAAGCGGTTTCCATGTCATAGCCGCCAAATAGAACTGAATTCGCGCCTAGTTTCATTCGTGTCTCCTGTAGAGCATCACCGTACTGTCAAATATCGAACAGAAGGAACAGGCGAACGGAAGAAATGTCGAAGGGATTCCCTCATTTCCTTCGACGTTCCTTCTGTTCGCCTGTTCCTTCTGTTCATCATTCGTCTCCCCACGGCGGCTATTCCTGCGACCGCGGGTCCCTCCTGATCGGCGGCAACGGAGCCGGACGCACCAATGCGCCGCCTTCCTCGTACGATTCGATTGCCGCGAAAGTGTACTCAAGCGTGGCCAGGGCGTCCCGCCCGGAAGCGCGCAGCTTGTGCTTCGGCACGCCGTTGGCTACGTCCTCGAGGAACGCGTGGATGCGGGGAGCGAAGGTCGAGCCGAAATCGGTCACGCCGGTGTTGAGCACGACCGGTTCGGGCGCCTTGCCGAGACCGAGTTTCTCGGGATTGGCCGCGCCTTCACTGCCGGGCGACGGAAAGTACGTCAGTTTCTCGACACAGTTCTCGATGCAGAAGGTGCCGACGGTGCCGCCGACCTCCACGCTCCACCAGCCTCCCAACCCCATGGTGACGTCGCCACGCTGACTGAACAGGTAGCCGACGGCGCCACTCTGGAAACGCATGTGAATGCTGTTGACCGACACCATGACTTCGCTGGACTTCCTGCGGAAGCTGGGGCGATCCATGAACGCCTGGATATGCGTCACGTCGCCGCAAAAGTGACGCATGATGCTGAAGGGGTGCGCCAGAAAGGCCTTGACGTGGAAGTAGGGAAAACCGTCAACGCGCGGCGCCCTGGAGGGGGCATAAGTCGCCTCGCCGCCCTGAAAGCCCATGCGGTGCAGGCAGTAGACCACTTCGCCGATCTTGCCGTCGCGGACATACTCCATGGCCTTCTCGGCCGGTTCGGTGAAGTAGTGGTTGAGGTTACACCCCAGGTATAGATCGTTTTCATCGGCGAACGCAACCATGTCGCGCGCTTCGTCGATGTCGTTCGAGATGGGTTTCTCGACGAGCACGTGCTTGCCCGCTTCCAGCGCGACGACAACCGGCTCGAAGTGCCAGCTACCGTTCTCGTTACCGCCGGTCGAGACATCGACTATGTCGAGCTCCGGCTCCGCGTCGAGCATGTCGTCGAGACAGTAGTAGGCTTTGACGCCCAGTTTCTCCGCCAGCTCGTCGGCCCGTTCGCGTACCACGTCGCAGACGCCGACCAGCTCCGCCAGTTCATCCTTCACATAGCAGTTGCCGTGGTTCTCGCCGATCCCGCGACACCCCACCACCCCAACTTTCAAGGCCATATGCGCTTGCCTCCTTCCCGCATCAATGCGGATACTCCTATTACCAGAAAAGAGAGGCGTGGCGACAGAAAATACTGAGGGAGGCAACGTGAACGACCGCATGTGGAGAATCGGACTGATCGTGACGTGTCTGTTCGCGCTCCTTCTGCGCCTCGGCTACACCTGGTTCGCCGACGAGGGCCGCTTTCGCACGGAGAGGGTCTTCAACCCTGACGGCAAACACTACGAAGAGATGGCGCGCTCCCTGGCCGAGGGAAAGGGGTTCTGCCTCAACGGCCACCCGACCTCGTGGCGTTCGCCGTTCTATCCGGCCTACGTTTCCGTCTTCATGCGCGTGACCGCGCGCCCGCTGATAGCCGTCCGGCTCAGTCAGTGCGTGCTGGGGGCGCTGACCTGCCTGCTGGCGGGACTCCTCGGCGCCTGTCTCTGCGACCGCCGTGTCGGCCTCGTCACGGCCGCCGCCTGCGCCGCTTCCTACGAGCTCATCGTCCTCAACGCATACATATTGACCGAGACACTCTTCACGGCACTGCTCCTGGCGGGGCTCTTGCTCGTTCTTGGATCGTTCCGTCACATGATGCGAGGCATTTGCGTCACATCTGCCGACGGCGGTCCTCCGCCGTTCCGTTCCGGCCGGGGACGGCCTGCTCCAGGTTTGGTTGCGGCTGACGGCCGTTTTGTGGGCACTGGGCGCTTTTCAACAATCGCAGGCGGCGCCGTACTGGGCCTTATGACACTGACGCGCGCTTCGGGACTCCTCCTGCCGCTCGTCCTCGGCGCATGTCTGCTGCTCGAAGCCCGCCGGTCGGGCGCGCTGATGCGCGCGGGCAGGCGCCTGCTGCTGCTCCTGGTCGTGTTCGCGGCCACGCTGCTGCCCTGGATCGTTCGCAACAACCACATTCATAACAAGTTCATTCTGCTGACATCCGAACCGGGCAAGTTGCTGTATTGCGGATACGGTCCTTCCGTCACCGGAGGCACGGGGGGCTGGTTCTGCTACGGGAAGGACGTGACGTTGCCACCGGAACAGCAGGACATGACCGAAAGCGAGAAGTCTCACCACCTGGTTCGGGCCGCGGTTGAGCACGCGTTGTCGGACCCGCTGCGCGCCATCGGCCTCATACCACGCAAGTTCTGGAACATGTGGCGCCCATGGGTGAGCGGGGCGTCTCGTTCGTCGACCCTGGCAGCCTCGCTCTTCTACCTGCCGGTCGTCCTGCTGGCGGCGGCGAGTCCTTTCGTCGCGCGATCGCGGCGACGAAATCTGCTCCCCATTTACGGCGTCGTGCTCTACATGGTTGCCCTGCACGCCATGATTCTCGGCGCCGTCCGTTTCCGCTACCCCGTCATGCCGCTCCTCGTCCTGCTTGCGAGCGCGTGCCTCTGCCACGCATGCGAACGGTGGCGCGCCTTCCGCGATGCGGACGCCGGCAAGATGGATTGTGTCGGCATGACGGACTGCCGCCCGCAGCGGAAGGACGAGGGCACGGCGGTGCGTCTCGGCTGTGGTGCGCACGCGGAGGCGTTTGCCCGTCGCCGGGTCGTACACCGCGATACGGATCTCGGGAACTGCCAAGCACGTCCGACGTGGTTCCCAGTTCCTGAGATCCCTCGACTCCGCTCCGCTGCGCTCGGGATGACGGGGCGAGTTTGCTGTTTCCCTCTGGGAACTTCAAGCACGCTCAAGTTCACACTTTTCCCGCTCCCCCCCCCAATTACCCACGATGCCGAGCCCCCTGGACGCCGGGCAAGAAAAAAACTCGCCTGACAGCGAAGATATTGGCCCTGAGAGACGTTTTACGATATGGAGGTAGCACTATGAAACGTAAGCCAGTTGACCAAGCCGGACAGCCGGCGTATCCAACATTGCGCGAATACCGCGCAAACCGGCGGGAGTTTTTGACGCTGGCCGGAATCGGACTGGGCGGCATGTTGATTGCGGGTTGCGACAGCGGCAACGCCGGACAGGAGCCCCCGACCCTCGCCGGGATCCCGGCCCCTCCCGAGCGGCCGCCGCGCACGGCGGGCAAACCGTTGCCGCCGAAAGAACCGCCGCCCCTGGCGGGCAAACCCAGAAATCCCCCTGCCATGCTTGGCGAGCCCCCGCCGCCGCGGCTGAAAGGCAAAGTTCCTGCCCCCAAGCCGCCCAAGGCACAGATCAGGGGCCGCATTCGGACACCGCGGCAGCCCAAAATCGTCAAACCGAAGGAAATTCCTCCCGATCCGAAGCAACTGGACGGCGACATCGCCGTCCCCGTGCCGCCGCGATGAATCTGACGCTCTGCCTTACGCACGCGTGCGGACTGGCATGCACCTATTGCTATGCCGGTGCAAAACGCGCCTCCGTCATGTCGCGCGAAACGGCGGAGCAGGCGATCCGCTTCGGACTCTCGCTCTCCAACGGCTCGTTCCAGCTCGGCTTCTTCGGCGGAGAACCCCTGCGCGAATGGTCCCTGTTGCAGCACGCAACGGACTTCCTCCGCCGCGAAGCCGGCAACCGCGAGCTCGTGCTGACCGTCACCACCAACGCCGTGCACCTCACCCCCGAACGCGCGCGGTGGCTGGCCGACAACGGGTTCTTTCTCGGAATCTCGATCGACGGCAACCGCGCCATGCACGACGCCACGCGCCGGTTCGCTGACGGAACGTCGTCCTTCGACGCCTGCGCGCGCGGCCTGGACGCCGCCCTGGAAGCGACGAGGAACCTGGAAGTCATCATGGTTGTCGACCCCGCCAACGTTGCTCACACCGCCGACGGGGTGCGGTTTCTGGCCAAAAAAAAGGGCGTGCCGCGGATCTCGCCCAATCCGAACTTCTACACCAGGTGGGACGACCGGGCCCAGGCGTCCCTGGCCGGGGCGTACGAAGCCCTGGGCGAATACCTGATCGAAACCCACCGCCGGGGACGCCCCGTGGCACTCAACGTCCTCGACAGCAAGATCATCACCGCCGTCAAAGAGGGCTACGCCTGCTCCGACCGGTGCAACTTCGGCGGCGAAGAAATGGCCGTTGCCGCCTCCGGCCGAATCTACCCCTGCGAACGCCTGGTCGGCGACGACACTAATGACGAGATGTGCATCGGCGACGTCGCCGGCGGGTTCGACGAACGGAAGCGGATGGCGATCCTGCTCAAACGCGGCAACCACGACAAGGATTGCGCCGCGTGCGCGTTGCGCACCCGCTGCATGAACTGGTGCGGCTGCATCAACTACGCCACGACCGGCGCGATCGATTCCGTCTCCGGCATCGTATGCTTCCACGAGCGGCTCGCCATCCGCGTCGCCGACCGCGTCGCCGAAGTCCTCTTCGCCGAACGCAACCCCCACTTCCTGACGCGCTTCTACCGGGAAGAGGCGTTTCTCGACCCTGATTCTGATTGATGACCGGCGATTGACGATTGATGATTTCCGAGAAGGGGGAACTGGTGCTCGTCAGCCTCGATCCGGAATCCCCAAACGCGGTGATGGGACGCTGGCAGGCGCTCAAGGGCAGAACCTGGAACAATCTTGCGCTCTACGGGTGCTTTTTGCTGCTCCGCAACGCGACGGAGGCGGTGTGGTGCGAACTGCAGGTAGAGGGCCAGTAGGCTGCGGCTCACTGGAGCCGCACCGGAAGGCGCGGTGGGGGCATGGCCCGGCTTCTCGTCTCCGGCCCGCGCCTGGCGCGGACACTCCGACGAGTCTACGAAGGGGAGGAACTGCTCGCTCACCAATGCTCGGCGCGGCGTACGCAACAAGGAGCTGCTCTGCTTCGGCAACCACGGGAATCTCGGGTCCGGCATCAAACGTAGGTCCGATTTGCAATCGGACCCAATCCACGCACGCTATTTCAAGTGACGGGGGACGCTACGTCTGAGCGGCGTTGGGTCCGATTACAAATCGGACCTACGTTTGCGCCGAACGGAACACCTGCTCACTGCCCACTCCTGCCCGCGCACTGCGTGGAGCTTGAACCAGGCACGGGCCTGTTCTTCGTCGGCGACCCAGAACATGCGCTTGCGTTATTCGACGGAGAACAGGGATGCCGGGCGTAGGGGAGGAGGTTTGCCGGCATAACCCTCGGCTTCGATGCGGGCCTGCACGGCGCAGACTGTTGCGCGTTTGTGAGGGCAAGTCAGGGTGTCGGCGCAGCGTATCGCAGGCACGAAGGACTCTGTGCAAGACTTCAGCGGGTGTTTCTGGTGTTTCAGGCATCGTTCACAATCCCCCGACCGATCGACTCGTCCGCAACCTGAAGTGCACGGAAGCTCTTTCCGGCACGCCGCGCCCCGATGATTGTCGACACCATGCGGTCCGCCAGATGAACAGGCCCCTCCCGCGGAACATAGGCGGGAATGCCAAGCACCCTGAAATCCGCCAGTTTCCGGCCCAGTTCCTCTTCAACCATCTGGCCTTCCGTTCGTTTTGCGAGACACGACTGCCCATCAGTCACATTAAGCGCATTTACCGACTAGCTGGCTAGAAATTAGTCGCATAATGGCTGTATGCCAACCCGTTTCTTGTCTCAGGGCGCGCGCGTTGCGCGCGCCCTCCGGCGAGTCTACAAAGAGAGTCTCCGAAAAGCGCGTCCCCCTTCGACATACGTGCGTCTCCAGTGAAGCGGGTGAGGTCTGTCCCTCTTCGACGTACGTACGTCTCCAGTGGGCCGGATTTGCAATCCGGCCGCGAGAATGTTGAGCGTGGCAAGAGAATGCCCTGACCTTGGTCCATTCATTCTCGACAACACGCTCAACTCTCTCTCCGGCCGGATTGCAAATCCGGCCCACTGCTGCCGACCCGCGGAACCCCCGGCCCCCCGCAGGCGCGCGCGAAGGCGATGTGGCGTTGGAGGGCGGCGGCGTGAAGCTCACGGCGGCGTTCGTCAGCGCGCAACCAGGCGAGCCGGGCTGTTTCGAGCGTAGTCACCGGGATGAGACCTTGATTGAAGCGCCGGTTGACCGAGTCGAGCGCGTCTTTGAGCTGGGCGGCCTCATCGATCGACGCCAACCAGCGCTTTTCGGCGTGCAATCGCTTGACGAATGACTCGCGGATGTCAAGCAGCGCCAGGCGCACGGCGTCTTCGTAGAGCGCAGTACGCACGTCGGTCTCGCTGCGACGAAGCTCCACGGCGGCGCTTCGATCGGGCGCCAGGAGCGGAAGCGACAATCGCGCGCCGGCCCACGCTACCCACTCCTCGGGCTCGCCGACGGGTGACGGCCCGTCGCCGTCCGCCATGGCCACTACTTCCACGGAAGGCAGCCGGCCGCGGACCGCGGCTTTGGTCGTCTGCTCGGCCTGCAGGCGGAGGGCGTGGGCGGCCTGTACGTCGGGACGCTTCAGGGCGTACGCGTGCAGCACATCGCCGCCCGGCAGCCGGGGCAGGGAGCCGGGGAGGGCGGTCGCGCCAAGAAAAGGCCGCGGCGCGTCGTCTTCCGCGACGAGGTACTTCCACCGCGCCGACAATGCGGCCAGCTCCTCCTCGGCCTTTTCCAGCGACCGGCTCGCGAGCAGGCGGGCGGCGGTCGCCCGATCCCTCTCCTCGGAACGCGCCAGCCCCGCGGTCACCCGTCCGGCATGGTAGGCGACGACGGCCTCGTGAGACGAAAGCACCTCGCGGCGTACCGCGCGGCGGCCGACGTGGAAACGTCCCTCGACGTAGCGTTGCGCGACTTCCGCGGCGAATGCCAACCGACGATCGTGCAGCATGTGCTCCTGCGCCTGTTGCGCAAACTCCGCGGCGCCGACGGCGGCGCGGATGCGGCCGAGGATATCGAGTTCCCACGACGCGGTGAGGCCGGCTGACAACGGCTCCAGGTCGTCCGCCTCAGCTCCCGTCATCGCGTTACGACGGCGCCCGCCGCGAACATCGACACGCGCGTCCAGTGCAGGACGGCCCTGAGCCCGTGCAGTCCGCTTCGTCGCGGCGGCCACCCGCAGCGATGCGCGCGAAGCGTCCAGCGACGGTGCGTCGGCAAGCGCCGCCCGAATCCGGTCGTCCAGGCCGCGGTTGCCCACCAGGGCGCCCCAGCCTTGCGATGCGTCGCCCGCGCCCGCGGTCGCGCACCACGGCAGCGCGAACATGACTGCACACCGCGCTGCAATGTGCATTGCCCGTGTCATTGCTCCGGCTCCTTTCGCTATGGCGTCACGTGGATCGCCGTGGCATTGACCACAAATGCCTCTGCCGACGACATCGGCGCCACGACGCCGCGAACCGTTACGACGCTGAGCTCCTTCAGTCCGCCGACCCCCTTCAGTCCGTGTGCCAGCACCTTGCCGTTGTCGCCCAGAACCTGGATCGTAGCGGTGCCCGCCGCCTTGACCTCTTTGGGGTCGCAGCAGGCGTCCCACGGGGTGCTGCAGTGGTCATCGTCCATGGCATTGCAGGGGGTGATTGTCCCCTCGTCGCCCAAGACAAAGACAGCCCGTCCATCGACAAAGGGTTTCAGCACGCCCATTACCGCCCCTTTCAACAGCACCTCGTCGCCGGGCTTGAACTCCTTCCGCGCCCGCGGAATAGGCGTCGGTGTTCCCGTCAGCGGGACTGTCACGAATGCGTCCGGGGTCGGGGCGACGGCCGTCGCCGGTTTCTCGGTCTTGTCGCTGCATCCAACAATCAGTCCGCCCAGAATCATCGTCGCAATAATCTGTTTCCTCATGTCGTTCCTTCTCCTTCCGTGGGTCCGAATTGTATTCGGACCTCTTCTGCTCCTGGTCCGATTGCAAATCGGACCTACTTCATCACCCCGCGGACCGCAGTGCGCTGGGCAGCGGGGGCAACAGACAACGCAGTCCCGGCGGCACGGCCCCCAGAATGCCCAACCCGAGCCCGGTACAGAGTCCGGCCAGGGCGACCCGCGGGGTCACGCGCAGCACAAAACTGCCGATCGAAAACGAGACCGTCGTCCCGTCCAACACCCAAAGCGCCGCGGCGGCAGCCACCAGCGTTCCGCACAGGCATGCCAGCGTCGACTCCTGCACGAGCGAAAGCATGATCGTGCCGCGCCCGAAACCGATCGCCTGAAGCGCCGCGATTTCCCGGATCCGGGGCGCGAAAGCCGCGTAGAGCGTGTTCAACCCTCCCAGTACCGCGCCGGTAGCTATCAGGATTGCGGTCATCCATGCCATCCCGCGCACGGGGGCGTAGAATTCCGCGAGTCGGGCGAAGTAGTCGTTCTCCCGCAACGCCGCCAGCTCGAGGTCCAGGCGCTGTTTCGTGAGCAGGTCCACGTCACCGAACTCGCCCTCGTCCAGGCGGAGCACCACGCAGCTCAGGTTCTCGCGCAGAGAGAGCGACCGCAGGTCGCCCAGGGGCATCCACACCTCCGACTCCATCACCGTACCCGGCGCCGCGAAAACCCCGGAAACTGTCATCGCGACGTTTTCCACCAGGACCTGCCGGCCGGGTTGCAGCGTTTCGGCGGGCAGTCCGAGACGCCGCCAGGCCAAACGCCCGACCATGACCTGTCCCGCCTTTGGGAACTGCCCCTCCCGAAGAACGATGCGGCGGTGCACGAGCAGCGCACGCGGTGTAACGCCACGCACGAATGCCTGGCGCCTGTCCCCGGCCTCGGCGGCAATGAACGTCATCTGGTGTACTTCGGGAGACACCGCCCGCACTCCGGCGACCGTCGCTATGCCGGCCAGGCTCGACTCGGCGATGCCGGCCGAGCGTTCGCCGATCTCGCTGCGGAGCACGCTCTCTTCGCTGCCCGCTCCGAGAAGCAGCACGTTGTCGCGCGAGCCGGACGCGGACAGGACGTCGCGCATGCCGCCGTTGACCGCGGCCGCAACCATCACCATCAGCACAACGAGGGCGCTGCCCAGCACGGCCTGCAGGAGGCGGGTCGAGTCCCGGAACAAGTTTCGTATCGCGTATCCTAACGGTAACATGCGCTCAACTCCTCAGGCTTTCCACGATCGGCCTGCGCATGGCCACCCATGCGGGCCAGAGGGCCGCAAGCATTCCCAGCAGGAGCGCCAGGCCAATGCCCGTCGCAAACACGGCGGCGTCCGGGACCAGCGCGATGGTCTGTCCCTCGTTGCCGAACGTGAAACTCCGCCACGACAGAAACACGGTTGCCAGTCCCACGCCGACGCCGCTGCCGAGCAGCCCGAGCAGGGCGCCCTCGGTAACCACCAGGAACCCAACCGCAATGCCCGGGAAACCCACGGTCTGCAACACGGCGTTCTCCCGGACGCGCCCGCGCACGACCAGCAACACGGCGTTGCCGATCAACCCCAACACGGCCAGCACGGCGCCCAGTCCGATCCAGCGGGTGAATCCGATCAGGTCGATCAGCTCGCGCGCGGTCAGGGCCAGAAAGGCCTTTTCGGGCCGGGTCACGGTCGGGTCGGTCTCGCTGCGGAAGCGCGCGTCAATTGCCGCGGCCACGCGCTCCAGGTCCTCGCCCGTCTCAACGCGTACGTTGAACTGCGTCACCACGCCCAACCCGTGGCGCGAGGCCTGCTGCAGGAACGGCAGGTGGACGTAGGCCACGCTGTTGTCCTGCGGCAGCGGGGAATCGATTATGCCGCACACGATGACGCGCACCCCGACGGCTTCAAACGCGTCGCCAGGCTTCAGCCCGCGCTTGGCCGCCAGCAATTTGCCGACCAGCGCCCCGTCGTCGCGCGCGCGCCACTTGTCGTAGGAACCGTCAACGATTTCGATTTCGGGGGCATAGCGCGCGAGCAGGTCCCGCGGCACGCCCCTGAACGTGATCACGTCCAGACTGGCGCCGCAGTTGTTGACCGTGATCTTGATCGGGATCGCCTCCCGTACGCCCGGAATGCGCCGGATCTCGTCCTGGTAGAACTCAGGCAACCGGCTCGTTTGGGGGCAGAACCTGTTTTCGCGGTACACGACCAGGGTCGTGTCCGCCGCGCGCATGCGCGTTGCCCGATCCAACGAGTGCTGCATGGTCTGCACGGTTGTGTAGAGGAACATGCCCGAAGCCACGCCGCACAGCGTCAGCAGCGTGCGGGTCCGGTGACGCGCCAGTTGCTTGGCCGCGAGGGCCGTCAGTCTGACTGCCTGGGCTATCATGGCGTTCCGCCCTCCTGTTCGAGCAGGCGTCCCTTTTCCAGGTGCAGCACGCGGTCGGCCGCGCCGGCCGCGCGCGGGTCGTGCGTGACCATCACGATCGTCTTGCCGTGATCGGCCGAGAGCCGCTGCAACAGAGTCAGCACGGCGTCGGCCGCTTCGCGGTCGAGGTCGCCCGTGGGCTCGTCAGCCACGAGCAGCTCGGGCGATCCGACCAGCGCCCGCGCAATTGCGACGCGCTGTTCCTGCCCCCCGGACAGCTCACGCGGGAAGTGGTGCATACGGTCGCCCAGCCCCACCAGCCCCAACGTGCTCTCGACCCGCTCGCGACGTTCGCGCCGGGAGAGGTTGTCGAGCAGCAGGGGCAGCTCGACGTTCTCGAACGCGGTCAGCACCGGCACGAGGTGGTAGAGCTGGAAGATATACCCCACGTGGTGCGCGCGCCACCGGGCCAGCCGGCTGCGCGAGAGCTGCGTGATATCCACGCCGCACACTTCAAGCGTTCCTTCGCTCGGCGAGTCGATGCCGGCCACTAGGTTCAGCAGGGTTGTTTTCCCCGAACCCGACGGCCCCATGAGCGCCAGGTATTCGCCGCGCGGCACGTGCAGGCCCAGTCCCTTGAGGGGCGTGACCGTTCGCTCCCCTTTGCGGTAGTGCTTTGTCAATCGATGACAACGAATCACGTTGTTTGCGTCATCACTCACTTTGTGTTCTCCGTTTAACCCGTCGCCCCTCTTCAAGGCCGGCCACATCCCCGACCACGACGGTTTCATTTGCACGCAGCCCCTCCAGCACAAGGCGGTAGCCCTCGGAGCGTGTGCGCGCCACACGTATCGCTCGCCGGCCGGCCCGACCTGACACGGAATCGATCACCCAGACCGTCTGCTCGACCGCATCCGCGTCCCGCAGGGCGGCCTCCGGGACCCAGAGCGCATGGCGTCCGGCGGCGGTCTTCCCGCCGCCCGCGGCTGCACTCTCCGACCGACTCCAGAACTCCACGCGGCAAAGTACGTCCGGCCGCAGGCGTGGATCCGGGTCGATCACCGCGACCTTTGCCTGCAGCGTGTTGCGTTGGATGTCGGCCTGGCCCACGATGCGACTGACGCGCCCCGTGAAGACACGCCCCGGCAGCATCGCGGTCGAGATGCGCGCCGGTTGATCGATGAACATCCGTCCCGCTTCCGCCAGGGGAACGTCGACGCGCACCTGCAGGTGCCCGGGGTCGTAGACCGACACGATGACCGCGCTGTGCGGGTCGTCCATGGCGGCGCGGCGTTTTTGTCCCGGTTCGACGTACCGGCGCAACACGACGCCGTCGCGGTCGCTGCTGACCACGGTGCGGTCCAGTGCCAGCCGCGCCGTTTCCAGTCGCGTCTCCGCCGCCGCCAGCCGCGCCGAGGCGTGCTCGAGGTCTGCCGCGGCCTTGGCGATGAGCTGCGACTGCCGGCGCACGGCTGCGCCGGCGCTTTCCAGCGCCGCCTGCGTCTCGGTCATGGCCCGCTTTGCCGCGAGCCTCTCCGTGGCCGTAGTGTCGCGCTCGGCCAGGGCCGCAATACGCTCCCACGTGTCGCGTGCTTCCTCCGCCCCGGCTGACGCGGCCCATTCGTCGGCCCGGACCATTTCCAACCGCGTCCCGGTGGCAGCCAACGCATTGGACTGCGCCGCCAGCGCCTGCCGCGTGGCGCGCGCCTCCCACTCGGCGGACGCAACCGCCAGGCGCGCATCCGCGGGGTCGAGCCGGGCAACGACCTGGCCGTTGGTGACCGGCTCCCCCTCCTTAACGTATACATCCTGAACGAAGCCGTCCGTCAGCACGGCAATACTCACCGGCCACGGGTCGGGTTCGAGCCACCCCGACGCCTGGAAGAGCAGTTCCTCCTCGCGGAACGCCGGCGCCGCCTCGTCCGTCTCTTCCTGCTCAAGGAGGATGACGGTCCCGACATCGACCGGAATTGCGGCCGCAAGCCGGTCGCGAAAGACGAGCCACAACACGGCCAGCATACCGACGAGCAGAACGGCGCTGAGCAGGACACCTTTCCAGCGGCCGGACGGATGCCTGCGCCGGATGCCGGCAAGGTGGTCCGGCACCGACGATGGTGTTTCGCTATTGTCCATGTTTCGAAGTCCTGAAGTTTCGGCAGCATACCGACGCCGCCGTTTGTGCACTGGATCACGATACCGTCAGCAGAAAGGGCGGTATCAAATGCGCAGGACTTCGAACCGGAGGTAGAGAGGCGGCCCGCGGCGGGCCTGTGCGCGCACCGTCGGTCGCGCGGCAACCGGCACGGCACGGGCGAGCGTGACGCCGTTGCCCGCCACGCAGGAATAGAACGGAGTGGGGCTATGCGACCCGACGGCGCCGTCACTCGGAGGTTGCGATAGAGGAGATTCCACGCAGCAACCGCAACACGAATCGTCCTCGTTGGAAGCGGGTCGGCCGCCGCGAGATTCGTCCTGAGCGTTGTGGCAGCAGCCGCAACCGGACGCAGGCGCATCGCCCGCCACTGTCGCGGTCGCGTCGCCCCGGCCGCAGCAGGTGTCGCCACAGAAGCACCAGTCCCCATGCGCCGCCAGCATCAACGCCAACAGCGCCGGCATCGGCGCCTTCGCGACTCTCTGCATAATACCCCTCATCTCGTAGCATATAGTATCCAAGACCCTCTCTCCTGTCCAGCACAAACTTTCTTGTGATTCATAATAGACACGCTTTATTTCTCGATGTAATATATTAATCTATGAAGATGGAACTACGCAAAACTGAGTCACTCTGTGCGGCATCCGTTATATGCGGATGCCTTCTCACTCTCACCATCACACAAGCCGCTCCGATTCCGCGTGCGCCGGCACCCGAACACAAGCCGGGCGAGTTGATCGTCAAGCTGCGTTCCCAAAAGGGATTGCGTGCGGTCGGGATGCAGGCGCGCGAAGGTATGCTGGCTCGGGCGACAAAAGGTTGGAAAACGCAAGCGACCATCGACACGGTGCGTCCGCTCCGGTTTGTCAAGGCCGAGGTGTGGGAACTCGACGATGACGAGCTCGACGTAGTCGAGCTGGCTGCACGCCTGCGCAAGCACGCTGACGTTGAGTACGCCGAGCCCAACTACGTTGTTCGCACGTGCCTCACGCCCAACGATCCGGGTCTCGGCAGCCTGTGGGGTCTTCACAACACGGGCCAGTCGGGCGGCACGGCGGATGCGGACATCGATGCGCCGGAAGCGTGGGAGATTGAAACGGGCTCGGATGTCATCGTGGCTGTCATCGACACGGGGGTGGACTACAACCACGTGGACATCGCGGCCAACATGTGGCGGAACCCCGGCGAAACGCCGGGTGACGGGATCGACAACGACGGCAACGGTTACGTTGACGACGTCTACGGCATCGACGCATCGAGCGGCGACAGCGATCCATTCGACCAGCACTATCACGGGACACACGGTGGCGGGCACGATCGCGGCCGTCGGCAACAATGCGGCCGGGGCTGTCGGCGTATGCTGGCGCGCCCGAATCATGGCCCTGCGGTTTCTGAATGCCTCGGGCTGGGGATATGTCTCCGGCGCGATCGAGTGCGTCGGGTACGCCACTCTCATGGGCGCGCGGGTAATGAACAACAGTTGGGGAGGCGGGGGATACTCGCAAGCCATGGAGGACGCCATCGCCGCCGCCAACGATGCCGGGATCCTGTTTTGCGCCGCCGCGGGCAACAGCAGCAGCAACAACGATGCGGGCTCCCACTACCCGTCGTCATACACCAACGCCAACGTGCTGGCCGTGGCATCGTCCGACCGCAATGACGCGCTGTCGAGTTTCTCGTCCTACGGAGCCACCTCCGTCGATCTCGCCGCGCCGGGGACGGACATATACAGCCTGCTCCTGAACAACGGCTACGGCACGAAGAGCGGCACATCGATGGCTACGCCGCATTGCTCCGGCGCCGCCGCGTTGCTGCTCTCCATGGTGCCGGCGCTGCGCGCGGAACACGTCAAGACCGTTCTCATGAACACTGCCGACCGGAAGCCGGCCTTCGCGGGAAAAACCGTATCGGGCGGACGCCTGAACATCAACAACGCAATCAGGAACTCGGGTTTCGTCTTTTTCGATCGCACGGCCTACTTCCCCGGAGCACTGACGACCATCTCGCTGGTGGACTCACAGTTTGCCGGGACAACGCAACAGACGGTTTCGGTCTCTTCGAGCCACGGCGACAGCGAGGAGCTCGTTCTGTACCCAACACAAGCCGGCGGCGTGCACTTCACCAACACGATGCAGCTTGCCATCGGCGCGGCGATTTCGAGCAACGGTCTTCTCGAAGCCGTGCACGACGTCGAGCTGCGGGCCTCGTACTACAGCCCTTTGCCGGACAAGATCGTGACAGGCACGGCGATCGTAGATGCAGGGCTGGTCGTCACGATCACAACCCCGCCGCACGATGTTCCCTACCAGACGAACACGATCCAGGTCACCGGCTTCAACAACGGCGATGTTCACGTCGACATGGTGGTCTCCAACGAAGTCACCGGCGAAACCGCCGTGTTTGCGGCCACGAATGCGTGGACGTCGCCGCCGATCGGCCTCTCGTCACTGGTCTCGGTGAACCCCATATGGATTCACGGAGTGAACGCGTACGGGCTCGCGGGCTCCGATTCGGTCAGCATCCGCAAGCTCGGCCCCGCGGGCATCACCAACCACGTCTCTCCAACCGGATCGAACATCTGGCCCTACTCCTCCTGGGAGACGGCGGCCACTTCCATCCAGGAGGCAATCGACGTCTCGTACCATCACAACCTGGTCCTGGTGACGAACGGAGTCTACGCGGAATCCGTTACGATTGACGACTGGCCCGTCAATCTCCGCAGCGTGAACGGCCCGGAGGTCACGATCGTCGACGCCGGGGGAAGCGGCCGCTGCCTGTTTGCAACGAACGGAACGGTTGTGTCCGGCTTCACCCTGACCAACGGCGTTGCGGACGACGGCGCCGGCGCGTATCTCACCGGGGCGACCCTGACCGATGCGGTTATCTCGGGGAACCAGGCAACCAACGACGGCGGCGGCGTGTGGTGCGGCGACGGTTGCCTGGTGTCCAACTGCGTTGTCAGGGGGAACACGGCCAGTTACTACGCGGGCGGGATCCACCTCGGGGGGGACAGCAACCTGGTCGCGCGTTGCCGAATCGTCGATAACGAGACCACCGGCCGGGACGGTGGCGGGCTCGTATGCCTGGCGGACAGCGAGGTGCGCAACAGTTTCGTCGCCCGTAACACCGTCTCGGGCGCGGGAAGAGGCGCGGGCATCTACTGCCGCGTCGGCACGATCAGGAACTGCACGGTCACCAGGAACACCTCCCGCATGGGACACGGCGTAGTCATCATGAATGGAGCGCTGATCGTGAACTCCATTGTCTACTACAATTCGGCCGACGACCGCTACGGCATCTTTAGCGATCCGTACAGTTACGCTTCGAACTGCTGTTGCAGATCGCGCCCATACAAGTCTGAGGCGATAGTCACCGACCCACCCTTGCTCGCGGGAGTCATGGACCCCCATCTGCTGCCGGGGTCGCCGTGCATCGACGCGGGCAAGACTGCGGAGGCGGCGGGAGTGGACATTGACGGGAATCCGCGCGTGTCTGGCGGCGCAGTCGACATAGGCTGCGATGAGCTGGTGCCGGGAGGAAGCACCGGGACACTATACGTGGCGATCGAACAGGAGGCGCCGCGGGCCATCGTCGGCGTTCCCCTGGAATTCCGGGCCAACGTAGTCGGACAGGCCACGCGGATAGAGTTCGACTTCGGCGACGGGACAAGAGCGACCAACGCCACGGTACTGGAGCATACCTGGACGGTGCCGGGCGTGTACAACCCGGTTTTGACCGCGTTCAACGACGACGCCCCGCAGGGGGTGTCGGCGACCACCACCGTCGACATCCTGTTGGCTTTCACGAACTACGTCTGGTATGGCGGCGCGCACGTTCCACCGTTCACCACGCTGCAGAACGCGTCCACGAGCATCTGCGCTGCGGTGGCCGAAGCCTGTTACGGCGGGACGGTATGCGTGAGCGCCGGCACGTATACGGAGGGCAAATCGATCGCGGTCAGCACACCCATACGGGTTGTCGGCGTCGACGGCAGTCACGGTACGATTGTCGACGGTGCGTCCGAGCACACCGGCTTCTCGATCTCGCACTACGACGCGGTCGTCGACGGCTTCACGATCACGAATTGCTATCGAGGAGTCAGTCTATCGTCGGGAACAGTGCGGAACTGCCTCGTGACGGGTTGTGGTGTTGCAACCAACTACTCCTATTTCCAGGGAGGGGGATTGAGCTGCAGCGGCGGGGCGGTCTATAACTGCCGGATCGTGAGGAACAAGGCCGGCCAGGGGGGCGGCGTCAACTGCAAGGGGGGTACCTTTCGGAACTGCCTCATCGCCGAGAACTCGGCCTACGCGACCTGGGGGTGGCATGGTGGCGGGGGCGTGGTTACGTTCATGGGGGGGGCCTTCGTCAACTGCACCATCCGCGACAACTGGGCCGCGAACGACGGCGGCGGGGTGAACACGACGGGCGGCGGCAGTCTCTACAACTGCGTTGTCTACTACAACAAGGCAGAGGGTGGTGGAGACAACGTGCACACTCACGGCTACGTGTCCAAGTCCTCACACAATTGCGTCACGCCGGCATTCGGATCGTCGGCAATAACGAACGATCCCGCCTTTCTGTTCGGCCACCCCTATCGCCTGGCGCTCGGCTCGCCCTGCATTGACGCCGGCGACACGGCCATGGCCCCGGGGACAACCGACCTCGACGGGGACCCGCGCATTGACGGCGCGGCCGTGGATATCGGCTGCGACGAATTCTCGTTGTCAGGTCTGGCCGGACCGCTTTATCCGCACATTCTTGTTGCGGAGACGACACTGGTTACCGAAACCGCCATCGACCTGCACGCGATGAATCTGACCAACGCCCTGTGGTACACCTGGGATTTCGGCACAGGGCCGTGCGCCACGAACACGCCCCTCGTCACGCATACGTGGAAAACCGCGGGCGATCGCCCCGTGACGTTGACCGCCTACAACCCGGACTACCCGGCCGGCGTCAGCACAACGCTCCTGATGCATGTTCTGGGGGGCTGGACGAACTACGTTTCGCTGGTCGGCGATCACGAGTATCCCTACACGTCGTGGGCAACGGCCGCGACCACGCTTCAGGACGCGGCCGAGGCGGCCGTCTACGGGGGTTCTGTCGTGGTTGCGCCGGGCACCTACGATACCGGCGGCCCGATCATGGTGGGGACCGATACGCGCGTAATGCTGTCGCGGCACCAGAAACTGCGTTCGCTTGCGGGACCGCAAAGCACAATCATCAGCGCCGGCCCCGCCGGCGGCACGGGTGTGGTGCGGTGCGCCTGGCTCACGACAGGGGCGGAGCTGCGCGGATTCACGCTCACGAACGGCTACGCGGAAGGCGGGGGGGCGTACCTCGACAGCGGAGGCGTGGTGGCCGACTGCATCGTTACCGGAAACCGGTCTCCCGGCACAGGCGCCGGGGTCAGCCTCTATCGTGGCGGAACGGCGACAAACTGCACTTTCGTGGGGAACATCGCCGCAACATCCGGCGGCGGCGCGCGCTGCTACAAGGGGGGCCTGATCGTGGACTGCGAATTCACCGGCAACCGCGCGGAGTCCGCACACGGCGGCGGCGTGCACGCGGTGAGTGCGACGATCGCCTCGTCAGTGTTCCGGAACAACGCATGCCTCGATGACGGCGGCGCAGCCTATCTCTCTTCCTGCCGGGCGCGCGACTGCACCGCGGAAAACAACGTGTCGGGAATCAACGGCGGCTCCACCACCTCCGGAAACCTCGGAGCCGGCTTCTACGTTGGCGGCGGGCTGGTGGAACGCTGCACGTTCGTCAGGAACGGGTTCTCTTCGGGAGTGTACGGCTACGGAGGTGGCGCGTCCGTGCACCACGGCACGCTCCAAAACTGCACGTTCATAAGCAACAGAGCCTACCCCTCCGGCGGGTTGGCCGTGTACGCGTTTCACTCCACCCTGCGGGGCTGCGTAGCGTCGGGCCACACCGGAGGTACGGTCCTGATCTGCACCGACAGCACGACGGTGGAGGGCTGCACGGTTGCCAACAATACGGCAAGGGCTATCTCCTTTTACAGGGGGCCGGGGGTAATCCGCAACATTCTGCGCAACTCAATCGTCTGGGGCAATGGCGCTGCTATCTCGGGCAGCATGGACGAGAACCGGTACAACTGTATCCAGGGCTGGGTCGGGAGCGGTTCGTCCATAATTACCGACAATCCCCGGTTTGTCTCTTCGGTCGACTTCCGCCTGACCGCGGCTTCGCCCTGCATCGATGCCGGAATGAGTCTGGGGTCGCTGACGTCCGATCCCGACAAGACCGCCAGGCCACTGGACGGTGACGGCGACGGGACTGCCAGGTTCGACATCGGGGCCTACGAGTATATTCACCCCGTGGCCGACACTGACCGGGACGGCATGCCGGACGAGTGGGAGGCACGACACGGCCTGAACGCGGGGAGCGACGATTCCAACGACGACCCGGACGGAGACGGCATCTCCAACAACGACGAGTGGGCCGCGGACACGGGACCGCTCGATCCGAACTCCTTCCTCGCCCTCACGCGCATCCTGCGCAGCAACGGAATCGTGCGGATCGAGTGGCAGGGAGGAACGCAGGCCACCCAGTACCTGGAACGGTGCGACAATCTGATGTCCCCGTCCTGGACACCCTTCCTCACCAACAGGCCCGTAACCCCCGTCGACGGCGCCTGCGAACTGGTAACCACCAACCGGTCCGTACTGTACCGCATCAGGGTCGGGCGCTGAGGGGCGCAGAACAGCGACGCGCCCTAATGACACCAGGATAAGGGCTGTTTGGGATGTGCACCGGTTCCCAGCGATTCTCGCTGGGCTATGATGTGGCACGCCGTTGGCGTGCGTCCTCTCGACCCCATCCGAAAAGGGTCTACGTTTGCGAAACGCCGGAAGATTGGGGAGGCCGGAAGATTGGGGAGGGAGATTAAGTAGAAAGATTAGGTAGATAGATTAAGAGTCGATGGGCATACTTAATCTATCTACCTGATCTTTCTACTTAATCTGCTCCTCCACGCGCCGACAAATCGGCGCGGCCCTTTTCGGACACTCTCTATCTACTAGCTGAACGCTACTTGGTGCCACCACCCGGAACTGGCGGCGCAGGCACAGCCGGCACAGCCGGAACAGCCTTCTCAACGGCAGCCTTTGCGGCGGCAGCCTTCTCGGCAGCGGCCTTCTCAGCGGCAGCAGCCTTCTCTGCAGCGGCCTTCTCGGCAGCAGCCTTCTCAGCAGCAGCAGCCTTCTCAGCAGCGGCCTTCTCAGCAGCGGCCTTCTCGGCAGCGGCCTTCTCAGCGGCAGCCTTCTCGGCAGCAGCCTTCTCTGCGGCGGCAGCCTTCTCGGCAGCGGCCTTCTCAGCGGCAGCCTTTTCAGCGGCAGCCTTCTCTGCGGCGGCGGCCTTCTCGGCAGCGGCCTTCTCAGCGGCAGCCTTCTCGGCAGCGACCTTCTCCGCGGCGGCCTTCTCCTCAGGTTGCGGCTCGGTCACCTTCTCTACGCATCCGGCCGCCACAACAACCATCGCCACCAGCACGATACCCAGAATCTTCACACTACACCTCTCCATCACGCGTCTCCTCTCCTTCTTGCTGTCTTCCCACAGCATCACACATCTACCCCACGGAACGCCGCACTGTGCCACGACGCCACTCGCTATGCAAGCCTTCTCCCGGCAGCCTGTGCATCAGTGCATCAGGGGTGTAAACGAAGAACGTGGATAGCGCGTGAGATATGATTGATGTCTTCCGATTCTTGAAGTCCGGTCGCAAATCAACAATCGCTAATCGAGAATCATCAATCAGACACTACGCTGCGGCGCTGGGGCTGTATCAAAAGGTCAGAAGTTCCGTTGCGCTCCAACCGGTCCACGGCAC